>CAXSGV010000532.1:0-4761 GCA_964236615.1 uncultured Polyangiaceae bacterium
CGGTGTCGACGCCCTTGCGCGCTGCGACGACGACCTCGCTCGTGACCTTGTGGAAGTCGGGAAAGCGTACGACGCCAGGCATGCCGGGCTCCGCCGCCCAGCGCCGCGGATCGCCGGTGAGCGTCATCGCGCCGGACGTACCACCGTGGTAGCTGCGGTAGCGCGCGAGGATCTTGGAGCGCCCGGTGTAGAGACGCGCAATCTTGATGGCGTTCTCGTTGGCTTCGGCGCCGCCGTTCGTGAAGAAGAACGCGTCCATGTCACCCGGGCAAAGCTCGGCGAGCTTCTGTCCGAGGCGCGCGCGCCCCTCATGCGCCATGAACGGATTCGCATACGCGAGCTTCGCGACCTGCTTCTGGACCGCGTCGATCACGCGCGTGTCCCCGTGGCCGATGTTCACGCTCATGAGCTGGCTGTTGAAGTCGAGCCAACGCTTGCCGTCAGGCGTGAAAAAGCACGAGCCCTTCGCGCTCGCGACCGGGATCGGATCGACCGCCGATTGTGCGGACCACTCGAACATCGTGTGCTTCTTCGAGAGACGCACGATCTCTTCGGCTGACATTTCGGGAAGCGCGGGGAGGGGCTCGCTCATTTGCCAACTCTGCATCCGGCCCGATGGCAGAATCAAGCCAGATGACAACGCGCTCGCATTTGATGCCGCTCCTTCCGCTCGCCCTGGTCACCGTCGCGGTGGCGTGCAGCTCGAGCACCCCCGCAGCGCCTCCCGACACGCGAGCGGCTACGCCGAAGGAGTGGGACCGCGACGTCACACGTCCCGACGACGCGGAGGCCGAGGCCAAGCGCGCCTCGTGTGGTTTTGCGCGCGGCGCGATGCCCGCGGAGACCCTCGGCAAGTCGTCGGTCGTGGGGAGCGACATCCCGATCGACACCGTGGTCATCTTGATGCAGGAAAATAGGTCGTTCGATCACTACTTCGCGCACCTCGGGAAGTTCGCAAAGCGCGACGACATCGACGGCGCGCCCGACACGACAGTCGAGGTCGACAAGGCGGGCGCCTCGCACCCGTTCCACCGCGCCGAGCACATGTGCTTTCTCGACACGAACCACGAGTGGTCGGGCACGCACCATCAGATCGACGACGGCAAGATGGACGGCTTCTTCGACACGAACCAGGGCTGGAGCGAGCTCCTTCCTGACATGCCGATGGAGTTCCAGAATGGCGAGCGCGCGCTCAGCTACTACGACGAGAAGGAGCTCCCTTTTTATTACGGGCTCGCGAGCACGTTCGGGATCGGCGACCGCTACTTCTGCTCGGTGCCCGGGCCGACGTGGCCGAACCGCATGTACCTCTACTCGGCGACGAGCTTCGGTCACACCCAGAACGCGCTGCCCGACATCACGCCCTTCGTCTACCCCGAGTCGGACGCGATGATCTTCGACGAGCTCGAGAAGCGTCACGTCGACTGGAACATCTACGGCGACGGGTCGGTCGGAGCGGCCGTCGTTGCCGGCACCCGGATCGTCAACCGCTGGGAGCGTCCCGTCGTGTTCCGAATCGCCGAGTTCTACGAGCAAGCCGCTGCCGGCAAGCTACCGAGCGTCGTCTTCCTCGATCCCAAGCTCAACTCCACGGGCGCGAAGCAAGACGACGAGCACCCGCCGGGCAACGTGCAGGTGGGGCAGAAGTTCGTGCACGACGTGGTCGACGCGATGATGAAGAGCCCGCAGTGGAAGCGGTCCGCGCTCTTCATCACCTACGACGAGCACGGCGGCATCTTCGACCACGTCGCGCCGCCGAAGGCCTGTGCGCCCGACGCTACCGCGCCGATCTTCGAGAGGGACGAGGAGCCCACGGGGGGCTTCGATCAGCTCGGCGTTCGCGTACCGCTCATCGTCGTCTCGCCGTTCGCGAAGAAGGGCTTCGTGTCGCACGTGGTGCACGACCACACGAGCATCACGCGCTTTCTCGAGACGCGCTTCAAGCTCCCTGCGCTGACGGCCCGCGACGCCAACGCCGATCCGCTGCTCGAGTTCTTCGATTTTGTAAACCCGCCCTTCGTCACGCCGCCGGTGCTCCCCGACGCCGTCATCGATCAGGCGGAGCTCGACTACTGCGTGAAGTCGTTCACGCGCTGAACGAGCCCAGCCCAAACCCAGCCCGAGCCCGAGCCCGAGCCGCATCACTCCTTTTTGAGCTTCACGCGGATCGTGAGGCGCGGCGTGCCCTCGGTGGGCTTCTTGAACTGCGCCGCTTCGAGGCGCTTCACGAGGCACGGCACGGCGCCCTCGGCGAACTGCGAGCCGCCGGTCTTGTCGACGTTGGTGACCTCGCCCTTGGGTCCGATCTTCAGCGCGAGCTCGACGAGCGCGTCGATCTCGCCCTTGCCCTCGACGCACTGCTTCAAGCTCGGACGCATCCCGGCGAGCGCGTCTTCCCAGCCCGGCAGCTTGCCTCCGGACAAGGTCCCTTCGACCGACGCCACCATGCCGCCCCCCGCATCGCCCTTTTCGCTCTTCGGGGTCTCGCTTTTCGGAGGCGTGCTCGAAGCGCTGCCCATCACGTCGTTGGACGCCGTCGGGCGAGCGCTCGCGGAGGTGGTCGGGATCGCTACCGGTGCCGGCGGAGCCGACGCCGCAGGAGCGGGCGGAGGACCCTTCGGGCCGCCCCAGTCTTCGCTTGCGCAGCCAGTAAACCCGGCGAAGGAAGCAGCGAAGACGAACGAGCACGCGACGAGGGATCTATGCACGGCGGAACGATGCCGAAGACATTCTCCTCCGTCGATCCTTTTCTGATCCATATTCGCGCGATGGCATCCGGCTCGCGCCTCGTCCTCTACACGTACTGGCGGTCGTCCTCGTCGTACCGCGTTCGCATCGCGCTCGCGGTGAAGGGCCTCGCGTACGAGTCGATCCCGATCAACCTGCTCGAGGGGGAGCACGACCGGGAGGAGCACAAAAAGCGGAGCCCCACGGGGTACGTGCCGTGCCTCTTCATCGATGGTCGTCCCATGGTCGAGAGCGTCGCCATCATCGAGCTGCTCGAAGATCTGTTCCCGACGCCCGCGCTCTTGCCGAAGGAGCCGTGGAACAAAGCGCAGGTGCGCGCGCTCGTCGAGGTGATCAACTCGAACACCCAGCCCCTGCAGAACCTCAATGTTCTCAAGCGCGCGTCGGACGATCCGGCGGTTCGCAAGGAGTGGGCGCGCCACTTCATCGCGCGCGGGCTGTCTGCGTTCGAAGCCTTGATGGCGACCTACGAAGTGCAGGGCATCGATGGCAAGTACGCCTACGGCGACGCGCTCACGATGGCCGACGTGTACCTCGTGCCGCAGATGTACAACGCGCAACGCTTCGGCGTGGATCTCACGCCCTACCCCCGCACGTGCGCAGCGGCCAACGCGGCGCTGGCGAGCGAGGCTGCCCAAGCGGCGGTTCCCGAGCGCCAGGCCGATTACAAGGCGTAGCCTCTCCGTCCAACGTGCATCGGTACCAGATGTGCACCCAGTCAGCCGGTCCACTGCGAGGCGCGTTCGTCGCTCTGGCGACATTCGTGATCCTCGCGTTCGCCGTCAAACCGGCGTGGGCGCAGCCGATCCGCACGTGGGGGGGCGAGATCACGCCGCCGCAGACATCGGGTGCCACAGGCGCGCCCGCGCCTGGTCCCGCACCCGAGCCGCCGCCGGCGACCATCGGTACGCCCGTGGGCGCGCCGCCCGCGCCGCCTGCGCCGCCCGAAGAACCGGAAGACGCGGAGGAAGCGCCTCCCCCCGCGTACCAGCCTTCGCAGTCGATCGTGCGCGCGCCCGGTCGCGTCGGTCTTCGCTATTTCCTCGAGGGGGTCGAGGTCCGCGGCAACACGACGACGCTCGCGCGCGTCGTCCTTCGCTACATCACGTTCAAGGCGGGTGACACGCTCGACGTCGATGACGCCGAGCTCGAGCTCACGCGCTTTCGACTTCTCGGCACGGGCTTCTTCCGCGACGTGCAGCTGTCGTTGCGGAAAGGCACACGACGCGGCTACGTCGTGCTCGTCGTCGAGGTGATCGAACGCAACACGATCGTCATCAACGGCATCTGGCTTGGCCTCTCGGCGGACGCGGAGCCCAACGGATCGGCGCGCCCGCTCACCGCGTACGGCGGCGCCGACGTCTCGGAGACGAACCTCGCCGGCACCGGCGTCGCGCTCGGCGGCGCCTTTGCGGTCGCCGATCGCCAGCTCGCGCTCCGTTCGCGCTTCGTCGATCCGCAGTTCGTGGGGGGCTCGTGGGCGGTCGAAGCCGAGGTCCTCTACAACAGCGCGCGCGATTTTTTCGGTAACCGAGACGTCCTCGTCGACGATCCGGCGCAAACCGGCGTGCAGGATTTCGCAGTCGTGTCCTACCGGCGCTTTGGCGGGCTCATTGGCGCCGGACACGACCTCGGCATCTCCACGCGCTTCTTCGTCGACTACCGCCTCGAGAAGATCGACGCGACGTTCCCACTCGCCGCGAGCCACAAGCGCGGCCTCGACGTCGAGCCGATCGACTTCATGATCCACCGCGGCGGCTCGGTGCTGTCGACGATCCGCGGCACGCTCGTCCACGACACGCGCGACGAGCCGTTCCTTCCGACGCGTGGCGTGCGCCTCGGGCTCCTCGCCGACGCCTCGCTCACGCCGCTCGGAAGCGACTACCCGTACACGAAGCTCCAGATGCGCGCGGCGCGGTGGACGAGCCTGCCGTGGGGTCACGTCCTCAAGATCGAGGGCTTCGTCGGCGGCATCTTCGGGACCGCGCCGCTGTTCGAAAAATTCTCCGTCGG
>CAXSGV010000533.1:0-4757 GCA_964236615.1 uncultured Polyangiaceae bacterium
GCCTTAGGAACGTATCCTTGACTAACCGATTGGCTTGGTCAAGCGTCCTTGACTAGAGCCGCGATGGTCAGGGCCGAAGGCGACGCCGGGTCATCCGAGACGAAGGCGCTCTCTGTGGCCCGGAGCGCGTCGACGCGCGCAGCCAGCGGACGAAGAGCATGCGAAGCTCCTGAGCGGAGGTAAAGGCATGAAGATCTCGATGAGATGCTCGCGGTCGGCGTTCGCGATCGGCGGTGCGGTCATCTTTGCGGCGTGCGCTGATGATTCGACGAAGGACGATCCGGGCGCGACCCTCGATGCCGGCGCGCTCCTCGACGCGGGCGTGCAACCGTCCGACGGATCGAGCCTCGTGGACGCACGCGCAGAGACGGACGGCGCCAGCGACGCCGCGCTCGACGGCCGCGTCGAAGCGGGCCCCGCCGACCCGTGTGGCTCCGCGCTCTTTTGCGAAAAGTTCGACGGGTACACCGGCGTCACGACGATCGCCAACCAGCAAAAATTCGGACCATGGCGTGCCGCGCTGAACACGGGCGCGTCGATGCGCCTCGACGGAACGCACAAGATGTCGGGCGCGAACGCGCTCCATGTCCACATCGACAACGCCGTGACGGCGGGGGGCCGCCTCTTCGCCGAGGGCGCGCAGCCGATCTTCACCACCAAGCCGACTCACGTCTACGGACGAATGATGATGTACATCGACGGCGGCGCCGAGCCTGGATCGCCAGCGGCGGGCCGCAACGCCTCGTACATCCTGAGCTCGCTGCCGAAGAACGGCGTCAACACCTACAGCTTCGTTTACGGGCTCGCCGGCACGCCGACCGAGCCCTACCACGACTGCTCGACCCAGAGCGCCACCCCGATGCCGTCGGCGTGGGCGTGCGTGTCCTTCGAAATGGACTCGGTGACGCGCAAGCTCCGCATGTACAAAGACGGCGCTGCGACCCCGATCGTCTCGGTCGACGATCACGGCAAAGGCTGCGTCGCGCCGACGGCCGTGACCTCGCCCTGGTATGGTCCGGCGATCAACCAACTCTTCGTCGGCGCCTGGAGCTTCCACGATATGAACGCGCCCCTCGACGTGTGGATCGACGATGTCGTGATGGACACGTCACCCGTGTCCTGCCCGCCGTGACGCGTCGTGTAGGAGCGCCGCACCGCTTGACCGGCGGCGCGCGCTCTGCCACCCCTTCGAGCCGAATGCGTGAGGGGACTCGTCGTTGATCTCGCCCGAGACCATCGCGCTCGTCCGCGACCGAACCGACATCGTCGCGCTCATCACCGAGAGCGTGCCGTCGTTGAAGCGGCGCGGCCGCACGTTCGTCGGCCTGTGCCCCTTCCACAAGGAGAAGACGCCGAGCTTCCACGTGAACCCCGACCGCGGCTTCTTTCACTGCTTCGGTTGCAAAGAGGCCGGGAGCGCGATCGATTTCCTGATGAAGATGGAGGGCGCGACCTTCCCCGAGGCCGTGCGCGATCTGGCCGAGCGCGCAGGCGTCGAGATCACGGAAGACTTCCGCGAGCGCACGGAGGTCGATCGTCAGCGAAAGCAGAAGGACGATCTCTATGCCGTGAACCAGCTCGCGGCGACGTACTTCGAGCACGAGCTTCAGCAGCACCCGCAACGCGGCTACGCGCTCGAGGAGCTCGCGCGGCGCGGGCTCGTCCCGACCGTGCATCCCCCCACCGAAGGGGAGAGCGAGGCCGAGGACAAGGTGTTCACCGAGGTCGACGACACGCTCCAAGCGTTCCGCATCGGCTATGCGCCACCGGGATGGGAAGGGCTCACCAATTTCCTGAAGGCGCAGGGCGTCTCACCGGTCGCGGCCGAGCACGTCGGCCTTCTCGTTCCGCGGTCGAGCGGCACTGGCTACTACGACCGATTCCGCCATCGTCTCATGTTCGCCGTGATGGATCCTCAAGGTCGCGTGGTCGCGTTCTCGGGCCGCTCGCTCGATCCTCTTCCAGAGGAACAGGATCGCGAGGACAAGCCTGCGAAATACATCAATTCGCCGGAGAGCCCGATCTACACGAAGGGCCAGATGCTCTTTGGGCTCTACCAGGCCCGTCACGCCATCCGCGCGGAGGAGACGGCGGTGCTCGTCGAAGGAAACTTCGACGTCGTGTCGCTCCACGCGCGCGGCATGAAGAACGTCTGCGCGCCGCTCGGAACGGCCTTCACGCTCGAGCAGGCGAAGCTCTTGAAGCGCTTCGCTGGCACCGCGATTTTGCTCTTCGACGGCGACGCCGCGGGCAAGAAGGCGACGCGCCTGTCGCGCGCACCGCTGAAGGACGCGGGGCTCTCCTCGAAGGTGGCGAACTTGCCCGAGGGTGTGGATCCAGACGACCTTGCCCGAACCAAGGGGGTGGACGCGCTCCGCGAAATCGTGGGGCGCGCGCGCGGCATGCTCGAGTTCTTGATCGACGAGGCGCTCGACGCCTCTTTCAACAGCGCCGATGCCTACGAGCGCGCGGCGCGCGTGGGCGAGGTCGCCAAGCTGCTCGCGGAGGAGGACGATCCTCTCATCCGCAGCATGGCGAAATCCTACGCCGACCAGCTCGCGGGGCGCCTCGATCTCCAGCGCTCGAGCGACGCGTTCCGTGCGCTCGAAGCCAACGTGAAGAAGGCGCTCGCGAGCGCCGGTCCTCGGCCCGCGTACGTCGATCCGAACAGCGATCCCAAGCGCGCGCGCATCGCGCACAAGCCCGCCGGGTCATCGGAGAAGGGCCGGATCGTCGGCGCGCTCATCGAGTACCCCGAGCTCCTTCCCGACGCGGAGGTCGCGCCGCTCCTGTCACTCCTCGAAGGACCCTCGGCGCGCACCGTTGCAGCCCTGGCGGAGTCTTCCAGTGGGCGCGGGCTCGACGTCGACCGCTTCCTTGCGCAAGTGCCCCCTGCCATCCAGGCCTTTGCGCGCGAGCGGGTCGCGTCGCCGAAGCACGAGACCATCGAGGAGGCGAAGGCGGATCTGATCGAAGCGGCGGAGAGCCTTCGCCGGCTCGTTCTCACCCAAGAGACCGACGACATTGCCCGGGAACAACACAAGTCCGAGGGGGACTGGGATGCATCGATTTCGCTCGGTGCCGACGCCATGGAGCGAGCACGCGCTCGTCACGGCATCCGTCGCGGGTGACGCCCGCTGAGGGGCGGCCGGGGGCACGAGACGACACGTGCCCGCGAGCTGGCTGGGGTAGCGAAGTACCAGGGTTAAGAATCGTGCCAATGTTTCGCGAGAAAAAAGGCTCTTAGGGGCTGGACCGTACCGAAAACCTGAGTATTAGGACGGATTCTTTCTTGCGGTCCGCAGCGCCCGTACCTGGCCCCGAGCAGCAGCGCACAGGCAGCAGCGCACGAGCAGCAGCACGCAGCAAGCAAGCACGACCAAGCAGCAGCACAGCACGCAACAGCAGGCGAGGTAAGCAAACGATGGCGACGAAGAACCGCGACCGCAGCAGCAAGGAAGTGCAGCAGCTCATCGAAGTCGGAAAGTCGAAGGGCTTCCTGACCTACGAAGAGGTCAACGACGCGCTGCCGGCCGATGTGGTCGCCGATCAGATGGACGACGTGATGGGCGCCCTCGGCGACGAGGACATCGAGATCGTCGACGCCGCCACGCAGGTCAAGATCGCCCCGACGCGCATCGCCGCCGAGGAAGCCGCCGACAAGAGCAAGCAGACGTCGCGCGGCAACGAGTCGCGCAGCAGCAGCAAGGACGACGGCGAGGACGGCTCCTACTACTCGAAGTCGAACGACCCCGTTCGCATGTACCTCCGCAAGATGGGGAGCGTCTCGCTTCTCACGCGCGAGGGCGAGGTCGAGATCGCGAAACGCATCGAGACGGGCGAGCACACGATCCTCGGCGCCATCCTCAACAGCCCGGTCGCGGTCCGCGAGATCATCGATCTCGGCGACAAGCTCCGTAAGCACAAGATCCGCGTCAAGGAGATCATCCGCGACGGCGACGACGAGGAGCGCGAGTTCGACGAGGAGGAGGCCGATCGCAAGACGCTTCGCCTGATCGACAAGGTCAAGCACCTCGACAAGGTCGGCTCCGACTTCCGTGAGGCGCTCGCTACTGCGGCCGTCACGAAGAAGAAGAGCATCGAGGCCGAGATCGAGCAGAACCGCGCCAAGATGGTCGAGACGCTCGAAGAGATGCGTCTCAACAAGAAGACGATCGATCGCGTCGTCATGAAGCTCCGCTCGCTCATCCAGAAGGTCGAGCGCGCCGAGAGCGGCTCCACCGAGCTCGAGAAGCGCACCGGCGTCGACATGGATCTCCTCCGCAAGGAGGCGCGCGTCGCCAAGGGCGACGTCAACGCCGAGCGCCGCTTCAAGCGCCGCCACGGTGTCCCGCTCGAGGAGGTCCTCGCGAACCACTCCTCGTCGGTCAAGAACCTCAAGAAGGTCGAAGAAGAGCTCGGCCTCGACATCAAGGCGCTTCGCGGCACCTACCACGAGATCCGTGAGGGCGAGCGCGTCGCCGAGCGCGCGAAGGCCGAGCTCGTCGAAGCGAACCTCCGCCTCGTCGTCTCGATCGCGAAGAAGTACACGAACCGCGGCCTGCAGTTCCTCGACCTCATTCAGGAGGGCAACATCGGCCTCATGAAGGCGGTCGACAAGTTCGAGTACAAGCGCGGCTACAAGTTCTCGACCTACGCGACCTGGTGGATCCGTCAGGCCATCACGCGCGCCATCGCCGATCAGGCGCGGACCATCCGCATCCCGGTCCACATGATCGAGACCATCAACAAGTTGA
>CAXSGV010000534.1:0-4747 GCA_964236615.1 uncultured Polyangiaceae bacterium
GACCCGCGTCGCGCGCCTTGTCCTCGATATCAAGAGCATAGCGCGCGCGAGCGACGAGCTCCGGGTGCCGCGCGACCTGCGCACCATCATCGAGACGGCGGTGAAGCTCACCACCAATGCGGTGCGGCACTCCGCCTCCGTTCGCACCAGCTTCGGCGCGACCCCGCTCGTCGACGCGACGGACGGGCCGCTCGTGCAGGTGTTCGTGAACCTCCTGATCAACGCGGCGCAGGCCATCGGAGAAGGCCGCGCCGACCACCACGAGATCACCATCTCGACCTGGACCGGTCCGGACGGCTCGGCCTCTGCGGAGGTCAGGGACACCGGCCCCGGCATCGCCGCGGACGTCCTGCCCCGGATCTTCGACCCCTTCTTCACGACGAAGCCGGTCGGCGCGGGGATGGGCCTCGGGCTGTCGACATCGCACGGCATCGTCGCCGCGCTCGGTGGACGCTTGCTCGCCGAGAGCGGGGGCCAGGGCGGGGCCGCGTTCCGCGTGGTTCTGCCACCATCGTCTGGCGCAGCGGAGCGCACGACGGCGGTCGCCGCGTCGGGCCCTGCGCGCCGCCGCCGCGTGCTCGTGATCGACGACGAGACATCGGTCGGTCTCGCCATCTCGCGCATGCTCCGCGATCAGCACGAGGTCACGACGCTCGCCGACGGACGGGAGGCGATCGCGCTGATCCGTGCGGGCAACACCTACGATCTGATCTTCTGCGACCTCATGATGCCGAACATGTCGGGCAGCGAGTTCTACCAGTCGTTCGCAGCGATTCGCCCGAACGAGGCGCGCAAGGTCATCTTCATGACCGGGGGCGCGTTCACTCCCGAGGCGCGTGAGTTCATCGATTCAGCGCAGCGCGCGTCGATCGTGAGCCGCGACGAGATCACCTGAAAGTAATCGGCCTTGCACGCCTGGTTGCAGAAGTAGAGGAACTGGCCGTCGAGGATCGCCACCTGGCCGGCCCGCAGCGGGTCGAGCTCTTTGGCGCACGTGGGGCACGTGGGACGGGACGCGCTCTTCGGCACGCCTTCGCGTCCTCGTGGTTCCGCCGCCATGTCGCCACCGAATCGCGCCGGGGTACGGGCGTCAAGCCGTATTGCCTACTGGCCACGGGTTCAGCGACGTACGGCGTCCACACCCCGATGACACCGCGGTCATGGGGCGTCGAAGCGTCACACTCGATTGTCCGCGCGCGTTTCGCGTGGCGTCGAACTTGCTGAATCGTCCTTCGATGCGCGGCTTGGCTTCCTTAACTTATTTTCGCGCGATCGAGCGTTGGACCAACGTTGGCGCTTCGCGCGCTCGGCTCACGCCGCGGCGAATTGACCGAGGACGCCCGCGACCGCACGCACGCCCTCCTCGAGCTCAGCCTCGGTGACGACGAGCGGCGGAGAGAAACGAAGAACGCGATCGCCCGCGGCGGTGAGCAAGACACCTGCATCCTGCACGCGCGGAAGCACGTCACGCGCGACGAAGCCTTGCTTGAGGACGAGCCCGCGAAGGAGCCCATCGCCGCGGTGATCTTCGCACACGGCTGGCTGTTGCTTCACGAGCTCGCCGAGCATGCGCCCGAGCGCTTCGCCCTTGGTCTTCGCCCCCTCGATGAGCTTTTCCGTGTCCAAGATCCGCAGGACGGCGAGCGACGCCGCGCACGCGAGCGGGTTGCCGCCGAAGGTCGAACCGTGGGTGCCGGGGGGCAGCGCGCCCGCGACCTTCGCGGACGTGAGCATCGCGCCGATCGGAAAGCCGCCACCGAGACCCTTGGCGAGGGCGATCGCGTCGGGCTTCGCGCCCGAGCCGTCGTGACCGAACATGCGCCCGAGCCGACCGATGCCCGTTTGCACCTCGTCGACCAGGAGGAGCGCGCCCGCCGCGTCGCATGCGTCACGTAGGCCGCGGAGAAATCCGACCGGCGCAGGGAGCACGCCCCCCTCGCCTTGCAGCGGCTCGACGATCACGGCGGCGACGTCGGGACCGAGCGCGCTCTTCACCGCGGCGAGATCGCCGTACGGCACGTGCGTCACCGCGCCGAGCTCGCCAAAGCCCTCGCGGTACTTGGGCGTGCCCGTCATCGACAGCGCACCGAGCGTGCGACCGTGGAACGCGTTGTGGAACGCGATGACCCGCATGCGCGCCTTTTCGCCAAGGCCGAAGAAATGATGACGCGCGAGCTTCAGCATCGCTTCGTTCGCCTCGGCGCCCGAGTTGCAGAAGAAGGCGCGATCCATCCCCGAGCGACGGCACAGCTCGTCCGCGAGGCGGATGTTGGGCTCGTTCAGGAAGTAATTCGAGACGTGCATCACCTTGCCCGCTTGCTCGCTGATCGCCTTCACGAGCTCGGGGTGCGCGTGCCCGACAGCGCAGACGGCGACGCCCGCGGCGAGGTCGAGCCAGCGCTTGCCGGCGGCGTCGAACACCTCGCAGCCCTTGCCGCGGTCGATCACGATCGGCGCAGGCCGGTAGTTCCCGTAGAGACGTCGCTGCGCGAGCGCGACCAGATCTTCGGAGCCCTTCTCTGTCTCTACGGCTTCGGTGGTCTTGTTCACGAGCGTCGTCTCCATCATGAGCGCGGTTTGTCGCGAGACTGGTACCGCAAGAAGATCCAGATCAGCTAATTCGGCTAGTCCAGTCGGGAGCGCAGCGTGAGGATGCGCGCGGCGATCTCGGCGAAGCCCTCGCCCATCGTAGCCTGTGCCACGAACGCGGGCGGAACCGAGAGTCGGCCGAGATGGCGGGCCACGTTGGCCACGCCGAACGTCGTATGAAAGGCCGCAAAACAAGCCGCGTCGTTGCCGCTGTCGCCGATGAAGGCGTAGCGCGCGAGGGCGCTGCCGGCGTCCTCCTGGTAGGCACGAAAGAGCATCTCGATGGAGCCCGAGGCCTTGTCGTCTTCGTCGAACGTCGCGTGGATGTGCACGCTCGAGCGCGTGGTGCGAGCGCCGCGCGCAACGATCACGCGAGCGATCGCGTCGACGCGATCGGAGTCCATAGTGACGCGCTCGCCGATGTCCCAGGTGATGTCGCTGCGCCGCGCATCGACGTCGTCGGCAAGTCGCGCTTCGGGAACCGTCATGCGCACCTCTTCGACGAGCTGTGCAAGACGCACGCGACGACTGCGGCGTTCGACCTCGTCGCACCGCTCGAAGCGCGCGACCCCCTTTCCGTCCTTCGTGAGGAGCACCGCGCCATTCTCGGTGACGGCTCCCGCGATCGGCCACTGACGGACGATGAGCTCCCCCCACCCGCTCGGGCGGCCCGTCACGGCAACGAGGCGAAGGCCGGCCGCGGAAAGATCCCAGAGCGCACCGTAGGCTGCGCGCGTGAGCACGCCGTGCGTGAGGAGCGTGTCGTCGAGATCGAAGAGCACACCGCGAAGCTCGGACGCCGTTCCGCGCGAGAGAGCGGCGAGCGTCTTCATCAGCGCGGCTCGATCCGCGCGAGGAGCGCCTTCAAGTAGAGGCCCTCGCCGAAAGCAGCGTTCACTGGGTGATCGCCGCCTTGGAACATGCGATCCCACACGATCGCCTGCACGTTCGCGCGCAGCGCTCCGGTCGACAACGCACGCGTGAGCGCGTGGAGATCGACGGCGGCCGAGCACGAGCACAGGATGAGGAGTCCGCCCGGTGTGGTCGCGCGGCAGCCGAGCTCGGCGAGCTTCGCGTAGGCAAGCAGCGCGGCTTCCTTCGCGCGGTGCGTGGGCGCAAGGCGCGGAGGATCGACGATCACGAGATCGTAGCCGCCGCGGTTGCCTGCCTCTTGCAGCGACTTTCGCGCGTCCTGCTTGGTGAACGTGATTTTTTCGACGAGCCCGTTCGTGCGCGCGCACTCGGCCGCCACCTCGAGCGCGAGCGCGCTGTCGTCGACTGCGAGGACCTCGGTCGCGCCGCCGCGCGCTGCCGCCATCGCAAACGCGCCGACGTACGAGTACGTGTCGAGCACGCGGCGGCCAGGCGCAAGCTGCTCGACCCGCGCGCGCAGCGTGCGTTGATCGAAGTAGAAACCGGTCTTCTGTCCGAGCTCGATCGGAATGGCGTACGCGAGGCCACGCTCGTGGAACGCGAGCTCCTTCACGCTGGCGTCGCCGCGCACGACGCCGCTTGCCGGCGTGAAGCCTTCGAGCTGCGCCATCGACTGCGGTGTGCGATCGAGGATTGCGCGCGGCGAGAGCAGATCGTGGAGGACCTGCAGCACGAGCGACTCGCGCAGCTTCATCCCGATCGTGAGGAACTGAATCACGAGGATGTCGGCGAACCGATCGACGATCAGTCCGGGCAACCCGTCGCCTTCGGCGTGGATGAGGCGGTAGCCGTCGGTCGTCTTGTCGTCGTTGCGGCCTTGTCCCCCGTGACCCGCGTGCGGGCCGAGCCCGATCCGCTCACGCCAGGCGATGGCCTTCTCGATGCGGTGGCGAAAGAACGCACCGTCGAGCTTGGTCGTCGCGTCGCGCACGAGCAGGCGCACCGGGATGGCCGAGCCGGGCGAGTAGAAACCGCGGCCGAGCAGGTTGTTGCGCGGATCGGTGACCGTGACCTCGTCACCCGCGGTGGCGCCACCTTCGACGCGGGCAATAGCCTGCGCATAAATCCAGGGGTGGCCCGACCAGACGGGCTGGACGTGCCCAGGCTTCAATCGAACGGTGGGCATCGGCGGCGGCGCGGGCCCCCACATCGGGGACGTCGGAGGAGAGGTACGCGAAAGGCGACGCCGCCGCCGTCGACCGCCGACGCGATGGCCGCCGCACGG
>CAXSGV010000535.1:0-4730 GCA_964236615.1 uncultured Polyangiaceae bacterium
CGATGCCGACGGGGAGGACCGAAGCGCAGAGCGAGCGAGGTGCTTGGACGCCGCCACCGCCCCCCTGACCCTGCTGGTTCCGCAAACGGTCGCGGGCTGCCGCGCGCTCGGGCGCGGTGGGATCGCCGAGGTCGGCGATGATTGCGTCGACACCGTCGTCGACCGCCTGCCGGAACTTCTCTTCCTTGAGGCGCGGGCCGATTTTGTTGCGGATGATCTCGTTCGACTGGAGATCGGTGAGCTGAGCGCCGACGCCCTTGCCCGTTTCAATGCGAATTTTACGCTCGGCCGGCGCGATCACGAGGAGGACGCCGTTGTCCTTCCCCTTCTGCCCGACCTTCCACGTGCGTGCCGTGCGGTACGCGACGTCCTCGATGGGCTCCCCCTCGAGCGACTTCACGACGAGCACGGCGATCTGGTTCGTCGACGCCTTTTCGTACTCTCCGAGCTTCGCGGAGATCGCTTCCTTGTCGGCGTCGCTCAGCTTCCCCGCAGTATCGACGACGTAGCCGTCGAACTCGGGCACCGTGAACGCAGCGAAGGCCGCGCGCGGCGCGAACAGAAGCACCACGAGCGCGAGCAGGCTCGCGAGCAGCTGCCCGGCCGGCCGAATCCAATCGTGGCGAACGTGAACGCGCCGGGAGCTCACTGGATCGAGCTCACTTGCCGAAGTCGACCGTCGGAACCTTCTCCGAACCTGCTGCGGCTTGGAAGCGAATGCGCGGCTTGAACGGCTTGCCCGTGATCTTGTTCACGGCCTGACCGCGGATCTTGCCGAGCTCGGTGTTGTAGTCGCCGACGGCCGCGTTGTACTGCTCGCGCGCACGGAGAATGCGGTTCTCGGTGCCTTCGAGCTGCACCTGGAGATCGTGGAACGCCGCGTTCGCTTTCAGATCGGGGTACTGCTCGTTCACCATCATGAGGCGCGAGAGCGAGCCTTTCAGGTTGTCTTGCGCCTTCTGAAACGCGGCGACCTTCTCGGGATCCGACAGGTCCTCACCGGTGAGCTTGATCTGCGTCGCGGAAGCGCGCGCCTCGGCGACGTCTTTCAACGTCTTCTCTTCGTGAGCGGCCGACGCCTTCACGGTGCTCACGAGGTTGGGAATGAGATCCATGCGGCGCTGAAGCTGCGCTTCGACGTCGGACCACGCGGTTTCGGCCGCCTGATCTTTCGTGACGAGCGTGTCGTAGTTCTGGCAGCCCGTGATCGACGTGAAAAGGAACACCGCGAGAAGAAAGACGACGTGCGGAAGAGCTCGAATGGTCATGTTGGCCTCAACCTAGAGATGCGGTGTGGGATGCGCAACACGCTCGTTCGGTGTCGATCGGGCGCGGCTGAATAACGCTGCCATGCTCCGCGTCTCATGCGTCCCATGAAGCTTTCGCTGCGTACGGCGTCCGTCCCCTTCCTCCTCGCGGTGAGCGCCGGCTGCGCCGTCGCTTCCTGCAGCGCCGAGGATCCAGTCACCGCGATCGTCCACGCGACGGAAGACGCGAGCGCGGCCGAAGAAGACGGATCGGCCGCCGTCGACTCCGGTAAGGACGCGGGCAAAGACAGCGCGAAGCCCGACACCGGCGCCGAGGAGAAGGAGTCTTGCTCGGCCGACGGCTGGTGCACTGTGCCGCCTTCGGTCGTGTCCGGCGTCGGCGGCTTTCTCGACATCGATCGCACCGAGGACGGAACCACCTTCGCCGCGTCGTATGGCGTCTACCGAACCATCGGCGCGTCGTGGAAGCACTACGACCTCAGGTGGCCCGACCTCGTCGACAAGTTCATCGTTCGCAACGCCCTTTACGCCGTCAAAGCGTTCTCCACGAACGAGGTCTGGGTCGGCGGCGAGCAGGGCTACGTCGCGCACTTCGATGGGTCGGTGTGGACGCCCGCGACGCAGATCGGCAACGACGTGTCTGCGATTGGCGGCGCTGCCTCGAACGACGTCTGGATGTTCGACGCCAACGGGCGCCGCTTTCACAACACCGGCTCCGGCTTCGTCGTGGAGGCGCAGAAGACCTACGCGCGCGTCGCCGGTATTCAGGCGAAGGCCGCGAACGACCTCTGGGCCTACGGCATTCTCAAGGCCGAGGACGGCGGGGTCTACGATCAGACGGGCGCGCTGCACTTCAACGGCTCGACGTGGGATCGCGTTCCCATACCGACCACGCACAACGCGATCGCTTCGCTCTGGGCAGCTGCCGCGAACGACATCTGGGCCGTGGGTACGAGCGGCGTCCTCGGCGGAAGCGATCTCTTCCACTTCAACGGGTCGGCGTGGTCGAAGGTCGCCGGCGTGACGTCGCCGCGGGCGGTCTGGGGTGCCGCCGCAAACGACGTCTACGTCGTCGGTTACGGCGGTGCGGTGATGCACTGGAACGGCAGCGCATGGGCGACGCAGGGCGTCGGCAAGAGCGAGCTCCTTCTCGCAATCGACGGCACGAGCGCGTCTGACATTTGGATCGGCGGCGGCGCGACGGTCTACCGGAAAAAGTAGGTTCCGACACTACCGCCGATCGCGGTCAGCGCGCGCGGAGGCCTACTCCTCGTCGGCGCGGAGCTTCGCGAGGACGCTGAGGTCCTCGAGCGTCGAGGTGTCACCCTTGGTCTCGAGGCTCCCCGATGCGATCTCCTTGAGGAGACGCCGCATGATTTTTCCACTGCGCGTCTTCGGCAGCGCGTCGGCGAAGCGGATCGAGTCGGGTCGGGCGAACTTTCCGATCTCCTTTTCGATGTGCTCCGTGAGCTTCGCCTTGACGGCAGCGTCGCCTTTGTTGCCGCCCTTGAGCGTGACGAAGACGACGAGCGCCTGGCCCTTCAAGTCGTCGGGCTTGCCAACGGCGGCGGCCTCCGCGACGAGCGGGTGGCTGACGAGCGCGCTCTCGATCTCGGCGGTGCCGATGCGGTGACCGGCGACGTTGAGGACGTCGTCGATGCGGCCGACGACCCAGAAGTAGCCGTCTTCGTCGCAACGCGCGCCGTCACCTGTAAAATACACGTTCTCCATGGGCTTGAAGTACGTGTCGAAGAAACGCTGGCCGTCATTCCACAGCGTGCGCGCCATCGAGGGCCACGGCTGGCGAATGACGAGCTTGCCGCCTTCGTTCGGTGCGCATGGCTCGCCGCGATCCTTCACGACGGCGATGTCGACGCCGAACATCGGAAGACCGGTCGCGCCAGGCTTCGAGTAGCAAGCGCCGGGGAGGGTCGTGAGCATGATCGAGCCGGTCTCGGTCTGCCACCAGGTGTCGACGATGGGGCAGCGGTTGGCGCCGACGACGCGGTGGTACCAGGTCCATGCCTCGGGGTTGATCGGCTCGCCGACACTACCGAGAAGGCGGAGCGAGGACAGATCGTGCTTCTCCGGCCAGTCGTCGCCCCAGCGGATGAAAGCGCGGATCGCCGTGGGCGCGGTGTAGAGAATCGTGACGCCGTGCTTCTCGATGATGTTCCAGAACCGGCCGGGATCGGGCCAGTTCGGCGCGCCTTCGTACATCATGCAAGACGCGCCACACGAGAGCGGTCCGTAGACGATGTAGCTGTGGCCGGTGACCCAACCCACGTCTGCCGTGCACCAGTAGAGATCGCTCTCGCGCAGATCGAACACGTACTTCGACGTGACGTGCGCGCCGGCGAGGTAACCCGCGGTGGTGTGGAGCACGCCCTTCGGCTTGCCGGTGGAGCCCGAGGTGTAGAGCACGAACAGCGGATGCTCGGCGTCGAACGCCGGCGGCTTCTTCGCGAGATCGAGGAAGGATTGCGCGGGGTGGCGGGACATCAAGTCGTCCCACCAGATGTCGCGCCCCTCCTTCATCTCGACGGGTGCCTTCTCGGGACCGACACGTCGGAGAACGATGACCTTCTCGATCGTAGGCGTCTGAAGGACGGCGGCGTCGGCCATCTGCTTGAGCGGCACGATGCTGCCGCGGCGCCAAGCGCCGTCTTGCGTGAGCAGCACCTTCGCGCCGCAGTCGATGATCCGATCGCGGAGCGCGTCCGCGCTGAAGCCGCCGAAGATGACCGTGTGCGTCGCACCGATGCGCGCGCAGGCGAGCATAGCGATGGCGGTCTCGGGGACCATGCCCATGTAGATTGCAACTCGGTCGCCAGCGATGACGCCGAGCGCGGCGAGGTGCGCGGCGAGACGTACGACCTCACGGTGAAGCTCGAAGTACGTGAGCGTGCGGACGTCGCCGGGCTCACCCTCCCACACGATCGCCGCGCGCGTGCGCGTCCCGGTCGTCAGGTGACGATCGAGACAGCTCTCGGTGAGGTTCAGCGTGGCGCCTTCGAAGAACTTCGCGCTGACGGTCTTGTCGTCGAGCTTCCACTCGACGAACTTCTTCGGCTGCGTTCGCCAGACGAGCTCGGTCGTCTCTTCACGCCAGAACTCGGCGGGCGACTCGATCGATTTCTTGTAAAGCGCGGTGTACTCGGCGTGCGATTGGATCCGCGCCTTGGCGCTGAACTCCGCGCTCGGAACGAACCGCCGGTCTTCCTTCAGGTGGGACTGGATACCGTCGCTCTTCTGCTCTTCGGCCATGGCGCGCGCTCCTCGTTTTCGTCGGACGCGGAGCCTACACCCGCGCAAGCCTTCAACGAAAGACGCCTCGGCGGCTCTACAGAGCCACCGAGGCGTTTCGAGGGAGCTAGCTGCTCAGTACTTCGGCGAGCAGGTCGCGGCGACGCAGGAGCATGTGCTCGTGCAGCTCGACGACGTGCTGCAACTGGAGCCGGT
>CAXSGV010000536.1:0-4719 GCA_964236615.1 uncultured Polyangiaceae bacterium
GTCGCAGGCCGCGAAAAGGTCGCGCTCTTTCTCGGCCTTGCGCTCGCGTCGGTGATCGCGGGCGGCTGCTCGAAGACCCCCCCTCCACCGGCGCCCGTCGAGGTCGTCGACGCAGGCGGCTCGTCTGCAGCCGTCACCGTCGCGCGCGCCGCCGATCGACGCCGCGCGGTCGATGTCCCCGAGGGCATGCGCACGAGCCGCGACGTCACCACGCGGCGGCTTGCCGCGCGCGCGCTCGCTCGAATTGCCGACGACGCGAGCATCGATGGGTTGCTCCGCGCGCTTGGCGACGACGATGAAGCGGTGTCCGCCTGGGGCGCATATGGCCTCGGCTTCGCGTGCAAGGGCCACGAAGACAAGCACGTCGCAGCGCTCGTCGCGCGCGCCGCTTCGATGACCGCCTCCGATCCGCAAACCCACCCGAGCGGTCTCGACGCGCGAACCGCCGTCGCGCGCGCCATCGGAAGGTGCGCCGCCGCGACCTCCGAGGCCACGCTCGTGGCGTGGGTCCGCGCGCGCGACGCGTGGTCCGATCGTGCCGCGTACGCGCTCGGGGATCTCGCGGGGCGACGCGGGGCGCTCGGGGAAGAGTCCATCACCGCGCTTCTCGATGTCGCCATCGGCGATGCCACGGGGCCCGCAGTGCCGGCGGCGTTCCACCCACTCGGTCGCTTGCCACGCGTGCCCGACGCCTTCGCACCGCGTGTCATCGAAGCGGCGCGCGCCGCGCTCGCGGCATCGGTTGCGGCGACACCGGAGAGAATTTTCGCGGTCCGCGCGCTCGGCCGATCGGGCCCCGGCGCCGCTGACGATCTCGCGAAGGTCGTGATGACGAAGACGTACTCGATCGCCGAGCGCGGCGAGGCCGCACGCGCGCTCGGTACGCTCGACGTCGCGGGTCACAAGGCCGCTGGCGATGCGCTCGCCCTCCTCGTGCCCGACAAGGATCCGTTCGCGGTGATGGCGCTCGCGGGTAGCGAGTTCGGCGTGCTCGACGCGCTCGTCGAGTCGGTTGGGAGCGACGTCCCGAAGAGCGGTGAGGCTGCCCTCTTCGCGCTCGCCCGACTTCACGCGCCCGGCACGGTGCCCGACTCTCTCGCGCGCCGCCTGTCGGTGCTTCGCTGCGACGCCGCTGCTGCGCTCGCGAAGGGCGCTTACGACAGCGACATCCTCGCCAAGTGCGACGCGCCCGGAACTGATGCGTTCGAGTCGGCGCGCTTGCGATCGCTCGTACGCAAACCGCTCCTGGGCGAGCGCCGCGCCGCGTGGGTCGCTCTCACCAAGAGCAAGAGCTTGCGCGTGCGCGAAGCGGCTCTCGACGCCATCCCCGATCACGCCGAGCTTGGCGATGCCGCCCGTGCCGCGCTGGTCGATGCGCTGCGCACGAAGCAAGGCGGTCTCGTCGCGACGGCCGCGGAGATCATCAAGGCCAACCCGAACCGCGTCGTCACGCTGGCCGCGAGCGAGCGGCGCGCCGCGCTCGATCCCGCCGCGCCGCCCCCCAGCACGAGCCCTGACAAAGAGATCGATCCCGCGATCGCGAACGCCCTCGCCGCCGCGCTCGACGTCGCGTGGGCCGAAGATCTGTTCGAGACGCGCATGCTCCTTCTCGAAGCAGCAGTCGCGGTGGGTCTCAAGTCCGCAAAGGACCACGCCCTACGCGCCTGCACGAGCCCCAACGTCACGCTGCGCGGCCGCGGAAAAAAAGCGCTCTCGGCGCTCGGCGACTCGAAGACCGAATGCCCTGCGCCAGCGAACCCGGCGAACGCCGACGTTCTCGCGCCCGAGATCGACGCGCTGCTCGATCATGCAGTGAAGGTCACCTTCGAGACGGACGCGGGCGCGCTGTCTCTCCGCCTCGACGAGGACCTCGCCCCGATCACGGCCGCGCGGCTCGTCGGGCTCGCGCGTGCGGGCTTCTACAAAGGCATCGTCGTGCACCGCGTAGTGCCGGGCTTCGTCGTGCAGCTCGGCGATCCCGAAGGCGACGGCTTCGGCGGTTCGGGCCACGCTCTCCGCTGCGAGACCTCCCCGGTTGCGTTCGGACCGCTCGACGTCGGTATGGCGCTCGCGGGCCGCGACACCGGCTCGAGCCAGATCTTCGTCGCGCTTTCGCGCACCCCCCACCTCGACGGCGAGTACACACGCGTCGGACGCGCCGAGGGGGACTGGTCCGCGCTCGCGCAGGGCGACGTCATCAAGGACGTGCACGTCGAGTAGACTCGACGGTCCATGCTTCTCGTCATCGACGTCGGCAACACCAACATCGTCTACGGGCTCTTCGATGGCACCGCGCTGGTGCACCAGTTTCGCGTGGAGAGTGGGCGCGGGCGCACCGCCGACGAGTACGCGGTCGTCTTGCGCGAGCTCCTCGTCATGAGCGGCGTCGCGCCGACCCAGGTCGACGCGGCGATCATCGCAAGCGTCGTGCCCTCGTTGACCGAGCCCATGGCTGGCCTGGTACGGCGCGCCTTCAAGCGCGATCCGATCGTCGTTGGGCCGGGCGTGAAGACCGGCATGGCGATCCTCTACGAGAACCCACGCGAGGTCGGCGCTGATCGCATCGTCAACGCGGTTGCCGCTTACGAGAAGGTGAAGGGCGGCGTCATCGTCGTCGACTTCGGCACCGCGACGACCTTCGACTGCGTCACGCCGAAAGGCGAGTACCTCGGCGGCGTGATCTGCCCCGGCATGCAGATCAGCGCCGACGCATTGTTTTCCCGCGCAGCCAAGCTTCCCAAGGTCGAGATCGCATTGCCGCCCAAAGCGGTTGGCCGGAACACCGTTCACTCGATGCAATCGGGGATCGTTTACGGGTACGTCGGTCTCGTCGACGGTCTCGTGGAGCGACTGAAGGAGGAGCTCGGCTACCCGTGCGACGTCATCGCGACGGGTGGCTTGGCTCCTCTCATTGCGCCCCTCACGAAGAGCATCCGCGAGGTCGACGACATCCTCACGCTCGTCGGCCTGCGCATTCTCTACGAGCGCAACCTGCCCCTGCCGTAACTCGGCCCTGCCGTAACTTGGCGGCTCGCGTTCCTGACGGTCCGTCAGGGCGCGACGTTGTCCCAGAAGTCGCAGCGGGTGCTGTTCACCCCCGAGCGTGAGGCGATCGTGCCGTCGAGGACGAGCACGTTGTCGTTCGCCGCTTGGTAGGTGGGCCAGGGGAAGGCGCCGCTGCCGTTCGGATCGCCCGTACGGGCAAACCGTGCCCAGTAGTCTTGGATCGCGTGGGACATCGCGCTCTCGCTCGGCGTCGCGACGTAGCCCTCGTTCGACCACGTCCCGAACACGAACGGAAGCTCGGCGGTGTGGAACGCCCGCGCCGCGGCGATGGCGCCGTAGTCGCGCACGTGCGTGTAGAAGTAGCGGTAGACCGGCGGCGCGTTCGGCGTGCCGGCAATCGCGCGCGCGATGCGTCGCGCGTGGCAGGTGAACTGGACATCGCTGCCGACGGCGACCGCGGCCCAGCGCGGAAACGTGAACGACGTGCAGGGGTAGAGCGCGAGCACCTCATTCGCGATGGCGCCGAACCGCGTGCGCATCTGCGACTCGTAGTCGCTGCACGTGTTGACCGAGCCGGCGGCGAGAAACAGCTCCATCTCGTCGGCGTTCGAGCCGATTGCGAAAGGCACGTGGCTGTAGTGGCCGGCGCGGATGGCGTCGAGCGGCGCTTCGGTCAGCGCGTAGCCATCGACGTTCACGCCGAAGGGCATGTCCCAGCCGTGGCGGTAATCGGAGGCGAGGAGATCACTCGCGCTGGTCTTCGCGCCGACGATGTCTGCTGCGCTCTTGCTGCGGAGGCAGCTCGCGACGTCGGGCGTTCCGGTGCAACCCAGCGCGGTGGCTACCTCGGCGCCGACCTTCTCGCGGCTCGCCATCGGAGGCGCCGCGCAGCCACCGCTCTCCATGAGCGCCGACGAGAAGAGGCCAGTCGCGAGCGGAGACACGACGAGCGCGCAGGTGTTGGCGGCGCCGGCGGACTCGCCGAACACCATCACGTGCGTGGGATCGCCGCCAAACGACGCGATGTTTTTCTTCACCCACGTGAGTGAAAACACGAGATCGAGCAGCCCGTAGTTGCCGGAGCGCTTTCGCGCGTCCTCGCCATCGAGCGCGGGGTGCGCCAAGAAGCCGAGCGCGCCAAGCCGGTAGTTCGTGGACACGACGACAACGTGCTCGCGGTCGGCGATAGCTTGGCCGTCGTACATGTTCCCGCTGCCAACGGGCTGGTTGCTTGCGCCGACGATCTCGGCCCCACCGTGAATGAAGTAGAGGACCGGCAACGCCTGGGTGCCAGAGGCCGTGGCGCCGGTGGCCGGTAGCGCGTCCTTCGGGACCCAAACGTTGAGGGTGAGGCAGTCCTCGCTGCCGCTGAAGGCGCCGGCGAGATCCGACTGCGGGCACTGGTTGCCGTACGCGACCGTGTCCTTCACTTCGGTCCAACACGCGTGCGACGTCGTCTCGCGAAAGCGATGCGCGCCGGTCGGCGGCTCGGCGAAGGGGACTCCGAGGAAAGCGACGCTATTGCCGCCCGAGGTGGCTTTGCCGCGAACCGCACCGCGCAATGTCACGACGACGTTGGGCGCGGCGGGCGCGTAGACGGGGCACGCCGTGTCACCGACCGGTGGTGGTGCCGCCTGTCCGTCGGCGCCTGCATCGAGCGCGGGTGCGCCCGGGGATCCCGGACCGCCATCGATTTCGGGGGTCACGGAAGCG
>CAXSGV010000537.1:0-3748 GCA_964236615.1 uncultured Polyangiaceae bacterium
GATAATCCTCGCCCTCGTAGAATGCACCCATAGGCAGCACCTCGGTCACGACGTGCTTGCCTTTGAGCCGCGCTTCCGCGCGCACCATCCCCGCTTTGGCAGCGGCAGCCTGGGCGTCGGAGAACGTGAAGACGGCGCTGCGGTATTGATCGCCGATGTCGGGCCCCTGACGGTTCATCGTCGTCGGATCGTGGTTCTGGAAGAAGAAGTCGAGCAGCTGGGCGTAGCTGACCTTCGCCGGGTCGAACTCGACGAGCACTGCCTCGGCGTGACCCGTCGTGTGCGTGCAGACCTCAGGGTAGGTCGGGTTCTTCGTATGGCCACCGGTGTAGCCGACGGCGGTCGCGGTCACGCCGGGGATCTGACGGAAGGTGTCCTCGACGCCCCAGAAGCAACCACCCGCGAACGATGCGAGCTCACGGCCGGGCTTCGCAGCGAGCGGAGTACCACGACCGGCGCCGCCGGGATCGGTACCGACGAGCGCGTGCGCCGCGTTCGCTGGCGCGGGGGCGCTGGTCGTCGTCGGCGTTTGCGACTGCGCTGGCGGAGCTTCAGGCCGCGCATCGCCACCGGTGCCGGCAGAGCGGCAGGCGACAACGCCCAGCGACACGAAGCCAAAAAGCACGATGTTCGAGGCGGTGCGACGGAGGTTCATGAGGTCACTACGCTGGGGCCCGGGTCGCGGTTTCGGTCGACGGTGTCGAGCGTACCGGAGCGTGGAAACAGCACCGCCCTGTCAGCGTGAGCGCGGACAGGGCGATGAAGGGGGAAACGGTGAGGCGTGCAGCGCGTCAGGGGATCGTGACGTCCTTCTCGAACGGCATGCAGTTCTCGGCCTGGCAGACGGCGCCCTTGAGGTGCGCGGCGCCCTTGGGCGCGGCAACGCTCGCCGTCTTCTCGGCGATGGCGAACTTGGACTTGTCGAGCTTCGCGTCACCACTCGTGAGCTTCCACGGGTAGTCCTTGTTGATGTGCCAAGCGCCCTTGGCAGTGACCGTCACTTTTCCCCCAGCGACAGTGACATCGAACTGCTCTTCGGCCCGCGCATCGCGCGTGGACGAGAGAGCGACCATAGAAACGAGAGCAGAGAGTGCAAAGCCGGCGGCAGCAGTCAGACGCATTGGGGTGTCTCCTCCAGGGATAGGGACGGTCAGTGTCTCGAAGTCATTCAAACGCATGCTTCGTACCCACTGACGATTTCACAATTTAGCGGAAAAACAGCGCCCGTGTGGCTGTGATCTTCGCCGTGTGGTGGATCGACCTACCTCCAGGTGCGCGCGTGGTTCAGGCGTCGTTCAACCATCCTTCAACCATGCGCCGAAGCGCTCGCCCATCATCAACGTGGGTAGGTTCGTGTTCGAGCTCGTGATGGTCGGCATCAAGCTGGCGTCGACGACGTAGAGCCCAACGACGCCGCGGACGCGACCACGCCCATCTGTCGCAGCCAGCTCGTCGCTGTCGGCGCCCATCGGCACGGTGCCCGAGGGGTGGTACCCGGAGCCCGTGATCTGAGCGAGCGCGCCGCGCAGGCCGCCGCTTTCGAAGGGCCGATGCGGGTACACCGCGCGCGCCACCTTCTTGATCGCCTTCGTGTCGGCGAGTCGCGCGATCGTTCGAAGCGCTTCGTGCAGGCGCTTCTCGTCTTCCGGGTCGGAGAGGAAGTTGGTCTCGAGGATCGGCGCGTCGGTGGCGCGCGCGGAACGAAGGCGGATCGTCCCCGAGCCGCGCGGCTTGCCGAGGCACGCCGCGATCGTCACCGCGGGGATCGGAAACCCGGGGAGAGGAATGAACGAGCCCGGCTGCACCTGCATGTCGCTCGGGCAGTCGCTGCCCTCGGCGGTGTAGCGGTGCACCGTCTGTATGAGCGGATCGTCGATGCTCGCGAAGCCCTTCGCGTGTGGCCAGAAGAAGATCGCGACGCCTGGATGATCGAGCAAGCGCGCGCCCACGCCCGGCACGTGCGCGACGAGCTCGACGCCGAGCCTCGCGATCTCCTCACGCGGACCGACGCCCGAGCGCAGCAGGATCCCCGGCGTGGCGGTGGCGCCGCCCGCGAGCACGACGCGATCGGCGTCGATGCGAAACACGTGACCGTGTCGCTCGACCTCGACGCCTTGTACGCGCTTGTTGAGAAAGCGCACACGCCGCACCAGCGTGTCGGCGGTGATCGTGAGGTTCTTGCGCGCGCGCGTCGCTGCGCCGAGGTACGTGCGCGCCGCGCTCATGCGCTCGCCGTCGATCTTGTTCATCGCGTGCGGGCCCGAGCCCGTCGTTGTCGGGTCGTTCGTGTCCGCGCACTTCGGAAACCCGAGCTCCTCACAGCCCTCGAGGAAGGCGGTCTGCCAGGGAACGAGCTCGTCGGGCGTGTGCCGGCGAATCGGGATTGGGCCCGAGCGGCCATGCCACTCGTTGTCGAAATCGAGATCGGTCTCGAGCCTCTTGAACGCGGGCAAGCACTGCTCCCACGACCACTCTGGCAGGCCGAGCGCGCACCACTCGTCGAAGTCTGCAGGCTGACCGCGGAGCGCGATGCACGTATTGACGGCCGACGATCCGCCGACGACGCGGCCGCGCGGAAACGCCATCGTCAGTCGACTCCACAGCTTGTGGCTCGTCGCGGTGTACGCGTGGCCCCAGTCGTGGCGGCGCATCGAGTTGCGTCGCCCGTTCTTGAGATCCTCCGGGAGCTCGCCTTCGTGCGCGCGCGCGTAATCGGGCCCGGCTTCGACGAGCACCACCTCGTGGCGCTCGTCCTCGGTGAGCCGCGCCGCGACGACCGCGCCCGCAGAGCCTGCTCCGACGACGATCGTGCGCATGGCGCTGTCTATTAGACCGTCAGCGAATCGAAGGACACTGGATGCCGCCGGCCGATGCGCTGTTGTTCCCCTCGAGGCACTCCTGGACGACGCTCGCCGCGGTGCCGCCGTCGACGGTGACGAAGAACGCGAGGTTCGCGGGCGCACCCGAGAGTGAGTAGACGATCGTCACGACCTCCGACTGCCCTGGCAAGAGCGCCTTGGTCGTCGTGCCCTGGCCGATCGCCTGCCCGCTGGCGCTCGTGCCCAAGTAGAAATCGACCTTCACGCCCGCCGGCACGCCGAGCGAGCCCACGTTCTTCACGCGCGCGCGCAGCTCGAGCCCGCCCGGGCACGGCTTCGTCGAGATCTCGAGATCGACGGTGAGGTCGGGCGCGTTGAACACGCCCTTCCCTTGCGACGACACGCGGTAGTTGTTGAGGCCCTGGGGGCCCCAGCTGATGTTTTCCGGGTTCGGGATCTTGCCGTCGGAAGCCACGTTGGTGATGTGGTACGCGTGCTGGTTCCAGATCTGGCGCGTGCGAACCCACTTGTTTTGCGGGTCGCCGTAGACGAAGACGCCGTGGCGCGGAACGTACGCGCCGGCGTCGCCCGCGGGGCACGTCGTGCCACCCGAGAGGTGGTTGCGGTCGTTGGCGACGACGACGTACTCGGTGCGGTTGTCACCGTTGACGTCGGCGATGACGGGGTACTCGTGGATGGTGCCGGTGCTGTTCGGGATCTCGAGGAGCACCGTGCCGTCTGTGCCCTTGTAGACGCGCGAGAAGCACTCGTCGGTGTAGACGACCTCGGACGCGCCATCGCCTTCGAAGTCGAACACGCTCGAGCCCGTGACGTTCGAGGAGAGATCCTGCGTGTCCTTGCTCCACTTGGTGGAGAGGGCCTTGGTCGTCGTGTCGAACTCGAACACGTTGTACTTGTTGCCGTTCGCC
>CAXSGV010000537.1:3758-4718 GCA_964236615.1 uncultured Polyangiaceae bacterium
CGTGATGCGTCTCTGCCACGTGCGCTGGCACGTTTACGACGCGCTCGTGTTGCCGTTCGCCGACGCGATTTCCATGAAGCCGTCGGCGTCGAAGTCAGCCACCGTGGGCGGGCCGCCCTTGCCCGAGCCGGGCACCGCGAACGGAGCGCCGATGAGCGCACCGGTGATGGCGTTCTGCACGCGCACGAACCCGGCGTAGGTGACGATGAGCTCGGGCACGCCATCGTTGTCGAGATCCGAGATCGCCGGGTAACCGTCCTTCGTGATGGTCGCCGAGACGTCCCAAAGGAACGTGCCGTCCTTCTTGATCGCGCGGTTTCCAGTGACGACGTACTGGTCCTTCGTCGCCGCGTTGCCGTCGACATCGGCGACGATCGACACGGCGCCGTAGGTCGCGTCGTTCGCTCCCCAGGCCTCACGTCCGATCGACGCGTTCGAGATGAGCTTGCCATCGAACGACAGCACGACGCCGCCCGCGATGATCTCCGATTTGCCGTCGCCATCCATGTCTGCGAGCGCGACCGTCACCGAGTTGAAGCTGCCGTTGTAGTCGGTGACGCCGTCGACCATCTTGGATCGCCAGCGGAACGAGCCGTCACCGTTGAACGCGATGAGCCCACCACCGCGGCGCGGCGCGACGATCTCGATCGTACCGTTCCCGTCGAGATCGCCCGCCGCCGGCGTGCCGCGCGGGTTCACGGTGTAGTCAGGATCGCCGTTGAGCCCCTCCTTGTACGCGTCGACGGTCGCCGCCCATTTCTCGGTACCGTTGCGACCGTCGAGCGAGCGCAGGAACGCTTTGTCGTTCGCGCCGAAAGCGTCGGTGTTCTTGCTCGTGACGACGACGACCTCGGGGAGCTTGTCGGCATCGAGGTCGATGACGAGGGGCATGTTGATGATCTGGTTGAAGCTCGGTTTGATCGTCGAGTTGGTCCACTGCTATTTCACGATCGGCTGAAA
>CAXSGV010000538.1:0-4711 GCA_964236615.1 uncultured Polyangiaceae bacterium
GATCGAGGACATCTTCGAGAGCTCTCGACAGATGCTCGAGGATCTCGTCGCCACGACGCCGCCGCGGGACCGCGAGACCGAAGCGACCAAAGCCAAGCGCTCGCAGTTGCGGTTCCGCAAGGCGTAGGTCGGTCATCGACGCGACGGGTCAGCCGCCCCGTCTCGCCCCCGCGACGGGCTATGCTCCTCGGGCGAGCCGCGCGGGCTTGCCGAGGACCGCGGATGAAAACGAGCAAGCCGACCGTAGGTGCCGCGGCCTCCCCTGCGCGCCCATCGCGCACGCCTTCAGAGTCATCGACGGGCAGCACGTCGACCCACGCCTCGTCCCACACCGTGGTGTCCACCGCGCCGACGTCGGCGTCGCCCTCGACGAAGACATCGGCCGACCTCTTCGCCGCCGGGGAAGCGGCGACGACGCAGGCTCCGGGGCTCGAACGCGGCCCTCCGACGACAGTGCCGCCGACGACCATGCGCCCAGGCCGCGGGCACGACCTCCGCGCCCACGACGACGGCCAGCCGCCCGTCCCCGCAGGTTTCGGGCGCGGCGTGAAACCGGCAGACGTCGTCCCAGCGCCTCCCGCTAGCGCTGAGCAGGCGCGGGTGGGTGACCTCGCAGTCGGGCTCATTCACTACGACAGGCGCCTCTCGGTGCACGACGCGTGCGAGCTCGCACGCTACATCGTGCAGCACGGCAAGGCCTGCGTCGGAGCGGCCGGGAGCGCGGGCGTGCCGGTCGTCCTCCGCAAGCGGAGTCGGAAGCGGCCGGCCGACGCGTTCGCGCTCGCCCGCAGCGTCGAGTTTCACGGCAGCGGGACGATCTGCGTCCACGCGCAGCACGAGCTCGAGCGCGGCGGGTTCAAGGTCGCGAAGCGCGCCACGCTCGTGCGGCCCGACGCGGATTTCGCGACGTTCGAGACCGAACCGGGCGTGAACCTCTCCATGAAGTTCGACACACCCGAGCTGCGCGACAAGGGGGTGAACATCAAGGCGCTGCGCGCCGCTGCCGACGTCGAGGTCAAGAACCTGGGCCGCGCCGCGAAGTACGATCGGGTCGTCAGCGCCATCGCCACGCGGAAGACGCTCGGCCCGGACGGCCTCAGCTCGAAGCTCACGATCCTCGAGCCGCTCTACGAGCGCGGCGACCTGACGACGGTGCTGGAGGGCAGTCCGACGCGCGGCATCCCGCGCACCAAGCTCCGCCCCGACGAACGCAACCAGCTCGGGCTCGACTTGCTCGAGTCCATCTTCGACCTCCACGACGATGGGTACTTGCATCTCGACGTGAAGTCCGAGAACGCGCTCGTCCGCGTCGAGGGCCGCAAGCTCCGCCTCGGCCTCATCGATCTCGCATCGATGTGCCCCTTTGGCTCGAAGGCATCTGGGTGCACCGTCGACCATGTGAGCCCCGACCTCGCGGTGCGCATGCTCGAAGTCTTGCGTCGCAACGAGGTGAACCGCGCCCGGGCCGAATCAGAACCGACGTACACGTTCGTGAAGGTGATGCCCGAGCGCTTCCCCAGCGACGACATCTTCGCCACGGGCATCGTCTTGGCGCGCATCCTCAACACAGAGCCGCCGCCCTTCTTCCCGGCTCGGTCTATGAAGAACGCGCAGGTGCTGCTCCAGTACGCGAACCTCACAGAGAGTGTGCTCGTCGAGAAGTACAACTTCGGTCGCGCGAAGCCGAGCACGGCGACCGCGCTCCTCGAGAAGATGCTCGCAGCCGATCCGAACAAGCGGTGCACGATTCGCGAGGCGATCGAGACGTTCTGCCAGCTCAAGGGCCTGGCCCTCCCTCCATCGGTGCGTCGCAGCGACGAGCGAAAAGCGGCCGAGCAGCAGCGGCAGCTGAACCCGAGCTGAGCTTGCGTCCGACGTCGGGGAGCAGCGAGCGTAGGCGCTCGTCTTTTCCCTGGTGGCGGTCCCGTGTCGATAATTCGCCGCTTCGCTGTCGTTTCGCTCATCGCCGGCGCCGTCCACCAGCGCGCGCATGGGGTCGTTCGCGCTAACCCGCGGCCTCTACGGCTGACTACGTCACGGACGGACAGCAGGGTCGTCAACAACCTCGTGCTCTGGGCGTTGGCATCCTGCCCGTCTACAGCCTCGTGATGACGGCGGACCCCCTCCTCCTCACTCATCGACTTTTGGACCGGCAAGAGGCTGCTCGCGAGCAGCGACATCCAGCGGGACCACGTCGTCACCAGCGCCAATGGCAGCGTGGTCTTGACGCGTGGTGGGCAGACGTTCGTCGCGACGCCCGTCAACGGAGTGCACATCGAGGTCACCCGCACGGACGGGCGCTCGGTGCGCTCGCGCGCCAAGGGGACGGAACCGTCCGTGTCACGGCGCCGATGGGACGTCACGACCTTCACGACCACAGAGACGGGCGCGGTGCGCCGCGCCATCGCTGCCCGCGCCCGCTAATCCTTCCGTACCGCGGGCGCGCCGCGCGCGAGGGTTCGCGGTCGGCGAGGCAGCTCCGCGCGGAGCTGGGCCGTCACGTAGGCGGCCATCCGCGGGTGCGGGTACTTCCAACCGAAGTCGACGCAGTAACCGGCACGAATCGACGCGAGGCCGTAATCGCGGCCGTCGTCGAGGCGAAGGTAGAGGAGCGCCCGACCGTATCGATCGCGCTTGCTGTCGCTGTCGGCGGTGACCACCTTGCCCTCGAGCGTGTGCCGAACCCAGAGGCTCACAGCGAGCCCGCGGGGCACCTGCTCGGCGCAGGATGTTCCGCCCGTCCGGCCATCGCGGCGGCACTTTGTGTTGTCGTGGCTCTCCGGGCAGTCGATGCCGAGAACGCGAACGACGACGGGCTCGTCCGACGGCGTCACGCGCGCATGAAGTGTATCGCCGTCGACGACGCGCTCGATGTGGAGCCGAGTGCCAGCTGCAACGAAAGGCGCGCGGGCTTCAGCCGCGGAGCAGAAGAGAAGCAAGCAGAGCAACAGCCGTGAAATGCGGGCTCCCGGGGTCGACGCCGGGTAGCTTGTGAACCGTGCTCGCGCGCCGGTCTACGACTTCGGCGCTTCGATCTCGGATTGAAGACGGCGGCTCCGAGGGACCCCGGCAGCATCGACCCAAGTGAAGGTGTCGTGCAGGATCGTCGCCGTCGCTTTTTTGTCACCGCCTTGAACCGCAGCGTCGAGCTTCGCGGGGTATGCCGGGTTCGTCGGCTTCTCCGCATACATGCGGTCGGCCAAGTGGGGCTCGCGGAAGGCGCGCGACCGGCGCAAACTTCAGGAACGCCATCGTCGGCACGGAAGATGCCTCGGGCGCACGTGGGCCCGCCCGCGCGGAAGATGTCATCGGAGAGATGGCCCCGCGCAGCGGGGCGTTCTGCACCGACGCGCAGCTCACGGCAGACGGATCGGGCGTCTCGGCGTTCAGCTTGCCGGCGTAGATCATGCGGGTCGCCAGGAGAGTCGCGAAGGCCTGCGTGCGGTCGGCGTGACCGATCGGTGGTAACGGTTCAGGGGTTGGCTTGAGCGCCAGTTCGACGCGTGCCAGGCGCGCCGCAAGACGACGACAAAGGCCACGGACATTTTGCAGTCCACGATCGAGGCGCTGAGCACATGGCAACGCCTCGCCGCGACAGCGGCCGTCGAGCGCGCCTTGCGGTAGGGGCGACGTCAGCGAGCACGCGCCGGTGGCGCGAGGGAGGCGAGGTCCCCGGAAGGGCTTGCGGAAGCGACCGCGGGACGAAATTCAGGCCATCACCGAGAAGCTGCTCGCCCCGGTGCGCGCGTATCCAGGCGAGACGATCAGTGCGATCGCCGAAGAGCTCGGGCACCCCTGTAGCCGGGTTGGGAGGGCCGATCATCAAGCTGCGAGACGCCGGCCGTCTCCGGTGCGCCGGGCAGAGAAAACTGACGCGCTACTTCCCGATGCCGTCATGAAGAGAAAGGGGGTCACGCGAACAGCGAAGGCGACGCGTTCCGTGGCGCGCCGCCGTCGTGCAAGCTGTGAGGAACCCCAGCACGTTCTTGTTCTGCTTCCGCGCCGTGTGCACGACCGACATCAGCCGCTCGGCAAAGGGCTTCCCGCGCTCGCTCTAGGCGCCGAAGGAACGACGCCGCCAAAGGACGAAGGCACGCAGCTCCCGCTCAGCGTTGTTGTTGGTGGGCTCGACGTCGTCGCGGTCCACGAACATCCACGGGCAGCCTTGTGCTCAAAGATGTTCGCGCACGAGCCAGCGAACGGCGCGATCTCCGTCGCCGCGACGCGTGCGAGCGCCGCTTCCAGTTGGACGCGTACGGGCTTCATGAGCTCGCGAAACGCCGCGCGTGTGAGCGCGCCGCGCCGAAGGTCATCCCAGTACGCGAACACGATGCCGACGTAGTCGAGAAGCTCCTTGCCGATCGACTTCGTCTTCGCGCTCTCCGAGAACGAGACGAACTTTCCGAGAAGGGCGCCAGCAAATCTGGCGATGTTCCATCGCCCAGAAGCTCAGCCCGCTGGCGAGGCCGATTCAGCCCGCACCGGCACCGGCACGAATTCCAGCGACGACGTCGCCGGCTCGCTCATTGCTAGGCGCTTCCTCCACCACGCGATCTGCTGCGCGCCGATCCCATGCTCATCGGCAAAAGCCGCGAGGGATTTTCCGCTCCCTTGCCGCGCCGCGATGACGCGCTCTGCAGCCGACCGCCGCCACTGCTCCGGCCGGCACATCGCCTCGAGCCATCGCCCGCCGGCGTCGACCGTCCTGCTC
>CAXSGV010000539.1:0-4703 GCA_964236615.1 uncultured Polyangiaceae bacterium
GGTCGCCGTCGGCGACCTCGAGCGGCAGGTTGCAGCGACGCTGCTGCATCGACATCGTTTGAAGGTGGCCGAGGTTGACGCGATCGTTGCGGCTGAACGCGGGTGGCATTGCCGGCGCGTTCACCGGTCGCTGCGGCTGGTTGTAGTACGCGTAGCCCGGGTGGCCGTAAGCGGACGGCGGCGGCACCTGCGCGAGCGGAGCTTGCTGGTATCCGGCCCCACTCGCGGGCGGAGCGTTCTGACCAGGCGCCGAGCAGGCCGCGGCGACGAGACCGAGTACACCGAACCGAGCCACGTTCTTCATCGAGGGAATCTCCTGACCACGAGCTGCTCCCGTTGGACGAGCGTCGCGGTCGATGCTTCAGGTCACTTGGCGACGCGCAGCTCGACCTCGGGATCGGCGGGGTTTTCCTTGGGTGTCTCGTAGGGGAGAGGCACCTTCACCTTGTAGGTGCCCGCGGCCAAGGGGCCCGCGGCGACCGGATCCACATGCAAAATACAACAACCCGCGGGCGGCTCCTTGGGCCACGCGCGCTTGACCGCATCGAAGCCCACGCGCGCGCGCGCTTTGCCGCCGGGCGGCAGAACGACGTGCGAGCCAGGCATGCGGCAATCGGCCTCGCGGCATTTCGGATCCGACGACTTGGGCGCGTTGCCCGCGGGCGGAGCGAGGCGCGCCCCCTTGGCGTCCTTCACCTCGGGTGACAGCACGAGATCGCCACTGAAGTAGAGCGGAATCGACGCCGCCCCCGTGTTGACGATCTCGAGCGCGAGATCGACGTGGCCGCCCGGCGTCACCGTCGCCGCGGAGGGGACGAGCGTCACCTTCAGATCTTTGGTCGCGGTCGCGGGTGCCGCCGGCGCGTCGCGCCCGGGGCGGCAACGCCGGTTGGCGAGCACGGCTGCGAGATCGACGTCCGCGCCGCCGCACATGGAGTCGTCGGTGGCTTCGAGCTTCGCACCGGCATCGGCCGAGGGAGCCGCTGCCACCGAGGTGGCCCCGCTCGCCGTGACGATCGGTGCCGTGATCGCGGTCGCCGTGACGGTGGGCTGCGTGGGGGCCGGGTCGCTTTTCGGAGGTCCGCCGCAGCCCGCGATCGCAACGAAACAGAGAGCGGCGCTGGAAGCGAGGCGCGAGGGCATGCGAAACGACATCACTGTTTCGCGAACACGGCAACGCCGTGGTGCGTCGTCGCGATGCTGCCGGCGCTGAACACGTACGCAATGATCACGCGCTCCGCGTTCGGACCCGAAAAGACGATGCGCGTGCCGCCACCGATCGCGCACGCGCCACCGGCGCACGTGCCAGCGTCGGTGCTGACGGTGAGGTCGGCGCCCGTGAAGCGGAAGCCGCCATCTTGACCGAACGAACCACCGCCGGCGTCCTTGGAGTCGAGCACGAACGTCGCGTCCGGCATCGTCACGACGAGCGAGAACGCGATGTGCGTGCCCGCGTTGCCCGCGAAGTCCGCCGTCAACGTGCCGCCGGTCACCGTGCCTTCGGCCGTGACGGCGTTTCGGAACGTCGGCTTCGTCGCCGACACGAGCGTGTACGTCGCCGTCCCGCTCGCGGGGAGCGAGCCCGCGACCTTCGCGATGCCCATGTGCTGGCCGTCGTTCAGCGCGATCGGCTTCACGCCCGCGTCGTCGTAGAAGGGACCGCCGATGTCGCCGTTCGTCCAACGTGTCGCGCCCGAGAACGCGTCCGAGAAGACTCCGTCGACGACCGCGGTCGTGGCGAAAGGTGCTTCGTTCGGCCCCGCGTCGTAGCCGAGGATCCGCCCGTCGGCGCCGAGCAGCGCGAGTGGCGTGCGCTGATCGATGTTGTTGTAGCGCCCAGCGTAGACGAGCCCGACGACGATCGCAGTCGCGCCGGCGTCGCCGCCGCCGTCCTTTGTGCTCGAGTCCACGTTGCTGCTGCCGTCTTGCGACGTGCTGCCGTCGGTCAGGCCGCCCGCGTCGACGCTTGCGGGGGCGTCCGGCGACGAGGCGTCGGGGGCTCCGGTGGTGGTCGTGTCGTCACCGCATGCGCCGATGGCGGCGGCGCATCCCACGAAGAGGGCGGAGGTCAGAGCGGCAAGGGAAGCGGTTTTCATGATCGACGATCATGCCGAACCTCGCGCACCCTCGCAAGGCTGAGCTTAAGGCCTAGGGCTCGCCGTCTGTCGGGTGCGCCGTGAGGTCGTCTTCGTGCAGCTGCCAGTCGATCTCGCGCTTGCCTTGCTTGGCAAGCGCTGCGTTCACCTTCGAAAACGGTCGCGAGCCGAAGAAGCCGCGACGTGCAGAGAGCGGCGAGGGGTGCACGCCCAAGAGGATCTCGTGGCGCGGATCGATGAGCTTCGCCTTCGACTGCGCGTACGACCCCCACAAGACGAACACGAGCTGATCGCGTCGTTCGCTGAGGGTCGTGATGATCGCGTCGGTGAGCTGCTCCCAGCCGCGGTAAGCGTGCGAATTCGACTCGCTCGCGCGAACCGTGAGGACCGTGTTGAGAAGCAAGACGTCTTGCTGCGCCCACGGAATGAGCGAGCCGGCCTTCAACGGTCGGAGGCTAGGCATGTCCTCGGCGAGCTCGATGAAAATGTTCTTGAGCGAGGGCGGCGGCGCGCTCGGTGCTTTCACCGAGAACGCGAGCCCGTGTGCCTGACCTTCCTTGATGTACGGATCCTGACCGAGGAGGACGACGTTCACGCGATCGGGATCGGTGAAGCGAAGCGCGGTGAAGGTCTCGTCGTCGGATGGGTAGATGGGCGTCGCGCCGGCGCGCTCGGCCTCGATGAAGCTCGCGAGCGCAGCGAGGTAGGGCTTGCTGCGCTCGCCGACGAGCGCCACCTGCCACGGCTCCGGGATACGCGACCAAAGCCGCTTGGCCGCCTCGGGATCGCCGCCTTCGAGAATCGGTCGGCTGCTCTTCACGGCACCCACTCGAAGAGAAGATGCCACATGACGGCGGAGAGAGCGCGCGTGAATCGGAGCCGCGCGACGTTCGTCCTTCGAGGCCCTCATCGGAAATCCGGGGCTGCCGTCGCTATCGCGCTCGTTCGACGTTGGCCTGCTGGTCGGCTTCGGAACCTACTGACGCTCAGCGGAAATAACGCTTCACGAGATCGTCGCCGATGCCCGTGAGCGCGTTGCGCGTGGATCTGTCGCACGCGGGCGCGACTGGGCTTCCGGTCTGACGGTCGAGCGCTTTGACGATCGATTCGCCGTCCTCGAACGTGACCTTGAAGAGCTCGGTCTCTTCACCCACGTCCGCGGGGCAGGGGACATACGCGTCCCACCGCTTGCGGAAGCTCTGCGCGCCGAAGAAACGATCGAGCTCGCGACGATCGGACGCGGACAGACGAACGCAGGCTGCCGAGCTACGCGCGTCCTCGTGCTTGCACATGCGCTCGCTCGTGATGCGAAGCGTTCCACCCGCGCTGACCCATACGAGCTCGCGCGTCCTCAGCTGGCCGGTCGCAGGATCGCGCTCGTAGACCGGGCCAGTCACGACGGGCTCGTTCGGAAGCGGCGCGCACCCAGTGGCGCCGCCGACGCCGCCAAATAGAGCGACCACTGCGCCGAACAAAATGAGCCACACAAAGCACCGACCCATACCGCACAGCACCATACAAATCATTCCCCAACCCTACCAAACCCGGTGAAATGCGCCATTCAGCCCGGTTTGCGAAGCGCGCCGGCCGAGCGAAGCAGCTTCTGAGAGCTCGCGCGCTGCTCGAGGTGGCTCTGCACCCACGGCATCAGGTCGAGCTCTTGCGAGTATTGGAGGGCGGTGTTCATTCGGAAGGTCTGCGTCGTGTCGTCGCAGCTCACGGTGAACGAGCTCGGCACCGAAGCAAGGTCACGCATGTGGTTCGTGTAACGCGCGCAGCGCTGGCCGAACGCACGCGTCTCGTAGGAGTCGAACCACAGCGTCGTCTTGTCGGTCTCCACGACCCACGAAACCGTCAACGGCCAGTTGCTACCCGGCACCGCGCAGACGTAGCGCGTCTCTTCGACCGCACAGGTGTAGCCCTTCGACTGCAGTGTCTGGATGGCCCAGTCGAGGACCGTCTGCTCGGGGACGGCGGGTGCAGCCTCGGCCGCGGGCTCCTGCGCGGTCGCCTGGGGATCAGCGGCGCCTTTGGCGCGGCGATGACGACCGCACGCGACGGACGACAGTGCAGTTACAGTGACGAGCAAGATCAGCGAGGGGCGCGTTCGCATGGGCGCGCATCGTAGCTCATTTGGCGATGCGCTCGACCCGTCCGTCGGCGTGGATGGCGAAGCGCCCTTCTTCGCGGGCGTGCACCGGCGCTTCACTCGGCCACGGCCACTTGCCGAAGCGCGTGCGTCGGAAGTCCATCATCGCCGTGTGGATCTCTTCGGGGCTGTTCATCACGAACGGGCCATGCTGCACGACGGGCTCGTCGATCGGCCGCCCCTGGAGGAGAAGGAGCTCGCACGCCGTGTCGCCAGCCTCGAGCTCGATCGGCACCGTGCTCTCGACGGCGATGGCGGCATGGGACTTCTGCTCTTCACCGGCGACGCGCATCTGCGTTCCCTTGAAGAAGTACAGCGTGCGGTTCGAGCCCGCCTGGGCGGGCGGAAGCGTCCACTTCGCGCCGGGGTCCATGCGGATCGTCCAGATCGCGACGTCGGTGTCGGGCCGCGCGGCCCAAGATCGCGGCGGTGGCGGCGGCGCCTTCTTTCCGTCGAGC
>CAXSGV010000540.1:0-4703 GCA_964236615.1 uncultured Polyangiaceae bacterium
GTCGTCGGCGCTGGTCGCCACCGTCCAACCGAAGGCTTGGAGCACTTCCTCCAGGCGCTCGGAGTCGTGGACGTTCATCTGGCAGCCGAACGTCTGCAGGAGGTACTTTCGGTCTCGCTTCGGCGCCATTTCGCCCGGGGTTTAGCACGTTTCCCGTGCGACGTTTTGCGGTACGCTTCCGTTCTGCCATGACGGACCCCGCCCGCTTCGAAACGCTCGTCGACATCTTCAAGCACGCCACGACCAAGTTCCCGGAGCGCGAGCTCTTCGGAACGAAGAAGAACGGCCGCTGGAAATGGACGAAATACGCCGAATTCAAGACGATGGTCGACCAGCTCCGCGGCGGTCTGGCCTCGCTCGAAGGCAAGACAGGCGAGGGCGCGACGGGCGGCGTCAAAAAGGGCGACGCCATCGCGATCATCGCCGACAACCGCGTCGAGTGGGCCGTCACCGCCTACGCCGCATTCGGGCTCGGGGCCGCCCTCGTGCCCATGTACGAAGCGCAGCTCGACAAGGAGTGGCACTTCATCGTCGAGGACTGCGCGGCCAAGGTGCTGGTCGTCGCGAACAAGGGCATCCTCGAGAAGACGAAGAAGTTCCTCGGCGACATTCGAACGCTCGAGCACATCATCGTGCTCGATTCGCTGGAAGAAGCGAGCCTCAGCGACAAGATCCACAGCTACGAGGGGCTCCTGAAGAAGGGGATCGCGTCGCCAGTGGACATGAGCGAGCCGAAGTCGAGCGACACCGCGTGCTTCATCTACACGAGCGGCACCACGGGCCAGCCGAAGGGGGTCGTGCTGTCGAACGGAAACATCGCCTCGAACGTGAGCGCGATCCACGAATGTTTCCCCATGCAGCCGGACGATCGCTCGCTCTCGTTTCTGCCGTGGGCGCACTCCTTCGGCCAGGTGTGCGAGCTGCACGCGCTGTTCTCGAGCGGCGCCAGCATGGGTCTCGCCGAGAGCGTCACGAAGATCATCGAAAACCTCGCCGAGGTGCAGCCCACACTGCTCTTCAGCGTGCCGCGCATCTTCAACAAGATCTACGCGGCGGTGCAGAAGCAGATTTCGGAGAAGCCGGGCGTCGTGCAAGCGATGGTCAAGGCCGCGCTCCGCGCCGCGAAGAAGCAGCGTGACGGCGGCCGACTTTCCTTCGGCGAAGGCATCGTGCTCGCGCTCGCCAACAAGGTCGTGTTCGAGAAGGTGCGGGCGCGCTTCGGTGGTCGCCTCAAGTACGCGTTTTCCGGCGGCGCCGCGATCTCACGCGACGTGGCCGAGTTCATCGATGGTCTCGGCATCATGGTCTACGAAGGCTACGGCCTCACCGAGACGAGCCCGATCTCGACCGCGAACTGGCAGGACAACCGGAAGATCGGCTCCGTCGGCAAGGCGATCCCCGGTGTGCGGATCGAGATCGATGTCACCTCGAACGGCGGGAAAAAATCCGAGGCCGGCCGCGAAGAGGGCGAGATCATCGTCCACGGCCCGAACGTCATGCAGGGCTACCACAATCGCAAAGAGGAGAACGACGCCGTGTTCACCGCGGACAAGGGCTTCCGCACCGGCGACATGGGCTACAAAGACAAGGACGGCTACCTCTACATCACGGGCCGAATCAAGGAGCAGTACAAGCTCGAGAACGGCAAGTACGTCGTTCCCACGCCGCTCGAGGAGGAGCTCAAGCTCTCACCCTTCGTGAGCAACGCGATGGTCTACGGCGACAACAAGCTCTACAACGTCGCGCTCATCGTCGCGAACATCGACGCTGTGAAGTCGCACCTCGGCAAGGACGGCGGCAGCGTGCCCTCGGGCAGCGGAAGCAGCTTGCTCGAAGACCCCAAGGTGCGCGCACTCTTCCAGGAAGAAGTGCGCAAGTTCTCCGAGAAGTTCAAAGGCTTCGAGTCGGTGCAGGACTTCGCGCTCATCGCGGAGGACTTCACTGCCGACAATGGGATGCTCACGCCGAGCCTCAAGTTGAAGCGTCGCAACGTGCTCGAGAAATACGGCACGATGATCGATGCACTCTACAAGAAGCCGAAGCCCGCCAAGAGCAGCGCCGCCACCGCGGCGTGACGCCGGGTTCGTAACGAACGAGCGCTGCGCGCTCTAGGGTTCTTGTTCCTTGAGGACGGCCTGGCCGACGACGCGGCAGTCTTCGTCGATGTCGACCTCGCCGTTCGGCGTGCCTTTGCCGAAGATCTTGGTCGTGACGAAGGAGTCCTTGGGATCGTCGACCAGCGTGACGTCGGAGTCGTCTTCGCCGAGGAGGTTGCCCTTCAGGAGCTTCGTGATTGGCTCGCCGTCGAGGCGGACCTCGCGCGCGAGGATGAACTCGACCTTCGCGGTCTTGTGCGACGACGTCCACGCGGCGACCACGGGGACCTCCCGCAGCGTCACCTTCGCGCGGCTGGGTAGGAGCATCGCGCGGAAGCCGCCCGTCCCCTCGGCGTGCACCATCGCGACGCGGCCACTACCGCTCAAGAGATCGGCCGTGAGCGAGATCGCCGAACCCTTGCCAGGTGCCGGCGTGTCCTTGCTCTCGACGGGGAAGCGCGCCGGGAAGACGTTCTAGCGCGGCGAAGCGGCGGGGTTCATGAGCGTGATGTCGAACACGTAGGTCGCGACGGGAGCCTTCGCGGGGTCCCGACGCACGCCGAGGTTGTCGATGCGCACGACGAGCCCGCGGCAGGTTCCGCCCGGGCCGCCCGCGGCGGTCGTCATGACGTCGTTCGGGGTCGCCGCCGGACCCGACTCTCGGCAGCCAGAGAGGGCGACCGCCGCGACGGCAAGGACCAAGCTCGACGCGAGCGCTGCGGCTCCGAGGCGACGACGGCGGGCGCGTGCAAGGAGCATGAGCCCCGCGTACAACGGGAGACCGCTGGCGTCGACGTTTCGCCGTGCGCCGGCTCGAGCAATCGCGCAGCCTCCGCCGGCGCCAATGGGCGGACCGTTCACGCCCGCTTCGGCACCCGCGTCGCCAGCACCGGCGTCGCGCGCGGGTCCGGCGCCGCAGCGATCGTCCGAGACGCACTGCAGATCACCAGCCGCGGTCGTGGCCCGACAATGAAACCCAGGACCGCACTCGCCGTCCTTCGCGCACGCGCGCCCGCAGACCCTCAGCGCGTGCCCCGTGGCCACGTCGTCGCCGATGTCGACGCAGCGGGCGTCCTCTCCTGCGGCTGCGCACGCGCCGATCTCGCGTACGCACGGGGAGCACACTTCGAAGGCCGTGGCCGGCCGCGCGCAGCGTGCGGCGGTGCAGACGAATCCGGCGGGGCAAGCCGCGCCCTTGTCGCACGTCGGTGCGCCGGTTCCGGGGTAGAGCGAGCACACGCCGTCGCGGTCGTCGTTCTCGATCGAGCGCCACGCGATCGCGCGCGCGTTCGACGGGTACATCGTCGCGACGGGGTCGCCCGAGTGACCAAGGCCGAGCGCGTGCCCGATCTCGTGCACGAGAGCTCCGCGCACGTCGACTGTCCCCGGGGCGCCGTCGACCGACCAGCGGAAGTCGACGCCGTTCAAGTGGATGTCTGCATCATGCACGTTTCCGGAAGAGTCGAGATGCACGATGGTCTGCCCGAGCACGCCGCGCTCGAGATCGGCGGGCCACACGTCGTCGTGCCACAGGATCGCGTTCACCCCGTCGTCGGCGGCGACGAGGCCGGTCGTCCGCGCCGGTGCGATCGCGCCTCGCCACGCACTGCAGGGCGCCTCGGCCCAGGTGCGGATCGCCACCTCGACCTCGGCCGAAAAGGCTTCCGTGGGGAGGTCGCGCGGACCCTTCGCCTCGAGCGTGAAGACGACCGGCAGGCGCGACGAGGTCCAGGTCCCCGCTGGCGTTCCCGCGGTCCATCCGAGCGGAGGCGTGGGCGCAGGCGCGGTCATGACGATGGCCATCCCGGACAGCTTACGATTTGACTCGCCCGGCGGAGGGACTAGCTTTCGCGATCTTCCGTGTCGATCGAGCGTTACGCCGAGTCTGAGGTCCCGACCGAGTATGGGCCGGTCCGTGTGGTCGTCTTCCGCCGCGACGCCGAGGAGCACGTGGCGCTCGTCGTCGGCGCGCCGACGGACGGCGCGCTGGTGCGCGTTCACTCCGAGTGCTGGACCGGCGAGGTGCTTCGCTCGAAGAAGTGCGACTGCAAGGAGCAGCTCGACGGCGCGCTCACGGCGATCTCCGCCGCGGGCGCCGGCATCGTCATCTACCTGCGGCAAGAGGGGCGGGGCATCGGCCTCGGCAACAAGATCCGTGCGTACGCGCTCCAAGAAGCCGGCGCCGACACCGTCGACGCGAACCGCATGCTCGGGTTCGGCGACGACGAGCGCACGTACGACGTCGCGGCCGACATGCTGCGCGCGCTCGGCGTCGTGCGCGTGCGGCTGCTGACGAACAACCCCGCCAAGGTCGACGGGCTGCGCGCCCACGGCATCGACGTCCTGCGCGTCGCGCTGTCGATCCTTCCGAACGAGCACAACGCGGATTACCTCGCGGTGAAGGCGAAGAAGATGGGTCACCTATGACCGACACGACCTCGAAGAAGCGGGCGCCTCTGACCGCAGCGGTGATCCAGCTCAACACGCAGGACGACGTGGCGAAGAACCTCACGCGCGCGGGCGAGCTCGTGCACGAAGCGGTCAAGCACGGCGCCGAGCTCTGTGTGCTGCCCGAGAACTTCGCGTTCATGGGTGAAGAGGACGACA
>CAXSGV010000541.1:0-4322 GCA_964236615.1 uncultured Polyangiaceae bacterium
CACGCGTCGGCGACGGAGCGACCAAGAAGGAGCTCCATCGCGATGTAGCGGTGCTCGCCTTCGATGCCGCACTCGATCGTGTCGATGACGTTCGGGTGCGAGAGCTGCGAGAGGATCTTCGCCTCGTCCAGGAACATGTGGACGAAGGTGTCCTTCTGCAGGAGCTCGTCCTTGATGACCTTGAGCGCGACGACCTTTTCGCTGCCGTCGGGTTGGTGCGCGCGACCGACGAAGACGGTCGCCATCCCGCCACCGGCGATCTTCGCGCCGACCACGTACGGGCCGAGCATCCTCGGCGTTTTGGGGGGAGTCGCAGTCACGAGCGCGCGGAGGATACACCCGTCGGCGCAAACCGGATCGTGAAGGTCGTCCCCGTGGTCGGCGGCGTGGTCGAGCTCGTGACGTCGACCGTGCCGCCCATCGACTCGACCAGCTGCTTGACGATCGCGAGACCCAGTCCGGTTCCGCCACGCTCGCGTGAGCGGCTCGGATCGACGCGGTAGAAGCGCTCGAACAGACGCGACAAGTGCGACGCCTCGATGCCCGCCCCCTCGTCGCTCACGGTGACGACCGCCACGCCGTCGTCGTCGCGACCGACGACACGCACGACGCCGCCGCTCGCGTTGACGCCGTACTTCACGGCGTTGTCGATGAGGTTCGCGAGCACCTGCTCGAGCGCGGTGGGATCACCGATGGTGAAGAGGCCGCGCGGCATGTCGACCTCCACCTTCACGTTGGCAGCCTCGGCCCGCGCGCGGATCGTGTCGGCCGCGGCGAGCGCAGCGTCCGCGACGGAGATCTCTTCGCGAATGACGTCCCCGCGCGGGCGATCCTCGAGGGCGGTGAGCTTGAGCACATCGTCGACGAGGGAGCCGAGACGCTTGCCATGGCGGTGGATGATCTCGAGGAACTGACGTGACGTCGCTGCGTCCGCGGTTCCGCGGAGCAACGTCTCGGCGTAGCCCTGGATGGCGGTGACAGGCGTCCGCAGCTCGTGTGACGCGTTGGCCATGAAATCACGCCGGATCGTCATCGCCCGACGCACCGGCGTCATGTCGCGAAGAACGGAAACGACGCCGCCGCCCGCGCGCGCCTCGAGCGGTCGCACGTAAAGCGCGATCCAGCGATCGCCGCTCTCGATCTCCGCCTCGCGGGTCTCGCTGCCGTCGAGCGCCGAAGCGATGAAGGTCCGCACCTTCTCGTCACCGCCGAGCGTGTCGAGCTTCTTGCCTTCGAGATCACCCGCGACGTCGAGGACGCTTGCGGCAGCGGGGTTGGCGAGGACGATCTTGCCGGCGCGATCGAGCACGAGCACGCCCTCGGCCATGCCGGCGAGGATCGCGGTGAGTCGATCGCGCTCGGCCGTGAGCTCGCCGATGCGCGATTTCAGCTGCGTCGCGAGAGACCCGAGCGACCGCGAGAGCACGCCGAAGTCGTCGGGCGCGGTCGACGCCACGTCGATGTCGAAGTCGCCCTCCGCGATCCGCTTGGCGGAGGCCGTCATCGCGCGCAGTGGTCCCGCAGCAACGCGCGACGCAAGCAGGCCGAGGCCGAGCGCCGCGAGCAGCGCGAGGGCGGAGGCGAAGAGCAGCCGACTACGCATCGCGTGCAGCGTTGCGTCGAGATCGGAGAGCGGAACGGCAAGGCGCACGACCCAACCGTCTGCAGTAGGGACGGCGACATAGTGCATCTCCGACGCGACGCCCGGCACGCGGCGCGCGGCCTTGCCGATTCCACCGGCGAGCGCCGTGGCGACCTCGGGGTGCTCGCCAGGCTCGTCCGCCGGGGCCTTTTCGTAGCGCGAGTCGCCGACGACCTTGCCATGCATGTCGAAGATCGTGACCTCGGCGTCGAGCACGGTCGCGAGTCGCGCGGCGACCTTCTCCGGGTGGCGCCGCCCCTCACCGACGCCCCACTGCGCGGCGCCGCTCGCCTGTTGTTCGAGACGCTGATCGAGCTGGCGTTCGAGATCGGACAGCAGGGAGCGATCGAGCTGGAAGATCAGGATCGAAACGACCGTGAGCACGAGACCGACGTGGCTCGCGAGAAGCTTCGTTCGAAACGTGATCGCGAAGCTCACGACGGAGACGAGGCTCCGGTCATGTCGACGCATGCGCGTCCGGTCATGTGGACGCGCGCGCGTCGCGCAAGCGGTAGCCGACGCTGTGGACCGTCTCGACCGCGTCGCCGTAAGTGCCGAGACGCTCGCGCAACCGCCGGACGTGCGTGTCGACGGTGCGCGTGTGGATGTCGCCCGTCGTACCCCAGACCTCCTCGAGCAGATGCGCGCGCGAGAACACGCGCTCGGGGTTCTCGAGCAGCACGGCGATAAGCTTGAACTCGAGCGGACGCAGCGCGAGCTCGCTGCCGTCGATGTACACGCGGTGCCGTACGAGATCGACCTCGAGCCCACGCCAGCGGAGACGCTGCCCAGTGTCCGCCGAGGTGCGGGCGTCCTTCTGCTCCTTGCTCCGACGAGCGAGCGCACGCACACGGAGCACGAGCTCGCGCACGCTGAACGGCTTCACCACGTAGTCGTCGGCGCCTACCTCGAAGCCGAGGACGCGGTCGTACTCGTCACCGCGGGCCGTCAGCATCAAGATCGGCACGTCGGCGGTCGAAGGCTCACTGCGCAACCGGCGGCACACCTCGGTCCCTGGCTGATCAGGGAGCATGAGATCGAGGATCACCACGGCGGGGCGCGCCTTCAGTGCAGCGGCGATCCCGGCCGCGCCCTGACTCACGGCTTCGACCTCGAACCCCGCCTCTTGCAGGTTGAACACGACGAGGCGCTGCAGATCGGGCTCGTCGTCTACGAGCAAAATGCGATCGGACGAAGGCGTGGTCATCCGTCTATTGTTTCAAATTCAGGTCACCACCGCATGGGACATCGACAGCCAGCGTCTTTCCGCCGCTGCCGATGCGAAGCTTGTGGGGCCCGCATGAGACGACGACGTCACTTTTCCCGTCGCTCACCACGCGGTCATCCATGAACACGCGGTGACCTGCAGCGGCGGCGGGGAGCACGACACGCCCGGTCGTGCTCGCGGGTTTCGCGGCACCGACGGGATCGGCGCTGGCCTTCGCCGCGGCAACGACGGCGGGCTCGGGTGCGATCACCGCCGTCGCGGTCGCCGTGATCGCGATCGGCGCGGCGGCGCTCTTGGGCGCGGGTGGCGGCGGCAAGGGTGGCAGCGATGCTTCCGACGGCGTCGACCTCCACGCCACGGCGGCGAACGCGACGCCGGTGAACAGCGCGAGGCCGGCGGCTCCAATCCACAGCGTCGTGCGAGCTCGCGGCTGCAAGGGAGCGACGATCGCCGCGACAGGGATCGGCGCCGAAGGAATCGCCAGCGCCGGCAGTGGCCCGGCAGGGATGGGCACCTCTGCGCGCGAAACCGCGGCGGGGCGCGGCAGCGCGGCGGGCTTGGGGATGACCACATCGGGCGTGGGCTCGCGCGCGTGGTCCGGCGGGTTCTTCCTGCGCGCGAGGATCCGGATGTGGCGCTCGGCGTCGATCGCGTTCGGGATCGATCTTCAAGGCCTGCTGAAAACAGCGCCGCGCCACGACGTCGGCCCCCTCGCTCAAGGCCACGTGACCGAGGACGTAATAGGCAAAAGCAAGGTTCGGATCGACCTTCATCGCCTTGCGCGCGAGAGCACGGAGAACATCGAGGTCGCGTGGCGCTATCGCGGTGCCGAGGCGCGACTTCGACCAGGCTGCGTAGAGCTCGTACTCGATCGATTTCGGATCGAGCGCGAAGGCGCGCTGCAGCTCGGGCGCGGCGAGCGCGAGATGGTTTGCGCGAAGGTGCGCCTTTCCCTTCAAAAATGCCTGTTCGGCGAGGAGCTGTGCCTCTTGCTCGTTCGCGGGGTCGCGCAGCGGTGCCGCCTCGCGCGGGGGCTGAGGTGCCTGCTTCTTGCGCGCCTCGTCACGCGCGGCCTTGAGCCGCAGAATGGCCTTCGTGGCCCGTGCGTGCCTGTTCGACGGTGGCGGCGGCGAGCTCGGGTGCGGTCCGCGTGACGGTTGGCTCAGCTCGTCCAGGGCGAGAGGCGCGGCGTGCAGAACGACGCCCGCGATGCGCGCGTCCTTCTTCACCGAGCCAAGCTCGATCGCCCCCACGAGGACGAGCGCGGTGAGGAGAGCAGCGACGTCGATCCTCTTTCCCGCCGCGCGCGCCGCCATCTCGAGCATCTCGGCGACGGTTCGTGTGCCGTCGAGGCTGGCGACGAACCGCATCTCCTCGACCGCCATCTCGAAGCGCTCGGCAAGCAGCGTTGGATCGCCGCGCACCGATGGAAAGCGCTCCATCACGGGAGCG
>CAXSGV010000541.1:4332-4658 GCA_964236615.1 uncultured Polyangiaceae bacterium
TCTTGCTTTTGCTCGTCGGGGAACCAGCGCGCGGCGTCGAGCACGAGCGACTCGATCGGCAGAACGAAGTGTCCGACGCTCTCGAGGTCGCCCCGCGAGTCCGTGAACGACCACTCCGGCTCCTCGCGCTGGAACGCGCGGATGATCTTCCAGCGAACGAGATCGGCGAGGGCACGGTGCGCTTGCTCGGCAGTCAGAAACCCGAGCTCGACGGCGACCTCGCCGAAGCGCATCTGCTCGTTCTCGAACACGCCGCGCGTCATGTGCTCGATCACCTGGAGGTACTGCTCCTGAATGAGGAGGTGCTGGCGCACGAGCAGGCGACC
>CAXSGV010000542.1:0-4656 GCA_964236615.1 uncultured Polyangiaceae bacterium
TTGGAAGCAGGACCGGCAACACGCTTCGCGCGGCGATGGCCGTCGAAGAGTCGGGGCTCGCCTGGCAGCCGCGAAAGGTGGACCTCGCGCGGGGCGAGCACCGTGGCGACGCCTACAAGCTTTTCAACCCCACGGGCCGCGTGCCGACGTTGGTCGATCCGGACGCGGCCGGCGGTCGGCTCGTGCTCACGCAATCGAACGCGATCATGCTCTACGTCGCCGAGAAGAGCGGGCGTCTTTTGCCGCCGCCAAGCCACGAACGCGCACGTGCTCTCGAGTGGCTGCTCTTCTTCGTAACCGACGTGATCGCGGTGAGCCACCAGGCGTTCTACCTCCGGGGCCGTCCGGCGCCGAAGCAAGAGGACGCTGCGCAGATCCTCGATGCGCGCGTGCTCTCGATGTACGAGCACGTCGAACGCCAGCTGGGGGGTAGGACGTTTCTCTGCGGCGACACTTTCACGCTCGCCGATGTCGCGGGCTACACGATGACGTCGACGTTGCTTCCGGAGCTCGGCGACGCGTACCCGAACGTGAGCAGGTGGATTGCGACCGTCGCCGCGCGTCCCGCGGTCGTCCGCGCGGAGGCTGCATTTCGCTGAGCTGACTCGGCGACTGACTCGGCTACTGGATGGTGAAGTTGAGCGACTTCCCGTTGCCGGCCGTGCCCGCGGCAGCCGCTTCGGAGTACGTCTTCGCCGAGAGCGTGTGAGCACCTGCCGCAAGAGCGGGGGTGAGCGGCGTGAAGTCGCCGGCGTTGTCGGCACCGAGCGCGTACGGGGCGGCACCTTCGATGTGGAAGCTCGCGACGCCGTCGAGATCGAATGCGACGCTTCCAATCACCTCGGCGTTCGGCGTGACCGTGTTCGCGCGAATGTTGATGTTCTGCGTCGGAAGCGCGGCGAGCGTCAGCGTCCTGCCCTCCGGGATGGGATCGTAATTCGCGATCGGCTGATCGGTATCGCAGTTGATCAGTGTGAAGCTCACCACGCCCGGACCCGTGGCTGCGGCGGGCGCGGCGTCGGCGGTCGGCTTGATGACAGGGCTGCCTGTATCGGTGCCCGCGTCGTCGGGCGTCTGTGCGGGCGCGGTGTCGTCGGGCTTCGCAGGCGACTTGGCGGGTGGAGCCTCGGTCATGACGTCCCCCGGCAGGCTGTTCGTTCGCTGCATCGTGCACGCAACGGACGCGACGCTGAGCGCTCCGACCAACGCGACACCGACCAAGCTTCGGATCCCGGGCTGCATGTGAGGACCTCCACGAACCCACATCGCAAACCCTGCGCCAGGCGGCCGCCACGCGTCATTTTCGCATCTTTGCCCCCAGAAAATCCGGCGCGGTCGGAATCATCCAGCGGCGCTGGGGGCGAACGACGATCCAGGCCGATTGCACTTCGATCCACCCGGAGTTGAAGGTGGCCGGCGTGCGCGCGATGCTGCGGCATGAGCGAGCACCGCCTGACGTCCGAGACCATCGACACCGAGGCCGCACTACGCGCGCTCATCGGGGAGCCAACCGCAATCGTCTGCGCCAAGGTGAGCGATCGGCTCAACGCCCTGACGCGAACGTTCATCGAGCGCAGCCCCTTCGTATGCCTCGCGACCGCCGACGAGCTCGGAGACTGCGACGTCAGCCCGCGCGGCGATCCTCCAGGGTTCGTCCGCATCCTCGACGACGTGACGTTGCTCATTCCGGAGAGACCAGGTAACCGGATCGCCGACTCGCTACGAAATATTCTTCGTAGCCCGCAGATCGGTTTGCTCTTCATCATCCCAGGCGTCGACGACACTTTTCGTGTCAACGGTGCTGCAACGTTGACCACCGACGCCGCGTTGCTCGCGCCGTGCTCGGTCGAAGGCAAGGCGCCGAAGCTCGGCATCCTCGTCGACATCGAGCTCGCGTACACGCAGTGCTCGAAGGCGTTCCTGCGATCGCATCTCTGGGACCCGACTCGCTTCGTCGATCGCGCCGGCCTCCCGACGAACGGCGCGATCCACAAGGAGCTCCGAGGCGGCGACTTCGATGCCGACGCATACGATGCCGAGCGCGCAGGAAGGTACGCGCGGCGCGAAGGCTTTTACTGATCAGCGATTCTTCTTCCGCGCCTTGCGCTCCGCTTTGCGCTTCTCCTTCTTCTTCTTGCTCGCCGCGGGATCGAGGCGCGCGGGCGCGCTCACGGCGCCGGGGAGCGGCAACGTTTCGAGGTGCTCCATCCACTTCGCCATTCCCTCGGGCGTCGACGTGTCGATGCCTGCGTCGGCGGCCGCGCGCAACATCGTCTTCATGATCGCGGCCATCTCGGGATCGTGATCGGGGCCCTGGCTCGCTATTTTTCCGGCGGCGGCGTCGTCGAGAAGCGCGCGGCACGCTGCGGCTTGCGGCAACGCGAGGTCGCGCTCGAGGAATGTGTAGAGGAGACGGAGCTGATCCACGATCGACGCCGCTTCCTTCGCGTCGATCGCGAACTCCTGCGGGATGACCTCGAAGAGGAGCTCTTCCAGCCCCTGTGCATCGATGGTCGCGATCGTCTTTCCAAGCGACAGCCGCCCGAAGTCCATCGTCATCCGCGCAGGCCCGAGGTCCATCGGGGCCTCGGGGCCGAGGGACATGACGAAGCGGCAGAGGAGCTCGGCCTCGAGATCCTGGTGCGATCCGGGGCGCGAGAGATCACCGCCACCCGCGTCTGCTTTCCGCAGCGCCTCGAGCACGGCGCGCGTTTCCAGATCGGCGTAGGGCCGCGGCGAGACGCCTTCGTGCGGCGCCCGGATCGTGATCTCCGTCGCGCCTTGGTGCGTGTCCACCATGGAGGTGCGGGAAAATGGAAAGCGAATGTCCCACGCGCGGAGGAGACGTGCCTTGTCGGCGACCACGTCGGCCAGCGCGATGCACGTCGCCTCGGCGATCGCGAGCTCGTGCGGGGTCGGTGGCCGAGACTCCGCAGCCTCGATCACTTCGACCCACGGGATGCTTCCATCGACGACGGTCCACGCGTGCGTCGCGACCTCGCGGTGCAACGCAGGCGCGAGATCCTTGCCCGCTCCGAAATCGACCGACAGCGTAAGCGGATACTTGGGTAGAGAGCCCGCATGACGCGCTTCGATGGCGGCCTCCCACGCACGAAACGCGGCGACGTCGCGAAAGAGTGACAGGCCGAAGTTCTTCGCGGTCACGCCGACCGCGGCAATCACCGCGTCACTCACGTCGAGGCTCGGGATCGAGATCGAGAACGCGAGGTCCTCCTCTTCGGAGAGCTCCCACGGCTTCGCGAAGTAGAGACGCGCCGCCGCGCGAAAGAACGCGGCCATCGCCGCCGGCTCGAGGCCCGGCGCGAGGAACGTGCGACGCTCGATGCCTGTCACCATCGCGCGAGACTATCGAAAGCGGCGTGCGCCGTTCAAGCCGCGCGACGCGATGACGACGCGTCACCGAGCGCGTCACTTCCCCGTGGGCACGCTCGTTCGCTTTCCGTCCTTGTCGATGACGACGACCTCCTGGGTGAAGGTCGCGCGGTTGGGCAGGTCGAAGACGAACAGCTGCGTTTCGGTCGTGGGCGCCGATTCGGACGTCACCGTTCGCGTGATGACTGCGCGATCGCCCTCGGTACGCTGGACACGAAACGACACGCTCAACCCTGCGAAGAACATCGACACCGCGCCGGGCAGGCTCGCGGACGCGACTCCGGCGTTGCCTTCGAGCGTGACCGAATGCGTGTGGCCACCCACGGTGAGCGCGAGGTCGACGGGGACCTTGTGCTTCGTGAGGTCGTCCCTCGCGTCGCCGACCACGGGGGGCCGCGCCTTCGACTGGTCGATCGTCCACTTCATGTGAAGGGGTGAGGGCACGGCCGCTTTCCAATCGGTGGTGTCGAGCTTCTTCGTGTCGGGCTTCACCTTCACGAGGTCGACGATGACGGAGCCGCTCACCGTCGGCGCCACGGCCGGCGCGTTCGCGGTCAACGTCGTCGCGCCTCCATCGCGCGTGGAGGCGGCAGCGGAGGCAGTCGCTGACGAGGACGGCGTCACCAACGGGGTCGCGACGACGGCGGACGGCGCCGGCGACGCGTCCGTCGACGACTCAGCGCCGTGACCCTTGTCGCAACCCGCCGCGACGAAGAGGAGGACGATGCCCGAAACAAGAGAGGCGTGCTTCATGCGACCGAAACGCTAGACGTCGACTTTTGCATCCGCAAGCGCAGTGCCGCGTGACGCACGCGCGCGGCGCACCAGCGTGCGCATCAGGGGCCGCCCCCTGCGGAGAACACGCAACGAAAAGCCCCTAGCCGGTGAAGGCTAAGGGCTCGGTGAAGCTTTGTGATTCTGGCGGGGCGGACGGGACTCGAACGCGGTGGGAAAACGTCCTGTTCTGCCGGCAAAAGCGCCCGATCACGACGTGTCACACGCGCCAGCTGGCACGAGCACGCAACCGACGAGGACGTACGAGAGCGTGCCTGTACCAGCGCCCGCACCGGCCCCGGTCGACCCTCTCTCCGCGGTTGCCGCTGCCATGTCGGCCGGACGCTTCGACCTCGCCGAAGCTCTGCTCGCGGAGATTCGCGCCGGACGTCTCGCGGCAGACAACGTGACGTCGCTCGCCTCGCGGCGACGGTCGAAGTAGGAGGACACGATGCCGGCCAAGAAAGAAGAAGTCCGCAAAGCATCGTC
>CAXSGV010000543.1:0-4637 GCA_964236615.1 uncultured Polyangiaceae bacterium
CTCGCACAGCACCACGAACTCTTCGCCGCCGAAGCGCGCGACCACGTCGGTGTTCCGCTTCTGACGCGTGAGAATGTCGCCGAGCCCCTTGATCACGATGTCGCCGACGTCGTGGCCGTAGGTGTCGTTCACCTTCTTGAAGAAATCGATGTCCGTGATGAGCACGCTGAGCTTGCGACCGAAGCGCGCCGCGGCAGCCACCTTCTGGTGCGCGGCGTCGAGCATCGCGCGTTTGTTGAGGAGACCGGTGAGGCCGTCGGTCGTCGCCATCGTCTCGAGCTTGTGCACCATGCGCGCGTTCGAGAGGCTGACCGCGAGGTGGCTCGCGAGGACCTCGAGCGTCGGTCGCACCGAATCGCCGAACGCGTGACGTCGCCGCGCGCCCAGGATGAGCGTGCCGAGCGGACGATCGTGGAGCATGAGCGGCAACACGAGCAGGCTCGGCAGCTTCGGCCAGGGAAAGCGGCGCGTGAGCACGACCTGGTGCGCGGCGTCGTACTCGCCCTTGTACGGAAGCGGAAAGCGGTTCGTGACGACCATCGAGACGAGACCGGAGTTGTGCGCGAAGCGCGCGCCGACGAGATCGTCGATCTCGCAGCCGGGGCCGGAGCCCTTGGCGGCGCAGACCTCGTGCGTCTTCGTGGCTTCGTCGAACACGGTGACCGCGGCGAGATCGAAGCTCGCGATTTCGCGCGCGGCGCGCACGCCGGCTTCGAGAACATCCTTCTCGCTGAGCGCGGCGCCGAGCGCCTGCGCCGCGCGATAGAGCTTCCCCTGCTCGACCTTCGCGCGTTCGAGCTGCACGAACACGCGCTCGTTCTGGATCGCGCGAAGGCAGTAGCGCGCGGCCTGCGAAGCGAGCTCCTCTTCGTGCGGCGTGAAGGGGCGGTTGTCGGCGCGATCGATGGCGAGGATGCCGCGCACCTGCAGGCTCGCGTCCTCCACCACCGGGATCGCGGCGAGCACGCGCACTGGGCACACGCCGGCGTAGTACGGGATCTTGTAGGAGGGCTTGAGGCCCGTGAGCGTGACGCGCTCCTTCTTCACCATGACCGCCGCGAGCACGCCATCACCGGCGGCGATGGGCGCGTCGTGGATCTCGTCGGACTCGGTCGACAGCTCGCTGATCTTGAAGTGCGTTCCCGAGTCGTTGAGCCAGAGAAGGACGGCGGTATGGCAGCCCAGCGTGCGGCGGAGGAGCTCGAGTGCATAGTGCACCGATTGGTGGATCTCTTCGACGCTCGAACGTGCGAGGCGATCCTCGCTCTTCTCGACGTCGACGCGGGAGTCGCGCGCTTCGCCGGCGCCGAGGAGACGGTAGCTGCGCGCGTCTTCCTTGAGGCGGCGAAGCTCGGTCTCCATGCGCGTCCGCGCGGCGCGGCGGATGCGGGCGACCTCGGCGCGAAGGAACGCAAGGTTCAACAGCGCGAACGCGACCACGAAGCCGGCGTGCGGGAAGAGCGACTCGAGGTTGGCGTCGTTCAGCGTGACGCGGCGAATCGCCGCCTCGAGAAAGATCACCCAAAGAACGACGGCGACACCGGCGGCGGGACGTGCAAAGGCCGCGACGAGCGCGACGAGGACGTAGAGCGCGGGCGAGAGCGCGCCGTTCAAGCCGCCTTCGAGGCGGAGCAGCGACGCGTCGAGACCGATCGTGAGCAGCACGCCGAGCTCGAGATCGACGAGCAGCGGCGCGTCCACCGCCCCGACGACCTTCTTCTTGATCCGCGACGCCGTGAGCATCGACCAGAAGAAGAGCGCCACGTACACGGGGAACCCAGGGGCCCTCGTCGCGCCGCCGAGGACGACGAAGCCCGCGATTGCGAGCGCGATGACGAGGCCATGGCCACGCCGGACGAGCCGGCGGATGAAGAGCGACGCGGAGACCAGCGGTTCCATCGAGACCCTCTGGCGCTATCAGCCAGGTCAGGAGGGGGCCAAATTCCACGCCGACTTCCGGCGCCACTCCTCGAGTCGCACGGCAATCTCCGCGATCGTCCGCTTGCTGAACGGAACCAGCACCGGCTCCGACGTATTCCGCGGGAGCAGGACGAGGGCGCTCCCCTCGCAGCGAACGTGCTCGAGATCCGCCCACGCGTAGAAGACGTCTTCCTTCGTGACGTGCACAATCAGGCCGTCTTCGACGACCGCTAGGTACCGATCGTCGAGAAGCAGCGAGGCGATCCCGCTGAACCCGATGACGAGCCCGAGCATCATCAGGAGCGCGCCGAGGAAGCCGAGCACCTCGTGATGAGCCGTCTGCTTCATCGTCGCCGACACGAGGACGAGCGGAGGACCCACCGTCAGCAGCAGGAGCGCAGGCAAGAGGATGCGCCGCACCGCACCGCTTTGATCGGCGCGATAAAACTCGAGGTACGCCCGCGGATCCCCCGTGGTCACGCTAGACTCATACCGTGGACTCGACGAATGCGCCTCCTACGGCTCGCCCGAGCTTGTCGGCGTTTCGCGATACTCCGTTCACGCAGATCCTGTTCTGGCTGAACGCGCTCGTCTACGTCGGTGAGGTGATCGTCGCCCGCACGCCGCGCGCCCTGTTCCCCGCCGTGCCTCCGGAAGTGGCGATGGCGTTCGGCGCGAACTACGCGACGGCGACGCTCTACGAAGGCCGCATCGAGACGCTGCTCACTTCGTGCTTCGTGCATTTTTCGCTGCTGCACATCGGCTTCAACCTCTACGCGCTGCGCCAGGTCGGTCCGTTTCTCGAGCGCGCCATCGGCACCGGGCGCTTCGCGATCGTGTACCTCGCGGCGGGCATCGTCGGCAGCATGTCGAGCACGCTCGTCGGGTGGGTGTCGGGCGAGCAACGACTCGGCGCGGGTGCGTCGGGCGCGATCTGCGGGCTCATCGGCGCGGCGATGGTCGTCGGCTACCGCACGCAAGGCTCGGGCAGTCCGCTCATGCGCGGCATGGCGCGTTGGCTCGGCACCGTGCTCGTGCTCGGCTTCATCGCGAAGTTCGACAACGCCGCGCACGCGGGTGGCGCGATCGCAGGCGCCTTGATTGCGCTGATGTGGCGGCGCGGCGCGGAAGCACCAGGCCCGCGCACGGTCTCTCTCGCCGCCTCCGTCCTGGCGATCCTCGGCGCCGGCGTGGTGGTGCTCCTTCACGATCTCACCGATCCGTTCGCGACGATGGAGGCCAACGCGCGGCTCTCCTACGCCGAGACCGCTCTCCGCGAAGGCCGCTGCGACGAGGCCAAGGCCGGCGCTGCCGCAGCGCACCGCGTCGCGCCACGCGCGCCGAACACCGTCGATGCCGTCCGCACCGTCGGCCGCTACTGCGGACGCTGAGCCTCCGAGAGCGTCAGGCGCCGCAATCCTCAGCGCGTCGCGATGCCGACCTCGCCTGCGCCGCTCGTGCCGGTGAGCGCTTCGGGCGTGGACCAGCTCGAGCCGCGGAGGCGCGTGACCTTGGCCGACGCACCGGATTCGGCGTAGGCGACCACCGCGTCGTCGCCGCAGATGCCGCGCGCGACCTGCGGGATGCCGTTCAGCGAAGGTTGCGCGCTCGTGAAGAACGGCGTCGGCGCCGACCACGTCGTGCCGTCGAAGAGCACGTAGTACGGCTTCGTATCGCTGCCGCGCCAAACGACCACGACCTTGCCGCCGGGCAGAGCCGCGGCTGACACGCCTTCGGTCGTGAACGCGTTGGTGTCGACGACGACTGGCGTGAGCCACGCGCCGGCGGTCGTGCGGATCATGCTCGAGATTTTGAAGTCGCCGCTTCGCACGAAGAGGATCATCGCGTCGCCAGCCGCGGAGCCTTGAAGCGCGACGATGCGTGGCGTCACGTCCTTGGCAGCCTTGGGTGCGGGCGCGGTCGCGGTCGCGTTGACCACCGTCTCCCAGCCGCCGCTCCACGCGTGCGCATAGACGTTGGTGTCGTCGCCCGCTTCCGCGATGACGACCTTGCCGTCGATCGTCGCGGCGCTCGGCGCGCGCGGCGCGAAGTCTTGCGAGCCCCCGCTGAGGACGGGGTCGCTCGCGCCGTCCCACGAGGTGACGTAGGTGCCGTGGAAGTATTTGTGATCGACGGCCGCGTCGCCCGTCGGGCCCGAGTAGACGATGTGGAGCTTGTTGCCGAGCGCGGCGAGCGCGGGCATGTCCGACGTGCCTATCGCACCGACGGCGGAGAGCCCACTCCACGTGTTGCCGTCGAAGATCACGGACCTCAGCGTGTCGGCGCGCGCGACGGCTGCGAAGCCATTGGCAAACGCGGTCATACTGATGGGCGATCCGATCGTGCCCGCGCCGCCCGTCAGCGACGACGTCGTGAACGCGCCCGATCCCGTCGCGATCGACGCAAAAGCATTTGCGGAGCCCCCACCGCCGACGACTGCGATCGACCCCGTGCTGCAGCCGCCGTCGGCCTGCGTCGCGTCCTCGCCCGCATCGCCGCCGCCGGCGTCGCCGCCGCTGGCCTCGCTCGCGCCACCGTCGCCGCTCGTAGTGACGTCGGCCTTGGCGTCACTGGCGTCGCCGAACGTGGGACCGTGCGTACCGCTTTCTTCATCGGACGTGCACGCGACAAGGAAGAAGGTACCGACGACGAGGAGCTTGGTAGGCGTTCGCACGAAGAGACTCTAGCGGACTGGGTCCATCGATCCAGTCGGAGGA
>CAXSGV010000544.1:0-1277 GCA_964236615.1 uncultured Polyangiaceae bacterium
TGGCGTCGGGCGAGCCGATGAACCCCTGCGCGGAGACAGCGCCGTTCATCGTGATCTGCAGGCGGTCGCCGGGCGCGTTCGGAAGGGTCAGCGGCTTGCCGCTGCTGCACGCGTTGTTGCGGCAACCGGTGATGGTCGCCGTCTGCATCTCGTCGTGCGAGAGCGTCGCATAGCCCTTGAGCGACGCGCTGCTGCTGCAGCCGACGAGCCCGCAATCGCGTGAGGGCGAGCTGGTGCAGCCTCCGAGCGCGGCGACGGCGGACACGAGGCCAGCGAGCCCGGCGAGAGAGACCCATTGCAGGACGCGAAGACGCATTGGTCCGCAATTTACGGGAGTTCGGGGCAAAGCACCACTGTGCTAGCCTCGCCGTCCCCTCATGATGCAAGGCTCGGCAGCTCCGCAGAACCAGCCTCTGACGCTGCGCCTCGCGCAGATGGCGCGCGTCCTCGAGTCGTCTTTCCTCGGTAAAGAGGAGGTCATTCGGCTCATGTTGATCTCGACGATCGCCGGAGAGCACGCCGTGCTCATCGGCCCGCCGGGAACCGCAAAGAGCGCGCTCATTCGAATGTTCGCGCGCCTCCTTCAGGCCCGCTACTTCGAGTACCTCCTCACCCGCTTCACCGAGCCGAACGAGATTTTCGGGCCGGTCGACATCGCGGCGTTTCGCGAGGGTCGTTACCAGCGCCGCGTCGAAGGCATGCTGCCCGAATCCGAGATCGTGTTCCTCGACGAGGTCTTCAAGTCGAACTCCGCCATCCTCAACGCGCTTCTCACGCTGTTGAACGAGCGGCGCTACACGAGCGGCGGCACGGTGCTGAAGTGCCCGATGCTCTCGTGCTTCGGCGCCTCGAACGAGGTGCCCACCGACGAGACGCTCACGGCCGTCTTCGATCGCTTCCTGCTCCGCATCCGCAGTGACAATCTCGACGCGTACCACTTCCAGGATCTCCTCCAGAAGGGGATCCAGAACGAGATGATGAACCTCGCGGATACACCCATTCAGCCGCTCGCCAGCGCAGCGGAGATCGGCGCGCTGCACCGCTCGTTCTCGCAGCGCATGAAGTTCAGCGAAGAGTTCTTCTCGGCGTACAAGGGCCTCGTCTTCCAGATCCGCGCCGAGGGCGTGACGCTCAGCGACCGCCGTGTCGTCAAGCTGCTCAAGCTTTTTGCGGCCAGCGCGTACCTCGATGGACGCGCCAACCCCGACGCGAGCGATTTCTTCGTGCTGAAGCACATCTGGAACAATGAGGATCAGTCGGCCATCCTCGAGGCGATC
>CAXSGV010000544.1:1287-4624 GCA_964236615.1 uncultured Polyangiaceae bacterium
GCGCCGGTGCTCGAAGCGCACTACCGCGATCATCCGAACGCACGCCGCGTTGGCGCCGCTGGCATCGGTATCGAGGCGCTCGCGGCCGAGATCGATCGCGTACGTCAGGTGCTCACCGGCGCCGGTGGCCTTGGCGACGTGCAGCTCTTCAGCCAGCTCAAGGCGTTGAACGAGATCAAGGCCGCGCTCGGTGCGTCGCCCGATCCGCGCGCACCCGAGCTCGTGCAACGCGTCGATCAGCTTCTCGAAGCGGCGTTCCGCAGCGGCCGCTTCGCGCAGCTGTGACGAGCAGCGGCAAGCTTCGAAACGAACGAAGTGAGGACGATGTGAGCGTGCTGTTTGCACGCAAGCTCGTCGCCGTCGACACCTCGACGGCGCTGGGCTCGGTCGCTCTCTTCGAGGACGGCCGCGTGCTTCACGCGATCGAGCACCGCGTGTCGAACGCGCACGGCGAGTCGCTGCTGCCGCTCGTCGAGCAAGCGCTCGCGATCGCAGGGTGGAAGGCGAAGGACGTCGAGCGTTGGGGCGTCGGGGTTGGGCCGGGCTCGTTCACCGGCACGCGCATCGCCGTCTCGACGGTCAAAGGAATCGTGCTCGCCACCGGCGCCGAGGTCTGTGCCGTGACGTCGCTCGAAGCGATCGCGTTCGGCGTCACCGCGCATGCAGGCGAGACGCAGGTGTGCTTGCTCGACGCGGGGAAGGGCGAGCTCTACGTGCAGATTGCAAACAATCCGCCGTCGCACGTCCTCGCGACGCGTGCTGCGGCGTTCTTCGCCGCCGAGGCTGCGACGCACGGCATCCTCGCGTGGCTCGCCGTGGGTGCGGGCGCTGCGCTCGTGACCTGGGCTGACGTGCCCGTGGCAGCGCGGCTCGTCGTCGATGCGCCGCACGACGTGCCGCGTGCGCGCGCGATCGCGGAAATTGCGGCAACGCGCGCGCCCATCGATGCCGACGCGCTCGAGCCGCTCTACGTGCAGCCGCCACCGCCGTTGCCGGCGATGTCGCGCCGCTGAAGCTCAGAAGCTGGTGGAGAACGCCTTTTCGGGTTGATCAGGCAAGCTCGAGAAGAGCTGCAGCGCGATGGTGGCGCGCGGTCCCTGGTAGTAATCGACGCGGATCGTGTGCCGACCGGCGACGAGGTGCACGGCCTGCGCGCGCATCTGCGCCGGGTGCAAGCCGTCGTTGTCCATGATCTTCATTTCATCGATGTAGACGTTCGCGCCGTCGTCCGAGACGAGACGCAGCGTGTACGTGTTCTCGGTAGCAACCGTGAACGGAGACTCGTAGCGAATGGCGAACCACTCGGTGCGGTTGTCGATACCGGGAAAGCCGGTGGTGAAGTCACGAGGCGCGATGTTGAGCGACTTCGTGAACAGCACGCCCGCCGGCTTCAAGGTGCTGACGTCCGGGAATTTCGTCGAGCCTTCGGGGATGAAGTAGACGGTGCCGCGCAGGCTGTCCGCCGTCTCCGTCCCGCTGCCGAAGGGCGTGTCGGTGCTCGCGACAGGGACCGCGTTGCCATCGGGGAGGCCATACTTGCCGACGGACTGACCGACGGTGATGCGACCAAACTTTTTGCCGCCGGCGGTTGCGCCGGGGATGGGCGTGTTGTGCGACGGCGTCGGCGTGAGCACCGGACCGCTCGTCGGAGCTGCGGGCGTGGTCGGCGTGGCCGGCGTGGCTGTCGTCGCGGCGACGGGGCCGGGGGCGGGGGCGGGCGCAGGTGCTGGTGCGGGCGCTGGCGCGTACGCCGGATCAGGAGACTGCGGACCGGTGCCCGCTTGCGCGGTGCAGGTGCAGCCACCGGCGGCGACGGCGAGCGAGATGAAACCAATGCCAAGCAGAGAACGGTGTTGGGATTGCATCGAGATACTCCTCTGCAGTTGGACGACGGGGTTGAAGCGAACAGTCAGTCGAAGTCTTCGATCTTCCAGAGCCCATGCTCACGGACGAGCTGCATCGTGCCCGCTCCGTACGGCATGGTGGCGCGCTCGCCGGTCTCTTCGATCGTCGCGGCGGGGAGCGCCTGCTTGAGCGCGGCGAGGACCTGCATCATCTCGTCCTTGTCGTGGCCTTCCCACGCAGCCTTGAGCTTCGGGCCGTCGAGCCCCTCTTTGTGGGCGTCGGGGACGAAGCGGAGAACGATGTCGTAGCGTTTGCGATCGAGCGCGCGCACGAACCCCTGCACCGCATGGCGCGGCGAGTCTTGGGCGTAGAGATCGATCGCGGACGACTCGACCTTCCAGCGGCCGTCCTCGAGAACGAGCTGGAGCTCCTGGCCCGTCGGGCTCGTGACCGTGGCCGTGACGACCGGCGGAGCTGTGGGCCGCTGCAGCGATTTGCCGATTTCGCGGACCTCCTCCGGATTGTCCTTCACCATGCGACGGAAGGCTTCGAGCGAGACGCCGCGGCGCGCTTCATCGCTCAGCATGCGGTAGGCGTCGTCGGAGCGACCCTCTTCGAGCGCGTGCGCGTAGGAGCGAAGGACGCTCTGCGGATCCTCGGCCTTGGCGCCAGCACACCCCGATGTGAAGGCCTGAGCGCAGGCGAGCACAGCGGCAAACAGCGAACTCACGAGTACGCGGCGCATCGGACGGGGTAGGATTACCACGTAGCCGCGAAATACGGCTACGCAGACGACGCCGGAAATTGAGGAGCCTCACGTGAGTCAAGAGCGGAGCCAGCAGGACGAGATCATCCCCATTCTTCCGCTGCGGAACAGCGTCGTGTTCCCGGCCAGCGTCGTCCCGATCAACGTCGGCCGCGCGCGCAGCGTGCGCCTCGTGGAGGATCTCCTCGGGCAAGAGCGCGCAGTGGTCGGCATCGTCAGCCAAAGGGACGCTGACGTCGACGAGCCTGCGTTCGGCGATCTCTACGAGGTCGGCACCATCGCCCGCGTCGTGAAGGTCATTCGCCTCGGCCCCTCGAACTACTCGGTCGTCTTGCACGGGCTCGCCCGTCTCAAGCTGCAGGCGCCCGCCGCCCTCGAGCCGTACATGCGCGCGCGCATCAAGCGCATCCCCGAAGATCTCGAGCGCGACGTCGAGCTCGACGCGCTCGGCGCGTTGCTCCGCGAGTCGATGCGCGAAGTGCTCACGCTGATGCCGAATCTCCCGAAGGAGACCGCGGGCATCCTCGACAACGTGCGCGAGAGCGGCGCGCTCGCCGACCTCATTGCGTCGAATCTCACAGCCGAGCAGGCCAGCGTCTCCGACAAGCAGCGCATCCTCGAGACCTTCGACGCCAAGGCCCGCGTGCGCGGCGTCTCGGCCATCGTGCAGCCGGCGACCGCTGCATCGCTGGTCGGGGCAGGCACGTGCGAGTCGCCGATACCGGT
>CAXSGV010000545.1:0-4611 GCA_964236615.1 uncultured Polyangiaceae bacterium
CGCCGCGCGTAGACGGCCGTTGGCAGAAGCAATTGGTGTAGTGTGCAACTCGTCTATTGGGGGGGTCGAGTCATGAATCGAAAACGCGCGGCTGTGGCGACGATGGCGGAGCGGCCGGACCGGGTCTCGTCCGGCGTCGCTGGGTTCGATGAGGTAACGAGCGGCGGAATCCCCCGCGGTCGCATCACCGTGGTCCTCGGCGGCGCGGGCTGTGGCAAAACGATCTTCGCGTTGCAGGGGCTCGTCGCGGGAGCCAAGGCAGGTGAGCCCGGCCTGTTCGTGACGTTCGAGGAGAACCCCGAGCAGATCCAGCGCGACGCGCGAGGGTTCACGTGGAGCCAGCGCGCCTTCGTCGGCAAAGGGGTGGATTTTTGGGACGCGCAGCTCTCCGAGTCCATCGTGCAGGGCGGAGACTTCGATCTCCTCGGGCTTCTCGCCATCGTCGGCGCGAAGCTCGCACAAAACAAATGCACCCGCGTCGTCTTCGACGGACTGGACGTCCTCCTTGGTCACCTCAGCGATCCCAAGCTCATACGTCGCGAGGTCCTCCGCCTTCGCGAGTGGACGTACGCGACCGGCGTCACCTGCGTCGTGACGGCAAAGGCAAGGCCGAGGGACGGTGAGCCGCTCTCGAACTACGCATTCTTACAATTCATCGCGGACTGCGTCGTTTCCCTCCACCACCGTGCCATGGCGGGCGCCGCCATTCGTATGCTCCGTGTCGCGAAGTACCGCGGTAATGCGCATTCGGCCAACGAGCTTCCGTTTACGATCAACGAAAATGGAATCGAGCTTGCCGCGGGGACCTCTGCGGAGAGGCATCATCCCGTATCGACCGACCGAATCACGTCGGGCGTCGATCGGCTCGATGAGATGTTGCGCGGCGGCTATTACCGCGGGAGCGCGGTTCTCATCTCCGGCGCGCCGGGAACCTCCAAGACCAGCCTCGTCAGCGCGTTCGCGAACGCGGCCTGCAGCAGGGGCGAGCGCACGCTTTACGTCAGCTTCGACGAGGCGCCGGAGCAGATCATCCGGAACGTCAAGTCGATCGGCCTCGACCTCGGACCCCACGTGGCGTCAGGGACGCTGGCGATGTGCTCGCTTCGTGCACGCGCCGACAATCCGGACGCGCATGTCGCACGCATCCGCGGGGTGCTGGAGCGTCACAAAGCCGTCAACCTGATCGTGGACCCGCTGTCCGCGCTCGCGCAGACCTTCGAAGCGTCGTTCGGCGATCGCGCCGCCGTTCAATTGCTCGAAATTGCGAAGAGCCGCTGCATCACGACGGTGAGCACCTCGCTCCTGGCCAACGCCGAGCCCCTCTCCGAAGAAACGCCACTCGGTATCTCGACCATTGCCGACACGTGGATGCACGTCTCGTACGTCGTTCATGCGGGCGAGCGAAACCGGGCGCTCACCATCGTCAAATCGCGCGGAACGAGCCATTCCAACCAAGTGCGCGAGCTGGTGCTCTCCGACAATGGAGTCACGCTCGCCGACCCCTACATCTCCGGCGGCGAGGTCCTCATGGGCACGCTCCGATGGGAGCGGGAGAACGACGACCGCCATGCCGAGGCCGCTGCCGTCACCGAATCGCGACGACGCCAGAAGCTCGCCGAGCTTGCGCTGGCCGAGGCGCGCGTTCGGGTCGAGGCCGCGAGCACCGAGCAATCGGTGCGCGAGGACGACCTGCAGCGCGTCCTTGCCGCGCGCGTCACGGCAAAAGAGGTCGACCGCGTGGAGACGGTCGAACGCAGGACCCGACGAGGGGGCGAGGAGCCCGACCCGAGCACGACCGCGCCCTCGAAGACCGCGAAACCCAAGCGCCGACGATCCGCAAAATGACTTCCAGCACCGCGAAGAAGAGCGTCGGCGCGCTCGTTCTGCGTCTTTACGTGGCAGGCGATTCGCCGAATTCGATCGCGGCGCGATCGAACCTCGACGCGGCGCTCGCAGAGCTCGGCGTCGACGACGCGAAGCTCGAGATCGTCGATGTCCTGCGTCATCCGGCGCGAAGCCTGACGGACGGCGTTCTCGTCACGCCGACACTTATCCGGGTGTCGCCCCTTCCCGAGCGAAAGATCATTGGCAATCTCCGCGACCGGGCCGCGCTTGCTACCGTGCTCGATTTGCGCGAGACGCGTTGAAGCGCGCCGCCGATCGGCGTAGCTCGGTGCCAGCTATTTTCTACGAAAGGGATTTCACATGAAGAAGTTTCTCGTGCTCTACAAAGCACCGTCGTCGGGTTTCGAGCAGATGATGAAGGCCACCCCCGAGCAGCAGAAGGCGGGGATGGACGCGTGGATGGTGTGGGGGAAGAAAGCCCACGGCGCGATGGTCGACATGGGCGCGCCGCTCGGAAAGGGCATGCGCGTCACCAAGGAGTCCGCGTCGGACGAGAAGAACGATCTCGGCGGCTACTCGATTCTGCAAGCGGAGTCGAAGGAAGCGCTCGTCGAGATGTTGAAGGGTCATCCGCATTTCTTGATGCCGGAGGGCTTCATCGAGATCGTCGAGATCATGCCCGTCCCGGGGATGTGACCGCGGCGTCGCGCTGGCGTGTGCTAGTTTTCTCGCAGTGAGCGGCCTTCGTGTGGATCGAGCGCGGTTCCTCGCGCTGGTGGGCTCGATCGCCGCGTCCGCGTACGGCGCGCCCGCGTGCAACACCTCGTCGAGCACCCCGCCGGACGACGCCGGTGCAACGGACGACGCGTCGCTCGATGCCGAGATGGCGAGCGACGCGCGCGCGAGCGACGCGCGCGCGAGCGATGCCAAGGCCGTCGACGGAGGCTGCGAGGACGACGATGGAATCGCCCCCGAAGCGTGCGGCCCGCCGTTCATTGCAACGCCGGCGCCGCGCTGCGCGAGCCACGATCTCTGCACGAGCTACACGACCCACTTCAAGTCGCGGGTCGCACGCAACGCGCTCGCTTGCCTTCGCGCCGGTATTTCTGCCGATGCGTCATGCATCGATTGCGCGCGCGAGGCGTTGGGAAAGGCATGCCCCGACCCGAGCGCGGCCACGGTGTGCACCGAGGCGGCCGCCATCTGCAACGACGCCGGTAAGCGCGACTCCGGCGGCACGAGCGCAAACTGCGCAGCCGCGGCCGCCGGTCTGACCGCGGGCGGCCGTTACACGCTGCTTTCGTGCATGACCGAAAGCGCCTGCGCGTACACGCTCGATTATTGCCTCGCCAACTGGCGCTAGCTCGACGCGCCCCGACGCCTCACTTCGCGACCTTCCAGATTCGGGCTCCGACGCCGCTGTTGCCGCTCGTCACGAAGTAGAGCCACTCCGCGTCGACGGCCGTCCGCGTGACGTAGTCGAAGCCCTCGACGAAGACCTCCGGTGTCGTCGCGTTGCCGGTGAGGCTGGCCCGAAGCATGGACGGCGCGCCTAACGTGAACGTGTGCCAGTAGACGTAGCGATCGTCGGCGGTCAGATCTCGTGGCTGACCGTCTCGAAGGTTTGCGACGACGACCGGCTTACCGAGCCCTGTCGGTTCGATCGGTGCCGCCCAGATATGAGTCAGATCGGCGTACACGATGCGATCCGCGGTGACAGCCAGCGTGCACGTGAGCGCGCCCGCGATCACGGGTTTGACGACGCCGATGCGCGGGAGAACGAGGAGACGATCGCCGGCCGGATCGGTGACGTAGGCGGACGTGAACGTCGGCGCCGAGCGAAGCTGCACACAAAACGAGTCGGTGACCGTGGCGGGTGAAAGCGTGGTGAGCTGGCCAACACCGCCATCGAGCTGTTGAAACTCGACGCGTGTCCTCGCGTCGTTCAACCAGACGACGTTGCGGGCCGAGCCTGGCGCTAGAAGCTGCGTCACATCATGCGCGCGAGAAGCGTTCGTGACGATGAGCGGAGCGCCCGTGCAACCCGTGGCCGCACACGAGCGGATGCCTGGCGTCCCTGCCCAATAGAGAATCGGCCCGACGACGGCCATCGAGTCGAAGCCCGGATCAGCGGCGAGGTTCGCAATGATGCGCCGGTTCGTGCCGTCCTTCTCGACGCGGACGATCGCGTTCGTGCCGAAGCCGTCGCCATCACCGAAATAGATGCTTGTCCCGTCCACAGTCAGGGCTGAAATCTGTCGCGCCGTCGTGACGAGGACGGGGGTGCAGCGCCCTGCCTGACACGCGGCTCCCCTGCAGCCGTGGCCGCATGCGCCACAATTTTTTTCGTCGTGAAGGAGGTCGGCGGTACACCCTGGCGCGCCGTCGGCTGTTGCTCCGTCGATGCGCGCGCTTCCGTCGTCGCGTGGATCGGCGTCGCCGACGACGCCTTCCGCGTCGTAAGGCTCGGGCTCCGTGAGCCCGAGCACCTGACTGCACGCCAAGAGGACGAGGGCAGAGCCGAGGGGCAACGCGATGGCGATCGTGTTTCGAAGCAGACGGTCGCGCATCAAAACGCACCTCCGAGCTCGACGCTCATTGCGCGAGCGGTGCCACCCGCGCGAAAATGAAACGACGACGACGACGCGGTTCGGGACGAGGGCGCGGTGAAATAGAGAACGACGCCTCCGACGAGAAGCGCTCCGCCCGCGACGAAGGCGACGGTCGAGATCGTCGCGGCGTCGTGCGCCTGGCTCGACAGTGACA
>CAXSGV010000546.1:0-4576 GCA_964236615.1 uncultured Polyangiaceae bacterium
TGTGATGCTAACAGCGGGATCGACAGGCTGATCGGCGCGGGTGCGGCCGGCACCCATCGCGACGCCGGCGAGACCGACCGCGAGCGCATCGATCTCGGAGACGAAGCCCGACACGGTGGCTTCGATGACGATCTCCTCGGACGCGATCTCGAGGCGTGACGGATCCGCAACGACGCGGGCGTCGCCGTGCTGCGCGGAGACCATGCGCTCCATCGTGCGCACGCCGTCGCCGCGATCGATGGCGCCGAGGATGAGCGCGCGGCCTTCGTCGATGCTCTTGGCTTTCCCGCCGAGGACGAGCATCTCCGCGCCGAGCACGACCGTGCACTCGACGAGATCGGGCGGCCCTTTCCCATGCAGGACCTCGATAGCCTCACGCGTCTCGATGGCGTTGCCGACGGTGCGACCGAGCGGCGCGCTCATGTCGGTCAGGAGCGCGACCACGCGCTTACCGGCGCGCGTGCCGACACGAACCAGCGCCGTCGCGAGAGCACGCGCGCTCTCTTCGTTCTTCATGAACGCGCCGCGACCGACCTTCACGTCGAGCACGAGCCCGTCGATCCCTTCGGCGAGCTTCTTCGACAGGATCGAGGCGACGATGAGCGGGATGGACTCGACGGTCGCCGTCACGTCGCGCAGCGCGTAGATGCGCTTGTCGGCAGGTGCGATCTCCTTGGTCTGCCCGATCATGCAGGTGCCGACCTCGGCCACGATGCGCGTGAAATCCGCCACGTCGAGTGAGGTCGAAAAACCGGGGATGGCCTCGAGCTTGTCGAGCGTGCCACCGGTGTGGCCGAGCCCGCGGCCACTCACCATCGGCACCGGCACGCCGCAGGCGGCGACGAGGGGCGCGAGGCAGATCGACACCTTGTCGCCCACGCCACCGGTGGAGTGCTTGTCGACCTTCGCGCCCGGCACGCTCGAGAGATCGAGCACCTTGCCGGAGTGAAGCATGGCCTCCGTGAGCGCGACCGTCTCGGCATCGTCGAGCCCGCGAAAGAAGACCGCCATGAGGAACGCGGCCATCTGGTAATCGGCCACGTCGCCCGCGGAGAAGCCCGCAATGAATCGACGGATCTCGGAGGCCTCGAGCAAGGCCCCATCACGCTTCGCGCTGATCAGCTCGACGGTCGTGCGCTCCATGGAAGTCGCAAGAACCCTAACATCTCACTAGGCCGCGTGAGGAGATCACGCGGCACAGTCCCCCGAAGGTCGATTAGACTGCGGCGCACGATGCGATTCCGGTCCTTAGCCCTCCTCGCTGCCACACCGCTCCTTCTGCTCGCTTGCGACAAGCCCGAAGCCCAGAAGGATCAGACGCCCACTCCGTCTGCCGCCACGCCGCCGACACCTGCGCCGTCGGTATCCGCCTCCGCGGCGACGAGCGCATCGGCGAGCGCGGAGCCCGCGGCCAGCGCTGCGCCGAGCGCGAGCGCCGCGCCGAGCGCGGGCGCCGCGACTCCGACCGCCACGACGACCGCGAGCGGGGGCAAGGTCGTCACGACCACGACCACCACCACGGCCCCGCTCAACTGCGGAACGAAGCCGCTCCCCGATTGCCCGCTGCAAGCGTGGATGAAGGGGCACACGGCGCTCGCGCTCTCGTCGAACGACATGCCTGGCCTCGCCAGCGATTTCGAGAAGGTCGGCAAGATGGCGCCTGCCGGGTACACGAACTGGGCCTCGATCTCGAAGGACGGCGCGGCGGCCGCAAAGGCGGGCACCGTCGACGCCGTCAAGGCCGCATGCCGCGGCTGCCACGACCAGTACAAGGCGAAATACAAAGCCGAGATGCGCGCGCGCCCGCTTACCTGATCGCGCGCGTGATCTGAGCCATGCGTGCACTCGCGAAGTCCAAGGGTCCCCGGCGCGGGCGCCCGGCCGGCGAGTTCACGCAGTACCGACGGCTCGACAAGCTCCGCGCTGCGCTCGAGACCAACCCGGGCGGGCTCACACTCGATGATCTCGCGACTGCGCTTCGCGTCACCACGCGCTCGGTGCGTCGTTACCTCGAAGAGCTCGGCCGCGAGACACCGCTCGATTCCCTCCCGACCGCCCCCGGCGGCGCGCACGTATGGCGGATCAAACCGAGCGAGCGCGGGCGTGCCCTCGTCCTTCGCCGTACGCAGGCCTACGGGCTTCTCGCGGCGCGCCGCGTGTTCGACGTGTTTCGCGGCTCGGCGCTCTACATCGAGCTCGACAACGTCACGCGGCAGCTGCTTCAGCTCGCGCGCCGCCCCGTCACGCGCGCGGGTGGAAAGGGTGAGATCGCGAGCGATCAGCGGCTCGAGGAGCGTCTCCTTTACGTCCCATCTCCCTCGAAGAACTACGCCCCGCGGGGCGAGGAGCTCGACCTTCTCTTCCAGTGCGTGGCCGACCTTCGCCCCATCACGTTCGGGTACGGAGGCGAGCTCGGCGTCGATCCTTCGCGCGCGTCGCGCATCACGACGCACCCCTATGCGCTCGTCCTCCACAAGGGGGCGATCCACGTGCTCGCTCGACCCACCGACGCCAAGGACACCCGCGTCTACCGCTTCGATCGGATGAGCGACGTCACGAGCGAAACCGAGGAGCGTTTCATCCTGCCCGACGGCTTCGATCCCTCGGAATTCATGCAGGGAGACTTCGGAATCGCGCCGAGCTCGAAGCGCACCCGAGTGACGGTCGAGTTCGACGCTGGGGCCGCGGCCGACCTCCGCCAACGCAAGGTTCACCCCACGCAGCGGCTCGGTGTGTCGGCCGATGGACGCGTGCGCCTGTCGATGACCGTCGGGGACCTCGGCGAAGTCGCGCGCTGGGTGCTCGGGTACGGGTCGGCGGCAGTCGTGATCGAGCCACCAGAGCTCGTCGCCGAGGTGCGTCGCACCCTCGAGCGCGCGCTTGCCAAGTACAGCTGAAGCCCGATCCCGCTCGCACCGCCACAATGCGGCGTTGCACCACCCGAACGCGCGTGGGAGAAGGATTTTGTCATGGCTACCGCGCTGAACGTCCTCCCAAACACGTCTCCCGTCGTCGCGAAGAAGGCGGCGGTCGACCCGAGCACGCTGACGTACAAGACGCTCCTCCGCGGGCCGTTCTGGCATGCGATCCCGTCCTACCGCGAGGTGACCGACGAGCAATTTCTCGACCACTCGTGGCAGAGCAAGCACTCGATCACGAACGTCGCGAAGCTGCTGAAGGCGCTCGAGGGTCTCGTGTCGCCGGCCTTCATCGCCGACGCGGAAGAAGGTTTCAAGCATGCGCCCATGAGCGTGCGCGTGAGCCCCTACCTCCTGTCGCTCATCGACTGGAGCGATCCCTACAACGATCCGCTCCGCACCCAGTTCATTCCGGTGGCGTCGCGATTACTGCCGAATCATCCAAAGCTCGACCTCGACTCGCTCCACGAGCAAGAAGACGCGCCGACGCCCGGCCTCACCCACCGCTACCCCGACAAGGCCCTCTTCCTCCCGCTCGACACTTGCCCCGTCTACTGTCGCTTCTGCACGCGTAGCTACGCAATCGGGCTCGACACCGACGAGGTCGAGAAGGTGCAGCTCAAAGCGAACGACGAGCGCTGGAAGCGCGCCTACGAGTACATCGCGTCACGACCCGAGCTCGAGGACATCGTCATCTCGGGTGGCGACGCCTACAACCTTCGCGCGCAGCAGATCACGGAGATCGGCGAGGCGCTGCTCGCGATCCCGAACGTGCGGCGCATGCGCTTCGCGACGAAGGGTCCGGCGGTCATGCCGCAGAAGATCCTCACCGATCACGCCTGGGCCGACGCGCTCACCCGCGTGGTGGAGAAGGGCCGCAAGCTGCACAAGGAGGTGGTGCTGCACACGCACTTCAACCACCCCAACGAGATCACCGGCATCACCGAAGACGCGATGAACAAGCTCATGGAGCGCGGCATCACCGTGCGCAACCAGAGCGTGCTGCAGCGTCGCGTCAACGACACCCCCGAAGTGATGACGATGCTCGTCAAGCGACTCGGACATCTCAACGTGCACCCGTACTACGTCTACGTGCACGACCTCGTACCGAGCGTCGAAGATCTCCGCACCACGCTCGATACTGCGCTCCACATCGAGAAGCACGTGCGTGGCGCGACCGCCGGCTTCAACACGCCGACGTTCGTCGTCGACGCGCCCGGTGGCGGCGGCAAGCGCGACGCGCATTCGTACGAGTATTACGACCGCGACACCGGCATCAGCGTCTTCACCGCGCCGTCGGTGAAGGCCGGGCAGTACTTCCTCTATTACGATCCGCTCGATCACCTCAGCGAGACCATGCGCCGTCGCTGGGCCGACCCCGTCGATCGCGAAACGATGGTCGAGCTCGCGCTCCAGAAGGCCAAGCAGCACCTTCGCTGACGTGAGCGGAGAAGTGGGTCGCTCGCGGCGGCCGGCGCGGGAACGCTCGTTGCTACGTGGTTCGTAGGCGATTTTTTTGAATCTTTCGCCACTTACGCCCGTACGGAGCCCGATGATCATGCGGACGCGTTCCTTCCAGCTCGGTCTCGTCGCCCTCGTTGCCACGCCCCTGCTCGCGTGCGGCAAGTTCGATACGCCGCCTCCGCCCCCCTTCGATC
>CAXSGV010000547.1:0-4055 GCA_964236615.1 uncultured Polyangiaceae bacterium
GCGCGAGCAGGAAGATCGTTCGTCTTCGGCTCGACCTTCGCTGGAAGATCGTCGGGCCGCTTCGCCTCGACCTTTGCTGGAAGATCGTCGGGCCTCTTCGCCTCCGCCTTCGCAGGCAAGTCGTCATCGGCCTTCGCCGGGACGACAGGCATCGGCTGGCCCGGCTTCCACGCCACGGCCGGCGTGTTCGGCACGGTCACCTTCGATCGATCGAGCGGCTTGAGCGCGGGCTTCGCGGCGGGCGGAGCGTTCGCGCTCATCGAGCCGGGCGCGACGCCGATCATCGTCTGCTTGAGCGCGCGCGTCTGCTCGGCCGTTCGCTGGGGCGGCGCCGCGCGTTGCGGTAGGCCCGGTGTGGTTGGCGCTGCCGAAGCGATCGGCGCGGCTGCCGGAGCCGGAGCCGCGGGGGATCCTGGAGCCACCGTCGTTCCCGAAGTCGCCTTCACGACGAACGTGTGCCCGCACTTCGGGCACCTCATCTTGAGCCCGTTCGGTGGAATGCGGCGCTCGTCGACTTGGTACGGCGCCTTGCACTGCTCGCATTCGACCCTGAGCATGATGGCTAGAGAGAGTATCCGATCACGTCGAGACTCGGTTCTTTCCGGCTCTCTTTGCGCGATAGAGGGCCTGATCTGCGGCTCGGAAGACCCCGTCCGCGTCGGTTGCGTCGCCGGGAAGGGTCGCCACACCGCAGCTGATCCCCGGTTTCACCCGGATCCCGTCCTTGATGTAGACGTGCTCGTTGACGGCGATCCGGATCTCGTCGGCGACTCGAACGGCGGCGTCTTTCGTCATCCCGGGGAGGGCGGCGGCGTATTCGTCGCCCCCGAAGCGCGTCGCGTAGCCCTTCGCGCCGACGACCTTGCCGATCAAGCGACCCGACTCGCCGATGACGTAGGCGCCGAACTCGTGGCCGTGCGTGTCGTTGATCCCTTTCACGCCGTCGAGGTCCATGACGATCACGCTCACGCACGTGGGGCTCGCGACCTGCACCGCCGAGACCGTCGTGGCGAGCTGGTTGTCGAAGCGGCGCCGCACCCAGAGACCCGAGAGCTCGTCTTCGCTGAGGAGGCGCTCGACCTCGGCATTGAAGCCGTCGCGGATAGCGTCCTGCTCCTGAAACTCGAGGATGGTTTGCCCGATGAAGATGCGATCGCCCGGCTTGAGCGTCTGATCCTGCATGCGGACGTTGTTGATGAGCGTGCCGTTCGTGCTGCCGGTGTCCACGGCGGCCCACTCACCCGCGCCGCGATCTTCGACGCGCACGTGACGCCACGAGATGCTCTCGTCGCGGAGGGGAAAGCTCGCCGCGGGATCGCGACCGATCTCGAGCGAGCGATCGAGCTTGATGCGCATGCCGACGTCGGGCCCGGCGACGACGAGCAAGGTCGGACGGGCGTGCTTGCGGAGCTCGGCCTGCAGGGCTTCGCGAAACTTGCCGGAGTCGTCGAGAGGCTTCGTCCGGAGCGGCCCGCCGCGTCGGGGTGCCGAAGGATTTTTCGGATCGTCCGCTGACATCGTCCAGCGAGGCTACCACATCAAATGCTAGGTTTTTCAGCCTGCAACGGCCTTTGACGTCTCTCGAAACCGAGCGGTTGGGCTCGCCGCTCGCGCCCTTCGCGTGGATGTCGCTCGGAGCCGTCCTCTTCGCGCTGATGAACTTTCTCGCGCACATCGCCAGCGCGCACGTCGCGTGGACCCTGGTCGCCGCCACCCGCGCGCTCGTCGGCGCCTTCGTTGCCATGGCAATTGCGCGCGGCCGCGGCGTCCCCTTCCTTCCGAAGAGCACGCGGACGATGTGGCTGCGCAGCTTCTTCGGCACCATCGCGATGCTCGGTACCTTCTTTGCGCTTGGCTCCAAAGCGCTCGCACTCGGTGACGCGGTGACGCTCGTGAACCTCACCCCGGTCTTCCTCGCGCTGCTTGCTCCGCATGTGCTCGGCGAGCGGTCCGGTCGCCGCGTCGTCATCGCGATTCCGCTCGCAGTCGTGGGCGTCGTGTTGATCCTTCGTCCGACCTTCGTCTTCGGCGAGGTGGGCGCGCACGTGAACCGCGACGCGATGCTCTTCCCCGCGGCGATCGCCGTGCTTGCGTCGGTGGCGTCCTCGTTCGCGATGATGATGCTTCGCCGCGTCGGCAAGCGCGAGCACCCCGAGGCGATCGCGACGCATTTTTCGCTTGTCGCCGCAGCGAGCTGCTTCCTCTTGTCGCTCGGCTCGCTCGCGCTCCCCTCGCCCATCGACATGCTCACGATGCTCGTCACCGGCCTTTGCGCGGGCTGCGCACAGATCGCGATGACCAAGGCGTACGCGATGGAGCACGCAGCGCGCGTCAGCCCTTTCGGGTACCTCTCGGTCGTCGTGAGCGCCGGCCTCGGCGCGGCGTTTCTGCACGAGTGGCCATCGGTGCTCGCGCTCGCCGGCATGGTGCTCGTCATCCTCGCGGGCACCGTGGTCACGCTCGCCGGAGTTCGCGAGCGCCGCCGCAGCAGCGCTCTGAGCTAGGGGGTGTGTCCCTCATTCGAACGCGCGCGGGCGGTAAGGGGAGCGGGCGCCGGCACGGGCACGGGCACGGGAGTGAAGAGAGGGGTGTCGCCAAGCGTGACACCTGGCGAGGCCGATGGCTCGCCGCTCCGCCTCCGACGTGCCCGTGCCCGTGCCCGTGCCCGTGCCCGCTCTCATCTTCGAGCTGCGCGTTATGCGGAGGGGCCCTAGGCTAGAGCGCGTGATCGACACTGCGCTTCACTACGAAACGACGCTCGCCCGCCGCGCCGACGCGCTCACGACCACGTGCGTCCACGCGGGCGAGGAGCGCGATCCCACGACCGGCGCGCTCGATCCGCCGCTCGTCCTCGCGAGCGCGTTCGGGTTCGCCAGCGCCGAGGAGGCCGCCGGCGCTTTTCGCGGCGACAACGACGCGTACATCTACGGGCGCTGGTCGAACCCAACCGTCGAGGCGCTCGAGACCAAGCTCGCCGCGCTCGAAGGCACCGAGTCTGCGTGCGCGACCGCGAGCGGGATGGCCGCTGTGAGTGGCACGCTGATGTCGATCTGCGAGTCGGGCAGCCACATCGTCGCGCCACGATCGATGTACGCCGAGAGCGCGCGCCTCCTTCGCGAGCGCCTTTTGCGCTTCGGGATCACGACCACCTTCGTCGACGCAACGACCGCCGGCGCCTACGCCGCGGCCATCACGCCGACGACACGTGTACTTTACATTGAGTCCCCGTCGAACCCCACGCTCGGCATCACCGACATTGCCGAGGTGGTCTCGCTTGCGCGCGACCGCGGTCTCGTCACCATCGCCGACAACACCTTCGCGACGCCGTTCGCGCAGACGCCCCACGCGCTCGGCGTCGACCTCGTGGTGCATTCGATGACGAAGGGCCTCGGCGGTCACGGCGACGCGATCGGCGGCGCCATCTGCGGCCGTCGCGCCGACGTCGATCGTGCGCGCGACCTCATCGTGAAGGGCTTCGGCGGCGTGCTCGCGCCGTTCAATGCGTTCCTCGTTGCGCGCGGCCTGAGGACCTTCGCGCTCCGGCAGCGACAGGCTTCGTCGTCGGCCGCCGATCTCGCGTTCCGCCTCGCGGGTCACCCCAAGGTCCTACGCGTGCATCACCCGTCCCTCGCCCATCACCCCGGCCGCGAGGTGGCGGTGCGGCAGATGCACGCGTTCGGCGCGCTTCTTTCGTTCGAGATGAGGGACGGAGAGACGCTCGATGCGCTCGGATCGGGCCGTAAAGTCCTCGAGTCCGTGAAGCGGATCACCCATGCGGTCAGCCTCGGCGACACGCGCAGCCTCCTCGTGCACCCCGCTTCGACGACGCACTCGACCATGCCACGCGAAGCTCGTCTCGCCGCGGACGTCTCCGATGGGCTGCTTCGCCTCAGCGTCGGCCTCGAAGCGGCGGGTGATCTCTGGGCTGACCTCGACCAAGCGCTCGCGGAGGCGTGATACTAAGTCAGCCCACGAATGGACCGTCTCGTCGTCGTCGGAGCTCGACAACACAATCTGAAAAATGTGTCGATCTCGCTGCCGCGCGGGAAGCTCGT
>CAXSGV010000547.1:4065-4575 GCA_964236615.1 uncultured Polyangiaceae bacterium
GACGGCCAGGTCGTCACGCACGACGACGGCGACCTTCGTTTCGAAGTCGGTGACGCCCACGCCGGGCAGTATGGGCGAAGTCCGCAAGGAGCGGCATTGCGGGCATGGGAACGTCTGTTCGTCCGCCTATGCTTGATGTGGGATGCCGCCCAGCAACGAAATCGTCGTCTCCGGAGCGCGGGAGCACAACCTCAAGGACGTCTCGCTGGCCATGCCGCGCGACGCGCTGGTGGTCATCACCGGCCTGTCGGGCTCGGGCAAGTCGTCGCTGGCCTTCGACACGATCTACGCCGAGGGGCAGCGCCGCTACGTCGAGTCGCTGAGCGCCTACGCCCGCCAGTTCCTCGGGCAGATGGACAAGCCGGACGTCGACTCCATCGAGGGCCTCTCTCCGGCGATCTCGATCGACCAGAAGACGACGTCCCGGAACCCGCGATCGACCGTCGGCACGGTGACGGAGATCTACGACTACCTGCGGCTGCTCTTCGCCCGGGTGGGCTTGCCGCACTG
>CAXSGV010000548.1:0-4561 GCA_964236615.1 uncultured Polyangiaceae bacterium
TGGTCTCCCACTCGGCGATCTTGGCTTCGATCTCGACCGCGAGCGCCGCGTCCTCGTCCTGAAGCTTCTTCAGATCGCTCTTGAGCGAGCGCTCGAAGAAGCCGGGCGTCTCGTAGAGCGCCGCGATCTCCGCCTTGCGCGCTTCGGCGGCCTCGATGCGCGCGAGCACTTTGTCGCGAAGCGCGGGCAGCTGTTGGAGGCGGTTGCGCCGCTTTTTCTGCTCCTCCCAGGAGCCGCCCTCGGCGGAGCGCGCGTCCGCCCTTTCGGCCTCGCGCGGTTTGTCGGCCTTGGCCTTGAGCACGACGGCTTCGGCGTCGAGGTGATCGTCGCCGCAGCGCTCGAGGTACTCGGCGTAGGTTCCGGGAAAGTCGCGCAGCCCGTCGGGCGTGACCTCGACCACGCGCGTGGCGAGACGCGAGACGAACCAGCGATCGTGGGAGACGAAGAGGACCGTGCCCTCGAACGCGGCGAGCCCGTCGACGAGCGCGCCGATGGCCTCGATGTCGAGGTGGTTGGTGGGCTCGTCGAGGACGAGCACGTTCGGCTTCTCGACGATGATGCGTCCGAACACGAGCCGCGCGGCCTCACCGCCGGAGAGCGCACCAATGGGCTTTTCGACGTCGTCGCCCGAGAAGAGAACGCGACCGAGCTGACCGCGGACGTAGGCCGTGGCCTCGTTGGGCACGGCTTCCCAGACGTAGTCGATGGGCTTCATCTTCGGATCGTCGAAGAGATCGCTGTGGTCCTGCGCGAAGTAGCCGGCGCGGACCTCGTGGCCGAACTTCACCGTGCCGGTGTCGGCTTCGAGGCGATCCATCACGATCTTCAGGAGCGTGGATTTGCCGAGGCCGTTGGGTCCGATCACGGCGACCTTCTCGCCGCGGCGCACGGCAAGCGAGACGTTCTTCAGCACCTTCTTCTCGCCATAGGCCTTCGATACGCCCACCACCTCGAGCACGTCGCGGCCGCTCGCGCGCTCGGCCGTGAAACGAAAGAGCGGTGTGCGGCGCGAGCTCGAGGCGAGCTCCTCCACTTCGATCTTCTCGATCTGCTTCAGGTGGTTCTGCGCTTGCTTTGCCTTGGTTGCCTTGGCGCCGAAGCGATCGACGAACGCGCGCTTCTCCGCGATGATCTTCTCCGCGCGCGCGATCTCGGCTTCTTTGCGCTCACGCACGGCCTGCTTCTCGTGCGTGAACGTCGTGTAATTGCCGGTGTAGAGCGTGATGGTCTCGTAGTCGACGTCGAGGATGTGCGTCGCGACGTTGTCGAGAAACCGCTGATCGTGGGAGATCACGAGCGCGACGCCGCGGTAACCGGCGAGGAACTTCTCGAGCCAGCGGATCGAGAGGATGTCGAGGTGGTTGGTCGGCTCGTCGAGCAAGAGCGCGTCGGGTCCGCCGATGAGCACCTGCGCGAGGAGCACACGTAGCTTGAAGCCGCCCGACAACGTCGAGAGCGGAAGGCGATGCGACGCCATCGGGATGCCGAGCCCCTCGAGCACCGCCGACGCGCGCGCTTCGAGCGTGTAGCCATTGTCGCGGCGAAGCACGTCCTCGAGATCCGCGAGGCGTGAGGGATCGCCCTCCCCGTGGTCGACGATCTTCGCGCGCTCGACGAGCGCGTTCCACGCATCGACGTCGCCCATCATCGCGAGGTCCAAGATGATCGCTTCGTCATCGAGAAAGCGATCTTGGCGAAGCACGCCGAGCCGCGCGCGGCCCGGGATCGACACGCTGCCGTCGGACGCGGGCTCGTCGCCGGCGACTATCTTGAGGAAGGTGGTCTTGCCGGATCCATTCGCGCCGACGAGGCCATACCGCGAGCCCGCGTTGAGCTGGAAGGAGACATCCTGAAACAGCGTGCGGCCGCCGAAGGCTTTGCCGAGGCTCGAAGTCGCGATCATGGTTCCCTCGCCAGCTCGATGAAGTGACGCAGCACCTCGCCCACCTCGAGTATCCGTCGAGCTGCGCGCCCTCGTTCCTTTACGTGCCCATGCCCGTGCCCGTCGAGATGGGGAGCCGGGCGCGGTGCAGCGGCGAGGGTGCTCACGAAGTGCTCGAGGGTTCCTACTTTGGCCCGCGTGAAGTTGCGCGAGATTTGGCGTAGATCGAGGCGCGCCTCTGGGAGCCAGCCGCCCGAGGCGACGAACAGCGAGGTCGCGTAGCGGCCCCACGAGCAGATGACGTCGTCCTCGTCGACGAAGGCGCGGAAGCGGAGGAACACGTCCTCGAGGCTCGAGCCGTTCGCGAGATCGTCGGGTGACAGCTCGGTGAATTGAAGCGTGCGAGGCGCCAATGGGTGGCGGGGCTTCACGATCATGTCGAGGGTCTCGCCCGTCGACGGACGCCGCGCGACCCAGTGCACGAGCTCGTCGGGGTAATCCTCGGCGCGGTCGGCGCACCGGTAGGGCCAGGCGTTGGCCTCGCCAGTGACGACGACGAGGTCCGCGTAACGCTCGCGCAGGGCGGCAGGCAGGCGCGACCGACGCGGGTGAATCGTCTTCGGGAGCTTCTTCTGGCGCGAGCTGCGGAGGCGCTGCTGGCAGTCGATCTGTGCGTCGATCATCGCGCGGAATGGCGTGAGCAAAGCTTGGAAGCGCTCACCGTCGTGCTCGAGCGCGCCGAGCACGTGGACCAGCGCTTCGATCGTCGAAACGTAGTCGGCGTCGGGCTCCCTCCGGATGCGGTACTCGCTCGGGGCCGGTGGCGTGAAAGCGTAGCGAGGGAGCTTCGCGAGCTCGGGGTTCTCGCGCACGACCTTCTTCGTTTGCCACCACGTGCCGTCGATCACGATCAGTGTGATGGGTCCCGCCGGCGGGCTCGCGACCACGTCGATCGCCCCGGGACCCGGGTAGAGCAGCGCTGCCGGCCGCGACGGATCGGACAGCGCGCGCTCGAGCACCGAGGATCCGCTCCAGCGCACACCGACGTGCAGCTCCGCGTCGGGCAGGCACAGACTCGCCATGCGGGCGGTGCCGATCGGCATGTCGCGCTCGCGCGGGTGCTGGAGGAGGATGACGCGGGTGCGGGGCGTTGCGAGCGGCGTGACATGGCGGCAGTAGCAGACGCTCTCGGGTCGCATGCATCGCGTGCACACTGCACGCGGTTCGGCAGTGCTCACCGTGGACCTCGTGCTGCCGTGGCACGGCTGGCGCCCTTGCCGTTCGACTTTGTGACGCTCGCTTTCGGCGTTTTCGGTTTGCCCTTCGGCTTCACGACCGGAGGCTCCGCGTTGATGTTCGGACCGCACGAAGAGAAGGCCTGCACGATGAAGTCGCGGAACGCGGTGACGCGCGTTGGAACGTGGCGCGACGAGGGGTACACGATGTGGAACGAGCCACCGCCCCGCATCGCGTAGTCGGGAAGCACGCGAACCAAGCGCCCAGCCGCGACGTCTTGGTGGGTCAGCACACGCGGGACGAGCCCGATCCCCGCGCCGGCCAGCACCGCGGTGCGAATGAAGGAGAAGTCGTCCCCGCCGAGCCGGCCATGGACGACGACGTCGACGGTCTCACCGGTCGAGGCGTGCTCGAGGTTCCAGGTCGCGCTGCCGTCGCGCGGTCGAAAGGCGACGCACGCGTGGCTCGAGAGCTCGGCGATCTCGGTCGGCGTGCCATGACGCGCGAGGTAGGCCGGCGACGCGATCAGCTGCGCCGCGAGATCACCGACGCGGCGCGCGACGAGCGCAGAGTCGACGAGGCGGCCGGCGCGGATCGCGAGATCGAAGCCTTCCTGCACGAGATTCACGACCCGCGGCGTGAGCTCGAACTCGACCTCGACGTGGGGGTACTTCGCAACGAAGCCGGCGGCGACCTCTGCGATGAAGGTCGACCCGAGATCGTTCGGAGCCGTGATGCGCAGCTTTCCGCGTGGCTCCGTGTCGGGTGACTCGATGCTGCGGGCCGCGTGCACGAGCAAGGCGAGCGCGGGCGCGACGCTTTCGAAGAGCGCGCGGCCTTCGTCCGTCTGCTGGACGCTGCGCGTCGTACGCTGAAGCAGCCGCGCGCCGACCGCCTCCTCGAGGCGAGCGACGGTGCGGCTGACCGTCGACGTGGGAACGCGCAGCTCACGCGCAGCCTTTGCGAAGCCCCCCTGCTCGACCACGCGAACGAAGACGGCGAGATCGTTGAGGTCCAGCTCGGTCATCGGGCCGGCCAGTCTAGGCCAAAACCGGCCGGCGCGGGCTCGCCTCAGGTCTTCTTGGCGCGAATGCCGAGCTTGATGAGGACGTCGTCCTTGATCAGATCGTCGGCCTTGCCTGGATAGACGAGCCCGTAGTCCTTTCGGTTGATGACGAACTCCGCGTCGACGTCGGCGTGGTCGGCGGCGAGCTTGATCGTCGCGGGAAACGAGATGGACTTCGTCACGCCGTGCAGCATGAAGTTACCCGTGACCGTGTGCGTTGCGCCCTTGTCGCCGCCCGCCTTGATCGCGGTCGACTGGAAGCTCGCCTTCGGGAACTTCTCGACATCGAAAAAGTCGGCGGACTTGAGGTGGCCGCTCAGCTTTTCCGGTTCGACGGAGAGGCTCTTCGCGTCGATGTCGACGTTGCCGGACCCTTT
>CAXSGV010000549.1:0-3905 GCA_964236615.1 uncultured Polyangiaceae bacterium
AGAGCGCGAGCAGTCGGAACACATGGCGCAAGCTGTGCTCGCCGCGCTTCTTCACGATGCCGTGAAGCGGATCACCGGGCGCGTCGGCTTCGTCGAGCAAGCGCTCGGCCTCCCACATCGCGCGCGATTTCTTCATCTCGCTGCGGACGGCGGCCCAAAGCGCCTCGTGCGACGGACGCTTGCGGCCACCGACGCTGACCATGCGCTCGAGCGCGAGGCCTGCTTCGTAGCGGAGCTCGAAGCGTGGGTCAGCGAGCGCACGAACGAGCGTGTGCTCGGCGACGTCGCTGGTCGCGCGGCCGAGGATGCGAGCGACGCGTCGTCGTACGGCGAAGCTCTCCGTGTCGTCGTCGAGAACGTCGGTGAGGGTGCCGACGATGCGCTCACCCGCATCGCCGAGTGCGTTTGCAGCGGCGAGACGCACCAAATCATTCGCGAGCAGATCGACGAGCAGCGGGACGGCACGTCGATCCTTGCGATCCCACGCGTCGATGCCGCGCAAGATCGTGCCCGGGTGGCTACTCGCGAGATCGTGCACGACGCCGTCGGAAACGGCGGTAGCTCGGGGTGGCGAAGGCGCGGGTGTGACGGCCGCGACGGCGCCGGGCTTGCCACCACCCTCGATGTGGAGCGACAGCATCAGTGACCGCCCCAGCATCGTTTGGTTCATCGTTTTTCGGAGCGCGTCCTGGCGTACGTCGAGCAGCGTGTGACGCATGGCTTCACGCAACGACGCGTCGTCGTCGGCGGCGCGTGCGAGGTCGTCGAGCTCGACGGCTCGCGCCGCGAGGTTGGCCGAGAGTGTCTCGACGTACCCGCGACGGATGCGCGATACGCTGTAAAGTCCAAGCGCACCGAGCGCGACGACGAGCCAGCTGAGTCGCGGCGCGCCGATGTGGAGCGCGCCCACGAGGAAGAGGACGACGGCCGCGCCGATGCCGTCGGCGACACGCTCGAGAAGCGTGTCGAGGATGGGCTTGGCCACGCGCGCCGACGCCGGCGCGACCGGCACGAAGAGGAGCTCGTAGCCGGCGCGGTGAAACGAGTTTCGCACCGCGTTCTCGCCGCCGCGGAACACCGCCGCTGCCCACAAGAGCGGCGCGCCGATGAGAAGCGCACCACCCGTGATGAACCACAACAGGAGCGCGATGAGCCCGGCCGAGAGTCCCTTCTTCGCGACGAGCGGCCGGCACACGGCAACCTGCACGAGAAGGGTCACCGCCCCCACGGCGCCATGGAACAGCGTGAAGAACTGCGCAAGCTCGCGCTTTCCACTGAGCGTGTGCGACGCGAGATCCTTGAGCACGTAGTCCGCAAGCGCGCCTGCGACCGTGACGGCCGTCACGAGGATGGCGATGTCGCGCAAGTAGCGTGAGCCGCGGATCTCCTGGATGCCTTCGCGCAGCCCGCCGCGTGGACCGCGCGACGAGGGCACCTTGACGGGCGTGTTGCCCGAGCCGAGCTGGAGCATCGCGAGCGCGAGCAGTCCGTTGATGGCCGCGAGCACGAGGAGAAGCGCTTCGGGCTCGATCGCGCGCAGGAGCGTATGCGCGCCAGCGCCGGCGAGGAGGCCGCCAATGGTGGTCGCGACACCGAGCCAGCCGAAGACGCGCCTCGCAGACCGCGGATCGAAGCGCTCGACGACGACCGCCCAGAAGCCGGACGTGAGGAAGGTGCCGCTGATGGTCGTCCACGCGAACATCACCGCGATGGTGAGCGGGGCGCCGCTCCGGATGTCGAGCCAGAGCAAGGGGAGCGTCGCGGCCGTGATCGCCGCGAGCGCAGGCACGACGCGGCGCGGACCGATCGCCGCGTTGAGCCGCGTGTAGATGCTGACGGCCACGGCGCTGAGCACGCCCGTGCCGAGCACGAACCACGGCAGGAGCTCGACCGGGAAACGTGCAAGATACAGCGAATCGCGGACCGCCTTGCCCATGACGTGGCCGGCGACCGAGAGCATCGCGGACGCGAGAGCCCAGGCCAGCATGCGGCGATCGATCGCCGGTCCGCGCTGCGCGTCCAACGCTGCCGGCTCCCGGTTCACGGGAGCGAGGCTACCTCATGTGGAAGGCAACGCGGCCGACGCGACGAAGCGGCGCGCGACGCTCAAGCGCCGCGCCGCCGCTATCTCCTGCGCCCAGTACGATACCGCCGACGCCACGCCTACGACGCCGCTCGCAACGATTAGAACACGGAGGAGCCGCGCCTTCCGCGACCTCTTCGGCAAGCCCGAGGCGACGATGGCCATGGTGGTGCTCGCGAACTGGAGCGTCGTCGCAAGCTTACCGAGGAGGTTCGCGCGCGGTTGCCGCACGGCCGTGATGTCACCACGGACAGCGCGCCAAGCGACGAGTGGCAGCTCGCCGAGCTCGCGGGCCGTGAGCGCAACGAGCGCCGATCGTCCGAGCTGACGTCGCGCCAAGAGGGAGCCGACCACGGCGGCCACGAAGAGCTTGTCGGCGATCGGATCGAGCGCCGCGCCCGTGGGGGTCGCCATGTCGAAGCGGCGCGCAGCCCAGCCATCGAGGAGGTCCGAAACGCCGGCCAGCGCGAGAACGGCGAGCGCGGCACGCTTACGCCCCGCGACCCACGGAAATGCCACGGCGAGCGGGATCCGCGCCAAGGTGAGAAGCCCAGGCACAAGGAGCGCATCACGCACGCGGTAGCGCGTTCCGCGAGCGTTCGGCGTCGAGGAGAGCGAGGTCATGCGGAATGGCATTGCCATCCGCGTGCCACGCGCACTTCAGCGACGACCGCGCGCCGAGTGGACCGACCCGCCATGCGAGCCGCTGCTCGTGTTGGGCCGCGCGCCCATCGCAGGCGCCGACCGCATGCCGCCGCCCGAGCCAAACGAAGGCGAGGAGCGGAAGGAAGGGGACGAGCCGCCGCCGCCCGAGCCGAACGAAGGCGACGAGCGGAACGAGGGGGAGGGCGAGGAGTACGAGCGGCCGCCGTACGACGGGGACGCGCCGTACGACGGCGAGGATCGAAAGCTGGGGCTCGGCGTCGATCGGAAGCTCGGGCTCTGGCTCATGCCCGCGCCATTGGACGGGCCCGCGGAGTAACGGGGCGTGGTCGCGCGCGGGCCGATCTCCGGCAGCGCACCGCGTCCGCTCCCGTTCGGTGAGCTCTGGAACGTCTGCGCCTGCGCGCGTGGCTGCGCGACGGCGAGGGGAGGGCGCGCCATCGATTGCGCTTGAGCGAGCCCACGGCTGCCCGGCTCCGCACCGCCGATCGGCGCATGCGGAACGTTGCCGACGACGCCGAGGTGGCTCGGCGGAGGTCCGACGACGTCGGGGTGGGCGGCGACGCGGCCGCCTGCGGTCACGCCCGGTCGCGCCGGAGCGTAGGGTCGCGTGGCCGCTGCGATCGCCGGCGTTTGCGACGAGGGCAACACGCGCGTGGCGACGACGGGGGCGAAGACGTCGCGGCTTCCGCAGTAGCTCCAGCGCGGCGACGGAACGTTGTAAAGCCCGTAGGCGTAGCCGCCGCGCCAATACCAAGTGGGCGCAAGCGGCGCCCACCCGACGTAGCCATAACCGACAGGACCGGTGCGCCACGTGACCCAGGCGCCGGCGTACCGACGACCGGGGATCCAAGACCAGCCGCGCCCCTCGATCCAGACCCAACGACCGTAGTGGAACGGCGCCCAGCCCCAGTCGTAGTCCGAGACCCAGACGTAGTCATCGTCGTAGGTCCAGTGGCCCGCGCTCACGTACGGTGTAAAATCGGAGCCGACGACGGTGGCGCTCGGCGTCCAAACGGTGCCGTAGCTCGGATCGTCGTACCAGACGCCCACCGGCTCCAGCGTCGCCTTGAACTGCGTGAGCGCCGCCGGATCGGTCTCTGCGTACTGCGCGGAATCCTCACCGATGGCGATGACGGTGGGATCGCTCGGCGGGTAC
>CAXSGV010000549.1:3915-4560 GCA_964236615.1 uncultured Polyangiaceae bacterium
TCGCCGGAGCTGCTGCTGCGGCGCGGTCGCGACGGTGACCTGCTCGGAGTGCTGGCCTTGCGGATACTCCGCCCCTTCGCCGTCGTCGATCGTGCCGCAGCCCACGAGCGCGACCGTCACGGATGCGGCCGCGAGCGCGAGCGTGAACGTCGAGGCGAAGCGACGCACGACAGAAGCCTGGAGGGTCGAAAAATTTTTCATGACGATGGGCTCGGGGACGACATGGAGACTGCCGCCGGACAGAGGTTGAGAATCGCCGTACGGAGATCGTCGAGGTCAAACGGCTTGTCGAAGACGGCTGCGGCGCCGAGCTCCTTGGCTCGCATGTGCAAGCGGTCGTCGCCGAAGGCGGTGATGAGGATCACCGGTACCTTCCATTCGGCGAGCTGCATCGCCGCGAGGAGCTCGAGACCAGAGTGACGGGGCATGCGGACATCCATGATGACGAGATCGGGTCGCGGGGCGAGGTGCGCCGCGACCTCACTCAGATGGACGAGGACCTCCTCGCCATCCTTCATTTCGATGACCTCGAATCCGTCCGCCCGGAGCGAGGCGCCGAGAAGCGCTCGCATCTCCGCGTCGTCCTCGCCAACGAGCAGGCGCGGGGCACGCGGAACGGACACGACCTGAGGCTCGATCAGCATC
>CAXSGV010000550.1:0-4553 GCA_964236615.1 uncultured Polyangiaceae bacterium
GTGTTCCCCGTCGCCGATCCCGAGCGTGCGCAGAAGGCCGCCGCGGCGCTCGCGTCCGCGCGCACCACGCACGACGAGGCGGCGGGCGCGCGTGACAGCATTCGACCCAAGGCGATTGCCGCAATCGATCCGCTGCAAGACGGCGGCTTCGCAAGCCCGCTCGTCCCGAAGACGCCCATCGTACAGAACATGCCGCTCTGGGCCGGGAAGCCGTGGCTCATCGCTCTCGGTGCAGGCTTTCTCGTCGCCGTCGGCGTGTGGAATGCGCGCAACCTCTTGAGCGATGCGCGCATGTTCGCCACCGCGAACGTGGCGCACGACACCTCTTCGTACAAGCAGTACCTCGAACGCGGCACCAGACACCACGACGAGGTCGAGAAGGTGCTCCTTCCGCGCGCCGAGCTCAAGGACGCGCAGAAGGCCGGAACCGTCGATGCCATCGAGGCGTACATCAAGACGCACAAGGGCTCGAAGATCGGCCCCGAGGTCACTGCGGCGCGGCGCGCGGCGCTGCTCGTCGAGCTCGAAGCGACCAAGAAGATCGGCACGCTTACCGCTCTGAAGGAGTTCGCGAAGAACCACCCCGAGCACGGCCTCGACGCAGAGCTGAAGGCCGCGATGCACGACGTCTACGAAGTAGCGTTCGAGAAGTACAAGACGAACGACGCAGGCAAGGACGCCAACGCGATCGCTCTCGTGCGTAAGCTCGTCGACTTCGCGGAAAAGAAGGGCCCGAAGGTCGTCATCCGCTTTCATCGTCGCGTCGCGAAGTCGATGGAGCGCGCCGACAAGGATGTTGTGAAGAGCAAGGCGTTCATGGGGGTCAGTTCCTTCCCCTCGCGCTACTTCGATCCTGGCCACGACAAGCCGCACGAGGCGGACCTCGGCAAGATGATTGTCGACCGCTTCTCGCAGGCGTTCCCTGCCGACATCCTCGCGTTCGAGATGGGCGAGCCCATCGCCGATCCGGACGCGCCGGACGCACCGCCCACCGACGTGCCCACGCTCACCATCGAGCACAGCGCCGACTGGACGGGCGGCGAGGTCGTCAGCACGAACCCGCGCGGCGTCTTCATCATGATGGGCATCAACTTCGAGGCGAGCTTCGGCGTCCCCGGCGACCCCAAGGACCACAAGGTGAAGCTGACCGTGTGGCGTCGCCCCGAGGCGAACCTCGCCAAGGACACCGAGCACCCCGAAGAGGTCGTCTACGCCGAGATGGTGAAGGGCGCCTACGAGCAGTTCGGGAAGAAGTACCTCAACAGCTTCTTCAAGCCTGCTGACACGAAGAAGTAGTCAGGCCGAGTCAGCGTCCAGGCCGTCGCGAGCGGTGATGCTCGAGCGACACGGAGCGGCGCGGAGCAAAGAGCGAGGGCGCTGCGGAGGTGACCTCACTGCGCGTCGACGGTGCAGCGCTCGGATCTTCGTTGGCCGTCGGCGCCGCGTTCGGTGAGATCGCCCCCTCGGCGCTCGGTACCGCGCGCTCGATCGCCGGTTCGGAAGAGGACGACGCCGCGAGCGCGCCTGGTGGCGGCGACTGGTTCGAGGCCACGTGGCGCACGTAGACCACGCTCGCGAGGATGCCGAGCGTCGCAACGAGAACGCGCCCGGCCGAGTGTGCGCGGCTCTTCACGGTGACCTTCGGTGCCGTGACGCGCCTCATCGCGCGTGGCGTCGCGGGCAGGGTCTGATCGACGAGCAGCAGCAGCTTCGGTGTCTTGATCCTCGACTGGCTGGCGGACGCCTCTTCACGAAGCCGCTCGCGGATCTGCCCCTGCACGTTTGCGCGCGTGTCCTTGAAGAGATCGCAGACGAGGCGACCGATGTCCTCGTGGCGCGAAGGAAGGCCGCTCGCGGCGATGTAGTCCTCGAGCGCCTCACGCATCGCGAGCGCAGTCGGGAACCTGCGCGCAGGATCGCGCTCGAGCGCGCGCGCGACGATGCGGTCGAGGCGCGGGTCTACGCTGTGCACGAACTCGGAAACGCGTGGAATGGGCTCGCGCATCACACGCAGCAGGGTCTCCATGTGCGACCCCGCGGCCATGAGGCGGCGCATCGTGAGGAGCTCCCAAAGCACGGTGCCTGCGGTGAAGACGTCGACCCGTCGATCGATCGGATCGCCATTGAGCTGCTCGGGCGCCATGTACGCGGCCTTGCCCTTGAGCACACCGGTCTGGGTCTTCGATGTGCTCTCGGTCGTCTTGGCGATCCCGAAGTCGACGACCTTCACCTGACCGTCGTAGGTGACGAAGATGTTCTGTGGGCTGACGTCGCGGTGGACGACCGCGAGCTTGCCGCCGTCGAAGTCCTTGAGCTCGTGAGCGTGGTGCAAACCGGCGAGGGCGTCGGAGGCGATCCGCGCGAGCAACGCTGGGCTCACCTTCGCATCGCGACGCGACATCTCACGAAGAACGCGGTTGAGGGGCTGGCCCTCGAGGTACTCCATCGCGAGCAACAGATCGTTTCCGCGCTCGAAGACCTCGTAGGTCTGGACGACGTTCGGGTGGTTGAAGCGTGTCGCGAGCCGCGCCTCGTCGAGGAACATCTGACGAAAGACCCGCTTGCCGCTCATCTTCTCGAGCAGCTGTTTGATGACGACGAGCTTGCTGATGCCTGCAGGGCCCTGCAGCGCCGCGAGGTACACGTCCGCCATGCCGCCCTGTCCAATGCGGAATAGGTATTTGTACTTGGACTCGTCCGTGTCGATCATTTTCCTCCTTGCGCCCACCCCGTGTTCCCCACGCGATCAGGAGGTCGGTTGCACGTGGCGCGCCATGACGCCCGAGCACGCATGCACGCACGTCACTCGAAGATCCTCGACCTCGCCTTTCGGGAGTTGAGGGCTGGGAGCATCAGCTGCGGCTCGCCAGCATCAGCGGCGCACGCCGGCCGATCGCGCCGCCAAGCCCGTCGCGATCGCGTAAGCTAGTCGTCGGAGAAACTCATGCGACGCGCGCCTCACAGCAAGCCCCCCTCAGCCCCGCCGTCGTCGCAGCCACCGCCCTCGTTCGACAGTACGGACGAAGGCATTCCGACGGTCGCGAAGCGCGAATCCTCCGTGCGTCACGTGCGCGGCACGGCGCGGGTCGACGTTCCGCGCCTCGCGTTGACGGTCGAGCGCGAACGCGGTGTCGTGCCGCCCGCGACGCTTGCGCGCATGGTCGTGCACGACGGCGATCTCTGCCGCATCGGCACACACTCGTCGAACGATCTCGTGCTCAGCGATCCTGCGGTGTCGCGCTTCCACTGCCGCATCGTGCGCGAAGAGGGTGTGTGGCGCCTCCGCGACGTGGGCTCGCTCAACGGCACGCGCCTCGATGGCGTGCGCATCCGTGACGCCGACCTACAAGAAGAGTCACGCATCACCGTCGGCGACTCCGTCGTCCGCGTTCGCGTGAGCGCAGACGCGAAGGCGGACTCGGTGCCGATGATGCCCGCGTTCGGTAGCCTCGCGGGTCAGAGCGTCGCGATGCGTAAGCTCTTCTTGCTGCTCGAGAAGATCGCCGCGAGCGACATCAACGTCCTCATCGAAGGCGAGAGCGGCACCGGCAAGGAGGTCGTCGCCACCGAGATCGTTCAACGAGGTGCGCGCGCCGAGAAGCCGTTCGTCATCGTCGACTGCGGCGCCATCTCGCCGAATCTCGTCGAGAGCGAGCTGTTCGGTCACGTGCGCGGCGCCTTTACCGGCGCCGAGCGCGACCGCATCGGCGCGTTCGAAGCGGCCGACGGCGGCAGCGTCTTCCTCGACGAAATTGGCGAGCTTCCGCTCGCTCTCCAGCCGAAGCTGCTTCGCGCCCTCGAAGCCCGCGAGATCCGTCGGGTCGGCGAGACGCGTCCGCGGAAGGTCGACGTCCGCGTGGTGTCCGCCACGAACCGCGATCTCGAGCGCGAGGTGAACAAGGGACGGTTTCGCGAAGATCTCTACTTCCGTCTCGCGGTGCTTTCGGTGCGCGTTCCGCCGCTGCGCGAGCGCCTCGACGATCTCATCCTGCTCGTGCGCGTCTTCCTCTCCGCGCTCGGTGTACCGGAAGCCGAGTCCCTCTTTCCGGCGGCCGTCCTCGAAGAGCTCGCGAACCACGACTGGCCCGGCAACGTGCGCGAGCTCCGCAACTACGTCGAGCGCAGCGTCGTTCTTCAAGCCACGAGCCCCGCGAAGCGTCGTCCATCGCAGCGTCCACCGGGCTCGTCGTCGGACGATCCGACGGTCCCCTTCAAGGTCGCAAAAGACGCGGCCGTCGACGCCTTCGAGCGCGCGTACATTGCCTCGCTGCTCGAAGCCGCCGCTGGCAACATGAGCAAAGCCGCGCGCACGGCGGGGATGGATCGCATGTACTTGCACCGTCTGGTGCAGAAGCACGGGCTTCGCTAGCCTAGCCGGGACGCGTCATGTGCCCTCGAAGCTCATGGCGAGCGTGATGAGCATCGATACGACGCGCACGATCATCGCCTTGCCCGTTCGTTAGTCGGCCTCCCCAACGAGCTTCAGCCGCAAGCAAACGTCGAGTAGAGCTGCCGACTCCGTCGCCGAGCCTCACGCCGTGAGGTAGTAGCGT
>CAXSGV010000551.1:0-1800 GCA_964236615.1 uncultured Polyangiaceae bacterium
GAACATGGGCACGTCTCCTGGTTGGAAAACGATGCGCTTGCTACGTTGCGACCCTCTTACGACAGTGTTTCGAAATGTTGCAGGTCTGCATCTTTGACGAGCTTCACCGTCACGGTGGTCCCCTTGCGAAGCTCGCTGCGGATGGAAATCGAGCCGCCGAAGATCTCCGCAATTCGCTTCGAAAGCGCGAGCCCCAAGCCTGCGCCACCCGTCGCACGCGTGCGGCTCCGGTCGGCGCGGAAGAAGGGCGTGAACACGTGCTCGAGATCGGCGCGGCCGATGCCGATCCCGCGGTCCTCGACCTCGACGAGAACGTCCTCGTTCGACCCGAGCACGCGAACGTCGATCGTCGTGCCCTCGTCCGAGTACTTCCCCGCGTTGGCGAGGAGGTTGTCGACGAGTCGAAGCAAGAGCCGCGGATCGGCGGCTATTTCCGGAAGATCGGGCTCAATTGTGACGTCGAGCTTGCGGGTGGAGTGAAGGGTTTCGAAGCGGCGCACCGCCCCGCGCACGACGTCGCCGGCGTCGGTGAGCTCGAGACGCGGCGGCACGGAGGTGACCGTCGCGTCGAGGCGGATCGTATCCATGACATCGCCCACGAGCTTCTCGAGGTCGAATAGATCGTGGTTGATCTCGTCGAGCAGGCTGGCCGCGCGCACGGGGTTCTCTTGCGCCGTCTCCAGAACCACCCGCATGCGCGCGAGCGGCGTACGGAGCTCGTGCGACATGTTCGCGAGCAGCTCCTTTTCAGCGCGCATGTAGTGCTCGAGCCGATCGGCCATGTCGTTGAAGGCGGTCGCAAGATCCCCGATCTCGCCGCCGCCGCCCACCTTCGCACGCGCGGCGAGGTTCCCGGCGCCGAACGCGCGCGTCGTGGCGACGACGTTCTCGATCGGCGCCGCGATGGAGCGAGCGAGCGGTACGGAGGCAAGGACGACCACCAGGAAGGCGATCGCGAAGAGCGCGAGCACGTCGCGAAGCGGAAGGCGCGACGGCGGACCCTGGAACGCGACGTAGCTCGCCTTTGCCCCCTCGGGGCAGGGGTACACGCGCGCGCCCGTGGCGCCGATGCTGACATGACCGTCGTCCTGCATCCGCGCGCGCTCGCTCGACGATAGCGGCGGGTAGGGCGGCGTCACCGAGGTGTCGATCATCTCGTCGTGCGCCGAGTAGAGCGTCGCTGCAAAGGGGCGACCTGGTTCGTCAGGAAGGTCGGGGGCGCCCGAGGGCGTGTCTTCACCGCGAAGCGGAGCGCCGCGGGTGCAGAGCTGAGCGGCCATCCAGAGCTCGAAGTGGTCGACGCCCTTCACATGGGAAGGGCGCAAGAACCAATGGTCGAGCGCTGTCGCCGCCGCCGCGCTGGCGAGCAAGAGCACGATCCCGTAGGCGAAGATTCGAAGAAAGAGGCTGTTGATGTGCTTCTTCGTCACGTCGAGTCGTCTGCGAGCATGTATCCCGCGCCGCGCACCGTGCGGATCATGTTCGCGCCGCCCGGGTGACCCGAGAGCTTCTGGCGAAGCCGCGAGATCTGGACGTCCACGGCGCGATCGAACGCCTCGCTGTCGGTACCGTGCACGAGCCGCAGCAGCTGGTCGCGCGCGAGCACGCGACCCGGTCGCTCCGCGAGCGCCGCGAGCAGATCGAACTCGGCGCTGGTCAACGTGAGGAGCACGCCGGCGAGCGTCGCGCTGCGCTTCGCTGTCTCGACGACGAGCGCGCCCACGCGAAGCTCGCGCGCCTTCGGGCCGAGCTCGCCGCGGTGGCGGCGGACCATCGCACGCATGCGTGCGAGCAGCTCGC
>CAXSGV010000551.1:1810-4547 GCA_964236615.1 uncultured Polyangiaceae bacterium
GCTCCGGACCCGGGCCGACAGCTCGGCGAAGGCGAAAGGCTTCACGAGGTAGTCATCGGCGCCGAGCTCGAGCCCGACGACGCGGTCGGCCTCTTCTACGCGGGCGGTGAGCATGATGATGGGCACGTCGGAGCGCTCGCGCACCGCCTTGCAGACCGCGAGGCCGCCTTGGCCGGGGAGCATGAGATCGAGGACGATGACGTCGTAGCGGCGGCGCGCGCTCTCGGCGATGGCGGCCTCGCCGTCGCTCACGTGCGTCACCGAGACCTCATGGTCACTCAGGTACTGCATCGTGAACTTGGCTAGCCGCACGTCGTCTTCGACGTAGAGAGCGGAGATGACGTCGCTCATCGCGCCGAGTCTACCTCGCGCGCGGCGTTGCGAAATGTTTCAGCTCGTAGGCGACCTCGGTGGCGTTCGAAGGTCGGTTCTCCGGGGCCTTCGCGAGGCAGCGCATGACGAGGCTCTCGAGCTCCTCGGAGATCGGGTGACCGAGCCGATGCGAAGGCGTGATCACGGCCTCGAAGAGGTGACGCTTGCACATGCCCGCGACCGTGTCGGCGTCGAAGACCTCGCGGCCGGTGAGGAGAAAGTACGCAAGCGCTCCGAGCGCATAGACGTCCGCGCGCGCGTCGACGTCCTTCGGTCGCAAGAAGCACTCGGGCGCCATGTACGCCGGTGTGCCGAGGAGCGAGGACTCGGTGCTCGGCTCCTCGACCTCCTTCACCAAACCGAAATCGAGCACTTTTACCCAGCCGGCGAGGCCGCCGCGCTCGCACATCATGACGTTCGGCGGCTTGACGTCGCGGTGCACCAGACCGAGCTGGTGGGCCTCCGACAGCGCGGCGGCGATCTGCGCCACGACGTCGATGACGCGGCCGGCGGGCAACGGTCCGTCGCGCTCGACCAGCTCCTGCAAGGACACGCCGTCGACGAGCTCCATCACGTAGTAAAAGACGCCGTCGCGGGTGCGCCCGTAGTCGAAGACCGACACGGTGTTCGGGTGCGAGAGCCGGCTCGTCGCCTGAACCTCGCGCTCGAAGCGGTTGATGGCGGCTTCACCACCGTGCTCGGGACGCAGCAGCTTGATGGCCGTCGGCCGCCGAAGGAGCGCATGCCGCGCGCGGTAGACGACGCCGAGGCCGCCTTCGCCGATCTTGTTCTCGAGCGTGTACTGGCCGAGGCGCGAGGCCACGCGGATCTCGTCGCGCAGGCCGTACACGACCCTCGACACCGACGCCGCGGCGACAATGGAGACCAGACACCACATCGCGAGGCTGAAGACGTGGCTCCACGCAGGAAGCGTGTTTTCACCCTGCGTCAGGTGGGTTCCGACTGCGACGAGCGCGCCGCCGAGGAGGGGGACGGCGGCAATTGCGGAGACGATGAGCGTCCAGCGCGGAGCGCACGGCACCATCGCGGAGCGGACGATCGCAAACAGCATGAACGAGGCGGCCATCACGAGCTCGGTCGGCCTCCCTGCGGGTGCGTGGGCGACCGCGACACCCGCGAAGGTGGCGACGACGAGGATCGTCGCTGCGTCGAGCGCGACCAGCGTGGTCCGCGACCAAAGTCGACCGCGGCACACGATGTGCGCGACGAGGAGCGCGCCGACGGCGCCGAGCTCGAGTCGAGCGACGACCTCGACGATGTGCCGCGCGCTCTCGCTCGGAAGGATGAACGCGAGAAACAAGAGCTCGAGGACCCCAAGACCGGCCCGAATCGCAGCGAGAGCACCGAAAGCGGCGCCAAGACGCCGCTGGTAGAGCGCGCGCTCCTCTGCATCCGCGAAGTCGAGCGGCGTTCCGAGCCGCGTGCTCCACGAGCCTGGTCGTGCGGATGCGATCGCGACCGTCACCCAGCCCTCCGGCGCAGCCTCTTCATGTGAGCCTCCGACTGCTTCGGGGCGGAGCAGGCCCTGGAGCGATCACCCGGGTGTGTTTCAGTCCGTTTCAGAGGCACTCGGTGATCGTTTTCCCGTGGTCCGGCCCACGAAGGTTCAGATGGATGATTCGCGTACGGCCCGATCGGTCGAAGACAACGAGGCCTTCGACAGGCCTTCGTGGACGATCGTCGTCCAAGCGGCGGCCGCAGGTGACGGCGTCGCGACCAGCATGCTTTTGCGCCGAATGTCGCCGCAGCTCACGAGCACGGTTCGTGCGGTGCTCGGCCCGGCGCATCCCGATCTCGACGACGCGGTCCAACACGCGCTCCTCGGCTTCGTCCAGGCGCTGCCGGCGTTCCGCGGAGATTGCAGCCCACTCGGCTATGCCCGCACGATCGCCGTGCGCGCGGCGCTCGCGCTCCGGCGGCGAGGACGCGTGCGCGAGCAGCAACGTGACGACGTGGCCGACGCCGAAGCCGTCCCGACCTCGTGCCCCTCGCCGGGCGACGACATTGCGGCCCGGCAACGGAGGGAGCTCCTCCGCGATCTGCTCGACGAGCTGCCGCCCGAGCAAGCGGAGACGCTCGCGTTGCGCGTGATTCTCGGGTGCTCGCTCGAAGAGGTCGCGGCGCAGACGGGGGCGCCACTGAATACGGTTCGCAGCCGCCTCCGTCTTGCGAAGGAGCGCTTGAAGGCGCGTATCGAGGCCGACCCTGCGCTGCTCGAGTCACTCGGGGGTTCGCGATGAAAGTCATCGATCTCCACCCCGAGGAGCTGCTCGACAAGAGCGCGCGCGGTGCGCTCACGGAGCTCGAACGCCTCGCGGACCGGACCGGCAACTGGCCCTCCGCC
>CAXSGV010000552.1:0-1406 GCA_964236615.1 uncultured Polyangiaceae bacterium
CGCCGGGCGACGCGAAGGGGTACACGCCCGTCCGCGACCCCGCGACGGCCACGCTGCCCGCGGGCACCCGCGCGCGCGGCGCGTCGCGGCGCGGCAGCACGAGGGCGGGGTCGACGTCGCCGAGGTACGCGAAGCCCGGCAGGAAGCCCATCATCTTCACCTCGTAGACACGGCCGAGATGCAGCGCGACGAGCGCGTCGACGTCGAGGCCCAGCGCGGCTGCCGCTGCCGCGAGATCGGCGCCGTCGTAGCGCACTGCGATCACGATCTGGCGCCTCGCGGCGGTCACGGGCACGCCCGCGAGTTGCGCGCGCAGGCTGGCGATCGCAGCGGCCGCCGGTGGCGCGCCCGCGAAGTACACGCCGACGTGCTCCTCGGTGACGACGACGTCGATGACGCCAGGCTCGGCGAGCACGGCGTGCGCGATCGCACCGGCGTCGACTCCGGGCGGGCGATCGATCCGCACCGCGCGATCGCCGAGAGGGTCGTTGCTCATGCCGGCGCCCCGACTTCGTCGAGCATCTGCCGAACCGCACGCGCGATCACGACGGCGCCCTTGGTGTCGCCGTGCACGCAAAGCGTCTGGAAGCCCCCCGCGGCGACGAGCTCGCGCGCGCGTAGGACAGCGACGGCCGCGTCCTCGATGACAGCCCCTGGCTCGCCGCGTGGAACGAGCGTTCCGTCGGATCGCGTGCGCCGATCGGCGAAGGCCTCGCCCGCGAAGGCAAGACCGAGCGCGCGCGCCGCGTTTGCAAGCTCGCCCTGGGGAGGACCGACGATCGTGATGGCGTTGCCGAGCGCGCTCGAGGCCCCGCGCGCGACGGCGTCGGCCTTTTCGCGATCGCGATTGGCGTCGTGGTAGAGCGCGCCGTGCGGCTTTACGCCGTAAAGGGGCGGGGAGCCGATGCGCGCGGCCACGGCTGCGAGCGCGGCGCACTGGGTCGCGACGGCGCGCTGGATCTCGGCTGCGGAGAGCGGCATCGAGGCGCGGCCGAAGTTTTCACGATCGGGGTACGACGGGTGCGCGGCGACGGTCGTGCCGTGGGCTGCGCACGCGCGGAGCACGCGCTCCATCGACGCGTCGTCGCCCGCGTGGCCTCCGCAAGCGACGTTCACGACGTGAGCGAGCGCGTAGAGCTCGACCGGCTCATCCGCCGTCTCACCGCCGTCGATGTTCAGAAGGGGCCTCGGCATTGTCCTCGAAGGATAATACCGTGCGCGTCATGGCGATTCGAGAGCAGCAGATCGACGTCGGCGCGCTTTCGCTCCACGTCACCATGGCAGGCGATCCCAAGGATCCGGCGATCCTCCTGCTCCACGGCTTTCCGCAGTCGTCCTTGCTCTGGAAGCGCTACCTCGAGCCGCTCGCGGCCAAGGGCTTTCACGTGATCGCGCCCGACATGCGT
>CAXSGV010000552.1:1416-4537 GCA_964236615.1 uncultured Polyangiaceae bacterium
TGGCTACGGTCAGTCCGACAAGCCGCACGAGATTGCGGCGTACGCGACGCGGCACCTCGTTGCTGACCAGGTCGGGCTCCTACGCGCCACCGGCCACGAGCGCGCGCACGTGATCGCCCACGACTGGGGCGGGGTCGTCGCGTGGCACCTCGCTGCGCGTCGTCCCGAGGTCGTCAATCGGATGGTGATCCTCAACGCGCCCCATCCCGATCGCTTCCGCGAGGCCCTCCGCGAGGGCAACGCGCAACGGCGGCGCTCTTGGTACATTTTTGCCTTCCAGGTGCCTATTCTTCCGGAGCGCATGCTGACGCGCGACGGCTCGATGGCGCGCATCTTCTACGGGAGCTGCCAGGACGAGAGTGCGTTTCCGAAGGACGAGGTTGCGGCGTACCAGCGTGCGATCCAGCAGCCGGGCGCCGCGCGCGGGATGCTCGGCTACTACCGCGCCGCCGGGCGCGCGCTTGGTTCGCGCGTCGAGCGCACGGCGCTACCGATCATCACCTCACCCACGCTCCTTCTTTGGGGTGTGGAGGATACCGCTCTCGGCCTCGAGCTCACGGAGCGAAACGAGCAGCGCGTGACGAACCTCAAAGTCGAGCTCGTACCGGGCGCCTCGCATTGGCTCGCGGACGAGCGTCCTGCGCTCGTGCTCGAACGCGCGACGTCGTTCTTCGCCTGACGCAATCGTCGAAACGATCCGCGCGGTGTCGCCATCGGACACGTCGTCCCTCATGAGCGCGAGAACCGAATGACTGCCCCTGCCGTGACGAAGGGCGTCCTCCTCGACGTGGACGGGACCCTGCTCGACAGCAACGACGCGCACGCCCTCGCTTGGGTCGACGCGCTCGAAGAACAGGGGCTCACGGTGCCCTTCGAAAAAATTCGTCCCCTGATCGGCAAAGGCGGCGACAAGCTGCTAGCCGAGGTCGCGAAGATCGATCTCGAGTCGCCCGAAGGGGAAGCGCTGTCGAAGCGCCGCCGCGCCATCTTCGAGTCGGTCTACCTCGAGCGGCTGCTTCCCTTCGCGGGCACGCGCGCGCTGCTCGAGCGCCTTCGCACGATGGGGCTCCGTCTCGTGGTCGCAACGTCCGCCTCGGGCGACGAGCTCACTGGCCTCCTCCGCCAGGCGGGCGTCATCGATCTGATCGACGCGGAAGCGACATCGAGCGACGCCGAGCGTTCGAAGCCCGATCCGGACATCATCCACGCCGCGATCGCGCGCGCAAAGCTTCCGCCGCGCGAGCTCGTGATGCTCGGCGACACGCCATACGACGTCGAAGCCTCACGCAAAGCCGGCGTGCGGGTGATCGCGTTTCGTAGCGGCGGCGGTTGGAGCGACGCTGACCTCGAAGGCGCGTCGGCTATCTACGATGGCCCGGGCGAGCTGCTCGCGGAGCTCGAAGATTCGATCCTGATGCCGTCCTGACCACCACCTGACCACCGGCTGACCACCGCGCGGGAACTTCCGAGCGCCGTCGGCGTCCAAGCTCTTCGGAGGTGGTGCATGGGCGGAGTGAGCGTGGAGAGTGGGTCGCGCGGCGGACGGCGCGCGCTCGACTCGGAGCTGAACATGATTCCGATGATCGATCTCCTGATGGTGACGATCTCGTTCCTTTTGATCACGGCGGTCTGGACGACGATGGGCCGCGTGAATGCGAGCGCGCAGGTGCCCGGACCGCCGGATCCGAACACGCCGATCACCGAGGAAAAGCAGGACAAAGCGCTTCACGTCGAGATGCAGCCAGAAAAATTCGTCGTGACCTGGCGACAAGGCAAGGCGACCGTCGACAGCTTCGACGTCCCGCGCAAGGCCGTGACGGGCACCGATCGCTCCGGCGCCCGCACGGTTCGTTACCCCGAGCTTGCGACCCGCATCGGCGACACCTGGAAGACGGCGGGCATGCACCGCGCGCCGAGCGATCGCGCGCCCGACCGCGCGGTGCTCCACGCCGAGAACACGACCGCCTACAGCGACATGATCGCGGCGCTGGACGCCATCAAGAGCGTCGAGAAAGACAAGAATACGGCCGCGTTCGAAGTCACGTTCGCCGCGAACTGAGCGCGCGCGGGTGGGGGCATACCCCGCGTTTGTCCTGGCACGTGACGCGGGCCTCGTGCCACAACGAAGGGCATGAGGTCCGCCACCGTTTCTAGGACCGCTTCGGCCATCGTCCTCCTCTTGCAAGCGACGGGGTGCAGCAGCAGCGCGGAGAGCACGCCCGCGAGCGCAGTCGACACCGGCAAGACGTACGCGACCGCAGCGGAAGCGCCGAAGTACGAAGGCGCTGCGTTCCACGGCATGCAGATCTTCGATCTCGAGAAGGGGGTCTACCTCGACGAGGTCGCCCTTCTCACGGCGCTCGACGCCGACAAACTGGTGTTCTTCGGCGAGCAGCACGAGACCGCGCCGGTGCAAGAGCTCGAGCTGTGGCTCCTGTCGCGCATGACCGATCGTCATCCCGACGTGTCGCTCGCGATGGAGCACTTCCAGCACGACGAGCAACCGATCCTCGACGAGTACATCGCGGGCACGATCGACACGGCCGAGTTCGAGAAGACGAGCCAGCCGTGGAAGACGTACGCGACGTACTGGAAGCCGCTCGTCGAGCACATGAAGGCGCTCGGCCGGCCCGTCGTGGCGCTCAACGTGCCCGACGAGGCGCTGCAGATGATCTACTCGGCGTTCCCGCAGACGCCGCTGCAGGTGGTCAACGGGTGGAACGCGTCGTTCAAGTACGCGGGCTCGGTCGCGCCGCGGCCGATCGGTGCGTGGGACGACACCTACAAATCCTATTTCGAGTCGAATTTCGACTACGACGCGCACGGAAAGAGCCTCGGCCTCAACCGCGAAGATGCGCTCGTGTACTTCACCGATCTCGCGCACATCCGCGACGAGACGATGGCGTACTTTCTCGCGCAAGGGCTCGCCGCCGGTGGGCGCGTGCTCACGGTCGCCGGTGACTGGCATGTCCAGACTGGGCTCGCGACGCCCGACCGCGCCGTCCGTTACGCGGGGACGTCGCCGCGCTACGAGCTCGTGACCACGATCCCGACGGCGCGGCTCGCCGAGGTCAAGGACAAGACGGTGTCCGGGCGCAAAATCGCGCGCTTCGTCTTCGTG
>CAXSGV010000553.1:0-4535 GCA_964236615.1 uncultured Polyangiaceae bacterium
GCTCCCCGCGCGCGACGCGAGCGCCGAGCTTCTCGGGTGCCTCGCGCTCGATCCGTCGATTGCTCACTGCGATCCTGCACGTGCGCTCTACCTCGACACGGAGACAACGGGCCTTGCTGGCGGCACCGGCACGGTCGCATTCCTCGTCGGCCTAGCGCAGTGGGAGGCCCCGGTCGATCCCGCGCTCGGGCAAGGCAGCCTCGTCGTCGAGCAAGTGCTCGTGCGCAACCTCGGCGAAGAAGCGCCGATGCTCGAGCACGTCGCCGCCCGCATGGGCGACGCCTCGATGCTCGTCACGTTCAACGGCAAGACGTTCGACATGCCGCTCCTCCGCACGCGCTTCGTGATGGCGCGCATCCCCGTGCCGTCCGAGCTGCCCCACCTCGATCTCCTCCACGTCGCGCGTCGTCTTCACAAGCCGCGCGGCGTCGAGTGCAAGCTCGTCAACATCGAGCGCGTCATCCTCGGATTCGAACGCCACGACGATGTCCCGTCGGGCGATGTCAGCGCGTGTTACCTGCATTTTCTCCGTACCGGTGACACACGCGCGCTCCTCGGCGTCATCGAGCACAACGCGTGGGACGTCGTGGCCATGGCCGCGCTCGTCGGCCTCTACGGGGAGCCTCTCGCGCCCGACGGCACCCGTGGCGCGCTCGCGGCCGACGATCTCATCGGCTTTGCGCGCACCATGAAGCGCGCAGGCCGGCACGAGCTCGCTTACGACATCGCGAACCGCGCGGTCGACCAAGGCGCGGGCCACGAGTCGCTTCGCGCACGCGCCGAGATCGCCAAGGTGCGGGGCGATCGCGAGCGCGCGCTCGTCGACTACCTCGCGCTCGCCGACAAGGTGGACGATCCGCGCGTGCGCCTCGAGCTCGCCAAGCTCTACGAGCACTACGTGAAGGAGCCGCTCCGCGCGCTCGGCTACGTCGAGGCGGGTACGCAGGAGAAACCGGACGCGATGAGCAAGCGCCACGCGCGTCTCACGCGCAAGGCGGAGCGCACGCGCGTCGGATCCGAAGCGCTCTTCACCCCAGCTCAGAGCGGAGAACCGGTGAGGAGTGGTCGAAGAGGTGGTACATCGAGGCGATGAGCGAGCGGTACGATCCGTCGACCATCGAGCCTTTTTGGCAGAAGTATTGGGACGAGCACGAGACCTTCCGAGCCGAGCGCCACGCGGGGAAACCCAAGGCGTACGTGCTCGACATGTTCCCGTACCCATCGGGCGCTGGGCTCCACGTCGGCCACCCCGAGGGCTACACGGCGACCGATATCGTCGCGCGCTACAAGCGCATGCGGGGCTTCGACGTCCTCCATCCGATGGGCTGGGACGCGTACGGTCTGCCCGCCGAGCAGTACGCGATCGAGACCGGCACGCACCCGCGCGCGACCACGCTCAAGAACATCGCCACCTTCAAGCGCCAGCTCAAGATGCTGGGCTTCTCGTACGACTGGAGCCGCGAGGTCGACACGACCGATCCCGACTACGTGAAGTGGACGCAGTGGATCTTCCTCCAGCTCTTCAAGCGCGGGCTCGCGTACGAGGCGGAGATCCCGGTGAACTGGTGCGCGGCCCTCGGCACCGTGCTGGCAAACGAAGAGGTCATCGACGGTAAGAGCGAGCGCGGCCAGCACCCGGTCGAGCGCCTCCCGCTCCGCCAGTGGATGCTCCGAATCACCGAGTACGCCGATCGCCTCGACGACGATCTCGCCAAGCTCGACTGGCCCGACACCAAGATCAAGCAGCACAACTGGATCGGTCGCAGCGAAGGCGCGATCGTGGAGTTCGCCGTCGATGGACACGTGGGCGAGGCGATTCGCGTCTTCACGACGCGCGTCGATACGCTCGCAGGCGCCACCTACGTGGTGGTCGCGCCCGAGCACCCGCTCACCGAGAAGCTGGCGAGCGCCGCGCAAAAAGCCGCGGTCCTCGCGTACGTCGCTGCCGCGAAGAGCAAGAGCGACATCGATCGCTCCGACATGACGAAGACCAAGACGGGCGTGGCGCTCGGCGTGGTCGCGGTCAATCCCATCAACGGCGACAAGGTTCCGGTGTTCGTCGCCGATTACGTCATCGGCACCTACGGCACAGGGGCCGTCATGGCAGTCCCTGCGCACGACGAGCGCGATCACGCGTTCGCCAAGGCCTACGACCTTCCGATCGTGCAGGTCGTCGCGCCGATCAAGGCTCGCGAGCTCGACGTGCAGAAGGAAGCCTTCACCGACGACGGCGTCGCCTGGCACGTGCGCGCGAGCCTGGCCGTCGCCGACGGCACACCGAGCGAAGACGTCCGCAAGGCGATCACCGCCTGGCTCGTGAAGGAAGGGAAGGGCGCGGCACGCGTCACCTACCGCCTCCGCGATTGGGTCTTCTCACGGCAGCGTTACTGGGGCGAGCCCATCCCGATCTACTTCCCGGTCGAGTGCGCGGGCGACCCTCGCGTGAAGGGTGCAGACTACAAGGTTCGCTACGATCAGCCGATCGCCGTCGAGGAGTCGGAGCTGCCGCTGTTGCTCCCCGACCTCGAGGATTTCCGACCCGGCAACGATCCCGCCGGGCCTCTCGCGCGCGTGCCGGAGTGGCGATTCTTTCAGAAGGACAACAAGTGGTTCGCGCGCGAAACCAACACGATGCCGCAGTGGGCTGGGTCGTGCTGGTACTACCTGCGCTTCACCGATCCGCGTAACCCAAAGGCGGCGTTCTCGCCCGAGGCCTACGACGCGTGGATGCCGGTCGACCTCTACGTCGGTGGCGGCGAGCACTCGGTGCTCCATCTCCTCTACGCGCGCTTCTGGCACAAGGTGCTGTTCGACATCGGGATCGTGAAGCACGACGAGCCGTTCACCAAGCTGGTCCACCAAGGGATGATCCTCGGTGAGGACAACCAGAAGATGAGCAAGGCGCGCGGCAACGTCGTCAATCCCGACAGCGTCGTCAAATCGCACGGCGCCGACGCGCTTCGCCTCTACGAGATGTTCATGGGTCCGCTCGAGCAGGTGAAGCCCTGGCAAGCGAGCGGCATCGAAGGCGTGAGTCGCTTTCTCGAGCGCGCGTGGAATGTCCTCGCTTCGGGCACGTTGCCGATCTCGGATGATCCCGAGGCCTACGACATCGCCACCAAGCGCCTCGTCCACAAGACGGTGCAGAAGGTCACGCAGGACATCGAAGCGATGCGCTTCAACACCGCCGTGAGCTTCATGATGATTCTCATCAAGCACCTCGGCGCGATGAAGGCCGTCCCGCGCGAGGCGGCGCGCACGTTCGCGCTCCTGCTCTCACCGTTCGCGCCGCACCTCGGTGAAGAGCTGTGGCGCACGCTCGGTGCGACAGCGACGCTTGCCTACGAGCCGTGGCCCGCGTTCGATCCCGCGCTCGTGAAGGACGACGTGGTCGAGATCGGCGTGCAAGTGAACGGCAAGCTCCGCGGCGTCATCGAGCTCGCGGTCGACGCCGACGAGGCGACGGCGCGGGCGGCTGCGCTTGCCGATCCCAAGGTGGCGGCGATGGTCGACGGCAAGACGCTCAAGAAGCTCGTCTATGTGCGCGGCAAGATCCTCAACTTCATCGTGGCGTAGCGCCGCGTTCGGCGCCCTGCTCGCGCTCGGCCTCGGCGGGTGCGGCTACCACGCGGTGCACGGATCGGGGCCCGACGGTGCGGGCAGCGAGCGGCTTCACGTCGTGCTCGTGCACGCGCGCGTGGCCGACGCCATCACGAGCGACGAGGTCGCAAGCGGCGTCCGAACGACGCTTGCGAAGGAGGGGGCGCTCGCGTCGGGCGCCGGCTACCCCCGCGTCGAGATCGAAGTCCTGCGTGCCGACGAGTCGTCGGAGGGGATCGTGGCCGTCGGCGGCGCGCACGGTGCGCCGCGTGCGCGCGCGAGCGAGGTCGGCATCGTCGCGCGCGCCTGGATTGTGCGCACCGAAGGCGGCGCGCAAGAGCGCGACACGGGCGACGTCCGCGCTCTCGACGTCGTGGCTACGCCGGCGCGCGGCGAGACCGGCGGCGAGCTCGCGACCGAGTCGTTCCGTCACGACGACGCGCTCCGAGCGGTCGCGCGCCGCGTGGGCCAACGCCTCGCCTTGCGCATCCTCGGCCATCCGATTGCAAGGGACGAGCCCTCCGCCGAGTGAGCGGGAGCGGCCATCGAGCGCGCCGCGCTACTCGCCGACGCGGCCGTTTTGCGCAAGCGACCGGCGATCGTCTTCGTTGTCGTAGCCACCGCCATCGCCGTCTCCGAATCCAAAATTCAAAATCGCGGTCCACGGCAGGACGCCGTCCTCCGCGTGGTTCGCGACGCCAATCTGCAGTCCGCGCAGGCTCTTCGCGTGGTTGAAAAGGCCGATCTGCACGCCCTTCACCTTCTCGGCGAAGTTGACGAGACCCACCTGCGCGCCGGTGATCGACGTCGCGTAGTTCATGGCCACGCCGAGCTGCAGGCCGCCGTGCTGTTCGAGCGATACGGCGCCGAAGCCGACCTGCGCGCCCATGGACTCCTTCGAGACCGTGACCACGCCGATTTGCGCGACGCCGCGG
>CAXSGV010000554.1:0-1729 GCA_964236615.1 uncultured Polyangiaceae bacterium
GATGGTGGCTCGGCGAGCTTGGCCGTCACGCTCTCCACGTCCGCCGATGCCTCGCTGCCCTCGGCGTTCGCGCCGGTGCCTGCCGCGCCTTCCTCACCCGCATCTTCGTCGGCCACTGCGCTGGCGAGCGCCGCGCCGGCTCGTGCGGCCGCGATCGACCCTTCGCTCGTCCGGGAGGAGAAGAAGATCACCGTCGACGGCGTCGTCGAGACATGGCGTCTCGTGTGGCGCGCGCCGCCGACGCTCTCCTGCACCGACGAGCGCTGGAACACCTGCCTGTGCGGGCGACTCGCGTACGGCGAGACCGGCGATCTCGACCTCGTGCGCTCGCGCCCGAACGAGCCTGACGAGCGGCTCGACATCACGTACTTCTTTCGCGACATCGGCGAGATGACGATTCCCCACTGGGTGCCGAAGCAGGGCGATCCGGACAAGGTCAATACTGCTGAAATCAAGACGCGCGCCGCGGTCGATGTCATGAAGATGGGCGACTTCGACCATGACGGACGCGCTACCGAATTCGTGCTTCAGCTCGACTCCGGCAACCCGTGCGGCCGCAGTACGTCAATCCTCGTCGGCATCACGAAGCAGTGGCCGCGACTGCACGCGTTCGGCACGGTCGACGCGCCATCGTCGCGCCTCGTGCTCGAGCACTTCGACGACTGGGAGGAGATCCGCGTGAAGGGCTCCACGCTGCTCGTCGAGACCGCTTGCGGCGATCACGGAGCCGACCGCGAAGAGTCGTTGCAAGTGACGGTCGAGCCGCTCGGCTTCCGCACGGCAAAGCGCTCGCGCAAGTGCACGCCGTAGGCGCCGCGCGGCTTTGACGGACGGCGCCGCGATGCATTCAATTCGTACTCCGATCGGTCCTACGCGTTGCTGCGGCCCTGGTGAGGCGATCGACGCGTGCTAAGTCCGCCGCATGCCGATCCAACGCGTTGCGCCGGTCCTTGCTCTGCTCCTCTCGTTCTCGCTCGTGGGCGTCGCCTGCTCGAGCGAAGACGCATCTCCGACGGGAGGCGGTGACGCAGCCGCGGCGGAGGACGACGGCGGAGGCGGCGAGGGCGATGACGGCAGCGTCGCCGCCGACGGTTCGACGGGCAAGGACTCGGGGCCAGGGGCCGACAGCGGCAACAAGGACGGCGCGGTCGCCGACACTTCGCCGCCGAAGGACTCCGCGGTGGCCGACACGGGGCCGAAGCCCGAGGTCTGCGCCGCGGGAACGCAGTCGGCGTGCAACAGCGCCGGCGCACCGATGCGTTGGAACGCGACGAAGGGCATGTGCTGCATGGACGCGCCCGGTACGTGCAAGACCAACGTCGCGCAGGCCGACTGCGCGTCGGTCTCGTTCATCGGTCGTTACGAGTACTGGACCGGATCGGCGTGCTGCGTTCAGCAAGAGCAGGTCACGTGCTCCTCCACCGGCGGCAACCAGACCTACTGCACCCTGAACGGCACGCACTCGTGGTCGCCCGACTGCTGCATGGACGGCAAGTACACCTGCGCGCCCGGCATCTTCAGCTACTGCAACAGCCAGAACTTCGGCGGCTCGAAGGCGATCTACTCGGGCACCGAGTGCTGCGTCTCGGGCAACTGGACCTGCACGCCGAAGACTGGGACCGGCACGGGCATGGGTCCAACCCGGCGTTCGACGACACCGTGCTGCACCTGTATCTGCGGCGCGGCGCGCGGCAGCACTTCGGCAAAACTTCCGAGCGGAACGGCGAAA
>CAXSGV010000554.1:1739-4535 GCA_964236615.1 uncultured Polyangiaceae bacterium
GCGAAGCGTATCGCGACGCGACTGCGTCTCGCGGAAACGGTCCGACGTCGGTGTGCCGACGAGTTGCGTGTACATGTCAGGCTGCCTTCTTGATGGGCACGAGCGGCACGTCGTGCTGCACGAAGATCTGAGCGTCCGCTCTCGATCAGCTCCGACGACGGCGCCGCGCGAGAAGGCCGGCGCCTAGCACGAGGGCGAGACCGACGAGGTTGCTCGGACGATTGCCTGCGGGCACCGAGCAGCCTTCGTCGGCTCCACCTGCCGGCGCCGCACCGTCACCGTCGGGCGTGGGCGTCGTTCCTGGACCGCCGCTGCCTCCGGGACCACCACCGCTCGACAGGCCACCATCCTCGCTCGTCCCCGGCCCGGGGCCATTGCCCGTCACGACGAGGTGCACCGCGAGTAGCGTGTCCGCCGGTCCGCCGCCGAGCGTGGGATCCGCGAACCAACTGAGCCCCTCTTCGACGAGGCCGAACGTCTGCACCCAATCGCCCGCGCGCGTCGGGGCGAGCTTGAACGAAAAGCGTCCGACCTCACCCGGCTTCACAGGCTTGGCGACGGTCGCGGCGCGGTTGGGGTCAAGCCAGCCGACGGCGACACCGCCGGCATCCGACGGCTTGTCGCGCGGCGTCGGTGCGAGCTTGGTGACGCCCGGCGTCCAAGTGGCGGTGCCGGTGTTCGTGAGCTCGATGTACGCGTCGACGACGTCGCCGACCTTCATGTTCATCGGCGCCGACGCCGGTGGAAATGACTGCGCCTTGAATACGGCAGCAAACCGCGGAAGGCACATCGGCGACACCGCCGTGCCGCCCTTCGCGAGCAGCCCGACGTGGTTATTGACCTGACGACCTGACGTCACGATCTGGCCGCGACCCTTCACGTACATCTGCGAAGAGCCGCCACCGTCGAGGTTCGTCGCGTAGTCGATCGCGGGTGCCTTCGCTTCGGATGACCATGCGAACATGCGATCGACGATCGTCTGCGCGGTCACGGCATCGGGCACCGCGAGCGAGAACACGGTGCGGCGATCGGCGCTGATACCGAACGCGGTGCGCGCGTGGACCGTGTTCAAAAGGGCGCCGTCGTTCGCGGGCGCCCAGGGCCCCGTCGTCTTGCCACCTGAGATGATCACGTTGTGGCCGCCGAAGATCTCGCCGGCCGCCGCCTTGGGCGCAGTCGCGCCATCGGGCACGCCTTCGACGATGCCGGGGCCGAACTGCCAGTACGGGCGGTTCTCCTTGTTTTGCGCGTTGGCGGGCCAGTCTTGCCCTCCCGAGCGCGCCCGACCGATGACGTACGTGTAGACCGGGTTGTCGAAGAAGTCGGCGTTCGTCGCGGCCTCGTAGCCTTTGGGCGTGGCCCACTGCTGGGGCGTCGCTTGGCGATCGGCGTACGTCGTCGTCTTGATCGACGTTCCCGGGGCGCAGAGGTCGAGCACGATCATCGAGCCCTGCCCCCCGTGCTCGACGAGGGTCATCCCGGGAAACGGTTTCGACACCTGCGCGTGCGCGGTGGACGCGCCGAAGACCAGGGCACTGCAAGCGAGAGCGATTGTGGAGCGCGACGTCATGGGTGAAAATGCGGGGCAGCAATGTGCGTGCCTCTCGTACATCGCCGGGCGGCGCAACATTCTAGCGCGCGCGGGTGGCTCCCTTGGATCGCCCTCACCCCATGAACATTTTCTCGTGAACGTCGGCGGTCACTTGTCGATACGGACGAGGCTCGCAGCGGGAACGTACGCGTTGTCGATCGTCATCTTGTACGTGCGCATGATCTGCCCGTTGTTCTTCGGGTTGCTCGTACCGCCCGAGTACTCCCATCCCTGAACGCTCATCAGCGTGTCGCCGGTGCCACTTCCGTAGAAGGTCGGTGTACCCGGTCCGAAGACCCCCTTCGCGGCGTCGGTCGCCATCCACGGACCGGCCGGCGTCTTCTTGACGCAAGGACCGGCGATGCTGGCGCCGCAGTCGGCGTAACCGATCGCGTAGGTGTCGTCCGACCACGCTCGACCCGAATAGAACACGAGCCAGTGCGGATCGCCGACCGGCGGTGCGAGGCGCACGATGCCGGCGTTCTCGAGGACAGGCTGCTCCCACGACGCCGGAGCGTTCTCCGTGAGGTTGCTCCACGTCGAGCCGACGGCGAACGCATCGCCCTGCGCGGTGAGCGCGCGCAACCGGACGGTGTTGATTCCGCCCGGCTGATCGATGCGCGCGGCGAGCTGCCACGTGCCTTGTGCGTCTTTGACCAAGTACGGATCGATCGCCCACAACGTTGCGGGCTCGCACTCGATCGGACCTGCGTAGTCGTCGACGAAGGGGCCATTGGCGCTGGCGGCGTGCGCGCGCCAGATGCATTTCTTCTCCGGCGTCCCCTCGAGGTGCGCGGTGTAATAGAGCACCCAGTGGGTCGCATCGATCTGCGCGGCAGCCGGCGCCCACACGGCGTAGTTGCCCGGACCGTCGTCCGCTTGCGCGCCGAGCTGTGGCAGCGCCTCGCCGACGAACGTCCACTCGCCCGTCGCCGTGAAGGTCGCGTGGGGCGTGTTGTAAACCTTGCCGTTGATCTTCTGCTTGGCGAAGTAGGCGTGGAACGTCGTGCCGTCGCGGACGATCGTGGGCGACGAGTACGCGCCCGCAAATCCGACGCCGCCGTCCTTCGGCGTGATCACCCCGCCGCCGTCCTCCACGCCCGCGGCGTCGTTCGACGAGTCGACTGCCGCCGCATCGCTCGCGCTCGATGCCTCGAGTGCGTCGCCGGCATCCTGGGCTCCACGACCGGAATCGAGCGCCTCGG
>CAXSGV010000555.1:0-4531 GCA_964236615.1 uncultured Polyangiaceae bacterium
GTTGGTGTTGTTGTGGTTGGTGTGATGGTAATTATGGGGTTGGTGATCTATGTGTATGATGAGTGTGATGGTTTTGAGTCGAGCTACTCGCCTCGCTGCACGGACCACGACACGCGGCCGCTCCGAACGAGCCTGACGTTCGCGAACATCGCGATGGTGACGTCCGCGCTTGCGATCGTCGGGTTCGGGTATTTCGTCGTGAAGAGCGCGACCGCATCGGCGCGCAACGTCGCTTTGGTGCCCGTCGCGGTGCCGAGCGGCGGCGGCGCCTTCGCTGTCGTCCACTACTGAAATTCAAGTGAGGCGGCGCGGCCGGTGTCGCTACGCGTCGCCCGTCTTGGTGCGGTTGCGAATACGCTGAAAGTACCGGCGTCCCATCCCGGAAGCCTCGGCTGCGTTCCCGATGTGCCCATGGTGCTGCGCGAGGACGCGCGCGACGTAGCGTTGCTCGAACGCAAGCATCGCCGCGTCGCGGGCCGCGAAGAACGGGAGATCGCGAAGGACGATCGCGTCGAGCACGTCAGGCGCGCGGGTCTCGTCGCTCTCGTCTACGGCGCGCCCGCGCGTCGGCGGCGCATCGAGCGACGGCATTTCGCCGAGCGCGAAGTGCTGTGTGACGACGTTGCGCAGCTGCCGCACGTTGCCGGGCCAGTCGTAGTCCTCGAGCTTGCGGAGGAAGTCGCCGGACAGCGCGTCCTTCGCACCGCCGAGCGCGCGCCAGAAGGCGTGTGCAAGCAGGCGGATGTCCCCCTCGCGTTTCCTCAACGGGGGAAGCTCGACGCGGCTTACCGCGAGACGGAAAAAGAGGTCGTCGCGAAAGCGACCGGCTTGAACCTCGCGATCGAGGTCGCGTCGTGTGGCCGAGAGGATGCGAACGTCGACCTTGATGAACCGAGAACCGCCGACACGCCGGACCTCGCTGCGCTCGATGGCGCGAAGGAGCTTTGCCTGCAGAGGAAGGTCGAGGTCGCCGATCTCGTCGAGGAAGAGCGTGCCGCCGTGCGCCTCTTCGAACACGCCGGTGTTACTCGCGACGGCACCAGTAAAGGCGCCGCGCTCGTGTCCGAAGAGCGTGGCCTCGACGAGGCCGGGCACGATCGTCGTGCAGTCGAATACGACGAAGGGACCTCCGCAACGCGGGCTCGCGTCGTGGAGCGACTCGGCAAGGACCTCTTTGCCGGTCCCGGTCTCGCCCTCGATCAACGTCGGCACGGCGACAGCGGCGAGCCGTTCCCACATGGGGTAGAGGCGCCGCATGGCGATGCTCGCGCCTTGCGTTTTGCCGAAGTGGTCAGCATCGCTCGTGACCACGGCGGCCTTCGTCAGGCTCTCGACACGGATCACCGAGTCACCGAGCGCGACGAGCACACCCGCCGCGAGCTCCACGGCGTACGTGCGAAGGCCTGCGACCCACGTGCCGTTGGTCGATCCGAGATCGACGAGGCGGATTCCGTCGAGATCGAGATCGAGCGCGGCATGTCGGCGCGACACGCGTGGATCCTTCAGTCGAACTTCGCACGCCGGGCTTTGGCCGATGAGGACGCGCGAGCCGCCACGCCCGTCGAGCGTGAAGCGCGCGCCGGCGTCCGGTCCGTCGATGACGGCAAGAACACATCCGGTGGCGAGCGCGCTCGGCGCACGCGATGCAGGGCGGATCGCGGTGGGATCGTCGGCGGACGGCATGGTCTGAACGTTAGCGCGCCCGCGGGCCGCCATTCGATCGGACCTGCAGGGTCCGATCTTCGGTACCCGCAGGTCCGACGACGGCGGCCTTCATGGAAAAGCCCCTGTTTTGCCCGGTGGTCACACGAGGCACACCCGTTGCTCTACGTGCTCTCGCCGCAGCGCTCGCCGCGGAATGGAGGCTTGATCATGAGGAGTCTGAGGACGCATCGCCATGGGCTCGGAGGCTTCTGCGCAGCGGCGGGGGTCGTGGTGGTGCTCGCGACCGTCGCGCTCGGATGCGAGACGACGTCGAGCGCGCCCGGCGTACCAACGACTTTCCCCCCGGGGGAAGGCAACGACGCTTCGAGCGCGAGCGATGTCGATGCGTCGGTGGCGGACGATGCGGACATTCCGACCGAAGGCTGGAAGATGGGCGCGCCGTTCGCCACGGAGCCTCCGGCGTTTGCCAACGCTACCCATCCGCAAGCGCCGACGGGGCTCTGGGGCGCCGACGCGAAGGCACCCTTTCCGACGAGCTCGGTGTGGATGGATCTCACGCTCGCGACCGGCATCCAGCGCGTGAACGTCCTCCCCTACGAGGTGAAGGCCCTCGCGGACGGCCTCGAAATCAGCATGCCGATGCGGACGACGACGGCCGACTACGTGCTCTCCGTCTTCACGCGCGACGTCGCATTGCAAACGACGGAGCCGCTCGCGAGCCGCGGCCTCTCGTCGCGCGACTCGCTCTCCGCGACGATGCGTTGGACGAATGCTGGCGGAGGAAGCCTCGTCGCTCCGCTCGTGCGCGGGATGCCTTACGTGACGGCGATCTACGACAAGCTCACGCCGAAGGTCGGGTCGGTTCACGCGATCGTCTCGATCGAGGGGGGCTCGAGCGGCGCGCCGCTCACCGGCGATCGCTTCGTGCTCGCGATGAACGATGGCTGTACGTGGATCTTGTACGCGTCGAAGCCTCTCACGTTCACGCGCGCTGGCTCCGAGCTGATCGCATCCGCGCCCTTCACCGGTGTTCTCCGCGTGGCCAACGTTCCGGCGCCCGACGCGGTCGCGATCTTGGACGCGCACCGCGGCGCTTACCCGACCGGCGGCGCCGTGGACGTCACCGTCGCGGGGGACGTCGCTGCCGTTCGCTTCGCATGGAAGAAGGAGGGCACGGGGCCTCTCGCCATGGCGGCGATGGTTCATCAGAAGGACAAGCTCGTCGGCGCGCCGAAGCTCGCGGTGACGTGGAAGACGTTGCGTGGGCCGATGTCGCTCGTCGAAGCCGACACATGGTCGATGCGAGAGCCCCTTCCGGCCATCACGTGGGACGCGCCGAAGAAGGTGCCCAACGAGAGGGTGGCAGCCATCAAAGCCGCGCTGATCGTCGACGCGGCACAGCTACCGGTCGCGCCGGATCCTTACTTCTACGGAAAGCAGATCGCGCGCCTCGGCCGGCTCGCCGTCATCGCCGACCAGTTGGGGGACACGACGACCGCCAAAAGCGTGCGTGAGAGCATGAAGACATCGCTCGAGCCATGGCTCACGGGGAAAAACGCCGACCCGCTCCGGTACGACACGACGTGGGGCGGGATCTGCTCGACCAAGGGTCTCGCCGACCGGAACGCCGACTTCGGGAACGGTTGGTACAACGACCACCACTTCCATTACGGGTACTTCCTCTACGCGGCCGCTGCGCTCGGCAAAGGCGATCCCGCCTGGCTCGCCGCGCACAAGAGCGCGGTCTACGCGCTCGCGCGCGACATCGCGAATCCGTCGATGGCCGACTCCGCGTTCACCGTCTTTCGCAACAAGGATTGGTTCGCCGGTCACTCCCTGGCCGCTGGGATCTTCGAGTTTGCGGACGGACGTAACCAAGAGTCGTCCGCGGAGGCCGTGAATGCATACTACGGGCTCGAGCTCCTCGGCCTCGCGGGCAACGACGAGAACATGACCAACGTCGGCCGCGTGCTGCTCGCGACCGAGATCGCTTCCGCGCAGAGCTACTGGCAGATCAAGAGCGGAAGCGAAGTGTACGAGGCCCCCTTTGCAGCACGCAAAGTCGCCGGGATCGTCTGGGGCACGAAGGTCGACCACGCGACCTTCTTCGGAAAGAACCTGGAGTTCATCCACTGCATCCAGATGATGCCCTTCACGCCCATCAGCGAGACGCTGCTTCCGTCGGCGTGGGTGAAGGAGGAGTACCCGCTGCTCGCGACCGCGACTGCCGGCGCCGCGGAAGAATGGCGCGGGTTCATCGCGATGGATCACGCCATCGTCGCACCCGACGCGGCGTGGAACGAGGTGCAGGCCCTCGCGTCGTTCGACGACGGCAACAGCCGCGCGAACGCACTCTACTGGGCGGCGACCCGCCCGACCTTGTGACCCCGATTATTCCGAAGGACGGAGACGCCATGAAAGAAGCGACGATGATCCATGTCGAGGAGCGAAAAGCAGCGTTACGGCCAGCAGCACGCGCCGGTCTCGCAGCGGCCGTGACGATCGCGTTCCTCGGCGGGTGCAGCGCCGATCAAGGTGCGAGCGCGTTCGACGCCGGGGCATCCATCGATGACGCCGGCGTTCAGGACGGCGCAAACGTAGACCCCGTATTCGGCTCCGACATGCCGGATGGCTCGCGCGATGCGGGCGGTTTCGTGCTCCCACCGAACCTCGTGAAGACGGAGCTCGGTGGATACGCGCTCGGTGACGCCGTCACCGGCGATGGTGCGCTCACGCCGGGCGCTCCAGCGGCGCAGATGCAGCCAGGCGCGCAAGCCTGCAGCCTGCTCGTCGGCGTCGTGCGCGACTTCCGCGGCGCCAAGGAGCCACAGGGCCATCCCGACTTCGAGTCGTTCCTCGGCGATGG
>CAXSGV010000556.1:0-4531 GCA_964236615.1 uncultured Polyangiaceae bacterium
GTCGGCGGTCGTCGACGCCAAGGCTCGAACACTGCTCGTGACCCACACCATGGCGACGAAGAACAAGCTCGGGCTCTTCATTGTCGACCTACGGCGTTGAAAAAGCGCCGATTCAAGTCGTGAGTCGAGCCCGGGGGCGCTCAGTCCTTCAGGCACTTCGAGAGCTCGGCCAGCAGAAGCTCCGCGTTCGCGAGACCGTTCGACTCGCCGTCGAAGCGACGTGACAGGCGCATGTCGGGCGTGAGGCGGTAGGGGCTTCGTGCCGTCTTCACGAGCTCGAGGATCTTCTTGGGATCGAGCGGTGTGTCCTCGCGGAGGTGCATCGTCACGCTCCGCGCGTTGGCTTCGCAGCCGAGCACCTTCAGGCGGCGTAGCTCGGTCTTGAGCGACATGAGCTGAACGAGGCGGCGCGCTTCTTCCGGAGGCGAGCCGAAGCGGTCCTCCATCTCCTCGGCGATCTCCCCTACGTGTGCCTCGTCGACCGCGCTGGCGAGACGCTTGTAGAGCGAGAGGCGAACACCGACGTCGCCCACGTAGTCCTCCGGCAGGAGCGCCGCGACGTCGAACGAAAGATCGGTGTCGACGTCGTGCACGACCGGATCCCCGCGTAGCTCCTGCACCGCCTCTTCGAGCATTTGGCAGAAGAGATCGAAGCCGACGCTGGCGACGTTGCCGGATTGCTCGCCGCCGAGGAGATCGCCGGCCCCGCGGAGCTCGAGATCGAGCGACGCGATCTGGAATCCGCTGCCGAGCTCGGTGTGGCGCTCGAGCGCTTCGATGCGCGAGCGCGCGTCGTCGCTCATCGCGTTGGTGGGCGGCACGATGAGGTAGCAGTACGCGCGCTCCTTCGAGCGGCCGACGCGCCCGCGAAGCTGATACAGCTGCGCGAGGCCGAAGAGATCGGCGCGGTCGATGATGATGGTGTTGGCGCGCGGGATGTCGAGGCCGCTCTCGATGATCGCGGTCGCGACGAGCACGTCGAACCGCCCTTCCACGAAGTCGATCATGACCTTCTCGAGCTGGCCCGTCTCCTGCGCCGTGCCGCCGCCCTTCATCTGGCCGTGGCCAATGACGATGCGCGCCTGGGGCACGAGCTCCTGAAGGCGCTGCGCCTTGTCGTAGATGCCCTCGATGCGGTTGTAGACGTAAAAGACCTGTCCGCCGCGACTCAGCTCGCGTGTCACCGCCTCGCGGAGAAGCTGCTCGTCGAAGCGCGAGACGATCGTGCGGACGGCGCGGCGATCGACCGGCGGCGTGGTGATGAGCGAGAGATCGCGGAGGCCGCTCACGGCCATCTGCAGCGTGCGTGGGATTGGCGTGGCGGTCAGCGTGAGGACGTCGACCTGCGCGCGGATCTGCTTGATGCGCTCCTTGTGCGTGACGCCGAAGCGCTGCTCTTCGTCGACCACGAGCAGACCGAGATCCTTGAAGTGGATGTCCTTGGAAAGAAGACGGTGCGTTCCGACGACGATGTCGGCCTTGCCCTCCTTCAAGAGCGCGATCGTCTCGTCGTGATCCTTCTTCGACTGGAAGCGGCTCATCGCGCGGACGGTGATCGGGTAGTCGCGCAGGCGGTTCTCGAAGACGCGGAAATGCTGCTGCGCAAGCACGGTGGTCGGGCACAGCAGCGCGACTTGCTTGCCTGCCATGGCGACGCGGAAGGCGGCGCTGATGGCGACCTCGGTCTTGCCGAAGCCGACGTCGCCACAGACCAGGCGGTCCATCGGGCGATCGGTCTCGAGGTCCTTGTTGACCATGGCGATCGCCATCGCTTGATCGGGCGTCTCGTCGAAGGGGAAGGTGGCCTCGAACGCGCGGTAGTCGTCGGTCATCTCCGGCAGCGCAGTTCCGGGCTGAGCCTGGCGCTCCGCGTAGAGACGAAGCAGCTCGTCAGCCATCTGCTTGACGGCCTTCGCGACCTTCGACTTCGTGCGGTTGAAGGTGGCGCCGCCAAGGCGGTCCATCTTCGGCTGCGCGTTCTCGCCGCCGGAGTACTTCTGAATTTGATTCAGGCGATAAACCGGCAGGTACAGCTTGTCGCCGCCGCCGTATTCGACGACGAGAAGATCGACGGTGAGGCCGCCGACGTCCTTGTGAACGAGGCCGTGGTATTTGCCGATGCCATGCTCGACGTGCACGACGAAATCGCCGACCGCGAGGCTGCGCAGATCCTCGAGGAACGGGCGCGTGGTGTCGGTCTGCTTGCGCTCCTTGCGGCGGTGCGCGCGTGACCCGAAGACCTCTTCTTCGGTGACGATCGCGAGCCCCTCGGCGGGGAGAATCACCCCGCGCGTGAGCGAACCGACGACGACCTGAGCCTCTTCTACGGGCTCCTCGAGCCAGGCGGGATCGAATTTCCCGAGGCGCGCGCGGCACGCGACGCCCTGGTGGCGCAGCAGCGACGTGAGGCGCTCGGCCTGGGTCTGCGCCCGCGCGGTGATGAAGACGCGCAAGCCATGTGAACGCCAGAATTGGATGCGGATCGCGAGGGGCTGCAGCGTCGCAGTCTTGCCCTTCGAGGAGCGAGCCGCCTTCACGGCGCGCTGGAGATCCTCGTGATCGCGCGCCGCGAGATCGAGCGCGTCGTCCGATACCTCGTAGCGTGCGAGGCCATCGCCGGCTGCACCGCGCACCGGCGTGCGGTGAAGCGCAACGACGTGGCGGCGCTCGAGCTCGCTCACCAACATGGCTTCGTCGATGTAGAAGGACGACGGCAAAAAATGCGGCTCGCCCGCCTTCGTGGCTGCATCCTCGGCCGCGCGCGCGATCTCGTCGTGCACCGCGGTCGTGATGGCCGGCGGATCTTCGAGGACGACCGTCACGTCGTCGCCGAGGTACGCGGTCAGGGCGTCGAGCTCGGGGTAGTACGCGGGAAGAAAGCCCTCCGCGCCGAAGAAGGCGCGGCCGGAGAGGACGTCCTCGTTGAGCGCTCGGGCGCGCGTCGTCGGCCAGTCGATCATGTCCGCGAGCTGTTGCACGCGATCTTTGGCGCGCGCCGCGGTGTCTTTCGTGAGCACGGCCTCGCGCGCGGGCGGCAACCACAGCTCGGTGAGGACGCCAGAGTCGCCTTCGGCGGTGGCCTTGGTGCGCTGCTCGAACGGATCGAACTCCTTCATCGAGAGCACGAGATCGCCGTAGAGCTCGATGCGCACCGGGCAGTCGTGGCTCGGCGCCCAGACATCGAGCAGCGACCCGCGCACCGCGAAGGATCCCGGATCCTCGACGACGGGCACACGCAGGTAGCCCGTCTCGGAGAGCGTATGGACGAGAGCGTCGCGATCGAGCTCGCTCTCCGCCACCACGCGCGGCGTGTGCGCACGAAGAACGTCCTTCGGAACGACCTTGCGGAGGAGCCCGGTCGCCGGAACGACGAGCACGCGCCACGGCAAGTGCGCGAGGTGGAAGAGCGTCGCCATACGGCTCATCGACGCGCGACGATCGGGGTTCACGTCAGCGTAAGGCGAGGTCTCGTTGGCGGCGAAGAGAAGGACCTCGCCTTCGCCGGTGTCCTCGGCCTGCGCTTCGTCGACCGAGCCGCGCACGAGGAAGCCCACGTCCTCGGCGGCGCGGCGCGCGGTTTCGAGATCGGGGGTCACGAGCACGACGCGCCGGTCGTTGCCGCGCGTGATCGCGGCGACGATGGCGGCCGACGCGCTGCCTCTCGCGCCCGCAACGTCGACGCGGCGATCGACCCGCGACCGCGCGGCGACATCGCGCACGCGCGCCGCGATGATGCCTTCCGGCGGCAGCACGGGCTCGAGGAAGTGCTCCGCGAGGGGAGCCGCGTCCGCGCCGCCATTTTCCGAGATGATTTCCGAGTCCGACACGAGGGGAGACTACCTAGAGCGCGGAGCCGTCAGTCGCAAGCCCGCCGGTACGACGACGAGAGCGGACACGAGACCCAGGGCTGAGCCGAGCGCGCCGACCGCACCGAGGTCGAAGAGACCCTCGAACTTGCACGCGAGCAGCGCTCCGAAGCCGGCCGCCGTCGTGAGCGCCGTCGCGAGGACGAGCGGGCCTTGCTCGCGTAGGGCGCGCGCGATCGCGTCACCGAGAGACGAGGCCTCGTCTTGTGCGCCGCGCACGGCGTGAAGAAGGAACATCGACTCATCCATCGTGATGCCGATCAAGACAGGCAACACGAGCGCGTCGTAAACGTGCCAGCGCACGTGGCAGAGACGCATCACGAGCGCGACCGCGCCGACCTCGACCACGATCGTGGTGAGCGCGAGCAACACATCGGATGCGCGCGAGAGCACGGCACGAAGCGCGATCACGACGAGCACCAACGCGACTGCCAGCACGATGGGAAGATCGTGGGCAAGCGCCGCTCGGAGCGCGCTCTCGAGGTGGTGGTAGCCGGTCACCACCGTGCCCGGATCGGCGGCGTGGATCGCGGCGAGCGTGCGCTCGTCCCGAGCGTGATCGCCCGATGGTCTCACGTAGCTGACGACGAGGGTCTCGCCCGCCTCGGTCGCAAGGTGCCGCGACACGATCCATGCGAGAGGACCCGTCGTATCGAGAGTGCGCG
>CAXSGV010000557.1:0-4518 GCA_964236615.1 uncultured Polyangiaceae bacterium
GACTGGCCGGGCAACGTGCGCGAGCTCCAGAACGAAGTGCAGCGCCTCGTCATCCAGCTCGACGCCGGCGGCTTCGTCACTCCGGATCTTCTCTCGCCCCGCGTCCGCCAGATCGAAGGCGTCATCGAGCGCGTGCGGCCCACCAAGGGCACGCTGAAAGAGATGATGGATCAGCTCGAACGCTGGCTCCTCATCGAGTCGCTGCGCGAGCACGCCAACAACAAGACCGCCGCGGCGAAGTCACTCGGCATCACGCGCGAGGGGCTTCACAAGAAGCTCCGCGCGTTCGGCCTGTAGCCTCTGAGCTCGGCCTCTAGCCTGGAGAGATCGACCCGCCCCCAGATCTCCTGCTCTGAAGCTCACGCTCTACTAGTTTGAGGCTTTTACGGCTTGTACGTAGCCGTCGCGACGAAGTGCAGGACGCGCGGGCAGTTGCTCGTGCCGAGCGAGCCGCGGCACTCGTCCCTGCCGTCGAAGCTCGTCGCCTTGCCGCGGAGCTCACGCATGATCGCGTGAGTGATGTCGTGGCCGCCGTCTTTGCAGCGGGGATCGCCGCAGTTGAGGACGAACAGCGCAGGGGCGCTCTCGACCGGAATGCGCCTTATGTGTGCCGGCTCGCCGCAGGGGCTGCCGTTCACGTGCTCGTCGACGTCGAGGCGGAGCGTCGCGAGATCGGGAACCTCGGTGGCCAAGCGCCCTGCGTCGTCTTCACGCTGCCGACGCTCTGCATTGCGCTGCGCTGCCTCGCCGAACCTCCGGTTGCCGTTCATCAAGAATCACCTCGCATGCCCAGTAGGATACAGGAAATCGAGAGCGATCCGGCGGCTTACCCACGCTTCGGTGACGGAACCACCAAAGCACCCGATGCGCGCTCGAGCACCGCCGCTTCTGGGAGGACCTCGAGCAGAGGAACGAGCGCAAACGCGCGCTCGAGCAAGCGCGGATGCGGCACCGTCAGCCGAGCGTCGGCCACGGTTACCCCGTGAATGTAGAGTACATCTAGATCGATCGTGCGCGGCCCGAAGCGCTGCTCCGCATCGCGAACGCGTCCGAGCGAGGCCTCGATCGCGAGCAGAGCGTCGAGCAGCGCGTGCGCTGTTCCGTCCCACGTGACGAGCACGGCGGCATTGAGAAACTCGGGCTGCGGCACAGGGCCGACTGGAGCCGTGGCGTAGACCTGCGAGACCCGCTCGACGACCGCGTTCGGGTCATCGGCGAGGGCGTCGAGCGCGCGCTGCATCGTCTCGAGCCGGTCGCGCGGCTCGTGTCCTGAAAAAGGGAGGTTGGCGCCAACGCCGACGACGACCTTGAGCGAGCTCAGGGGGCGGTGCCTTGAAAGCGCAGTGGGTTGGTGAGCTTCCCGCCGTAGCCGCCGTTGACCTTGCCGTCTTGCACGAAGAAGAAGAACGACGGATCGGACACGCCGCCGACCTTCGCTTCGATCTGCACGACGGTGCCGGGGAGCGTTTCGAACTTCACCCCGCCGACGTTGGTCGTCGTGTACGCGTGCGTGCGCAGCGTCTGCGTGTCGATGAGCTCGGCGGTGTCGCTCGCGAGCAGCCCTTGCGCCTCGAGGTTTTCGATCTTCGCCGCACCCTGCGCGACGATCTGCAGATCGAAGGTGCACGGCTGCGCGGTGACCGTGGTGTCGCAGCTCCACCAGATGTGCCAGCGACCCCCGCTGCCGTATTCGGTGAAGATGCCGACGCCTTCACCCGGTTTCGCGCTCATCACCTTGTCGTTGTCGATCGCGACGAGAATGGGGCTCGTGCTCGATGGCGTGGTGTCGCCACGCGTGTCGCCACCCGTGCCCCCCGTGTTTCCTGGAGCGGGATCGGCCGGTGCTGCCGCCGCTGCTGTTGCTCGATGGCTCGGTGCGCACGAAGCACGCGCTTCCGAGGGCGACGAGCGCGAGAATGGCCGAGGCGCGAACGAAGGACGACAGACCGGTCATGGAGCTCTCCTGCAGTCGATGAGCGAGGTTCAGCGGTGGCGCGGCGCTGAGAAGCCGCCGGTATGGGTGCTTGGTTTGGCGGCAGCGGCGGGCGCGTGAACGGCGCCACCGCCGCCCGGCGAAGACCCGCCGAAGGAGTGTGAAGGGGACGACGAGTGAAACGAAGGCGACGAGCCGCCGCCGCTGTAGCCGCCACCACCACCGAAGTGCGAGCCGCTGCTGCCGCTCGAGAACGAGGGGGACGACGCTCCATACGACGGCGAGTGGAGCGTGGTGCCGGACGACGACGGGAATGAGGTCGACCCGCTGTACGTCGGAGAAGCACGCCCCGCCGACGAGGGATAGGAGGACGAGAACGTCGGCGGGGTGCCCCCTTGCGGGCCAATGCGCTCAGCATGTTGAAGGCGCGTGGGGCCCGAGTACATTTCGCTGGAGCCACTTCCGAGCGTGCGCGATCCGTTCGCGATCGGCGCGCGCGCGTCGCTGCGGTTGGCTTGCACGGCGACGCCGCCGAGCGAGGCTCTTCCCGACTCCTGCTGCGCGTGAAGGAGACCGACGTGTCCCCGCGGTGCACGCGGCACGCTGTCGGCGTTGAAGCCGAGACGGCCGGGCGGTGGCCCGCCCACGCCGGGGCTCGCAGGCACGCGACCGCCGTTGCCTACGCTCGGCGAGGCAGGGACATAAGGTCGCGTGTTGGCGGCGACGATCGGCACTTGCGGGCCGGTGACGACGCGCCCCGCGACGACGGGCGCGAACACGTCGTGCGATGCGCAGAAGACATACGGCGCCGGCGGCACGGCGTAGAGGCCGTACGCGTACCCACCGCGCCAGTACCAGGTCGGCGGCATCGGCGCCCAACCAACGTAGCCGTAGCCGTCGTAACCGGTGCGCCACGTGACCCACGCGCCGGCGTAACGACGACCCGGTATCCACGCCCAACCATGACCCGCAACGTAGACCCAGCGGCCGTAATGAAACGGCGCCCAGCCCCACTCGTAGTCCGAGACCCAAACGTAATCGTCCTCGTAAACCCAGTGGCCGGCGCTCACGTACGGCGCGAAGTCGTTCCCGACGACGGTGCGCGATGGGTACCAGACGGTGCCGTACGTACCGTCGTCCTCCCAGGTGCCGTACGCATCGAGCGTGGGCTTGAAGGTGGTGAGCGCAGAGGGATCGCTCTCGGCGTAGCCCTCCTCTTCCCCTTCGACACCGATCGCGATTTCCGTCGGATCGCGCGGCGGGATAGCCTCGAGGCTCGCGGACGTCTGCTGCGCCGGCTCTTCGGTGCCGCCTTGCGGGTAGCGGGCTTGGACCTGCTCGTCCTCTGCGCCACAACCGGCAAGAACGGAAGCGAAGCTCGCGACGCCAAGCACGCCAACCACAGAGACGAGGCTGGCGAGGCTTCCGAGGCGCGGGCTCGAGGGGCGACGGTTCATGTTTCCCAAGTTTACGCATGCAACGAGCGCTCCGCTCGTGGCCGGCGATGGAACCTTCGAAACGTCGCAGGAATTCCGGTGTGGTCGCGATTGGGCTGGGTCAGATCGGGACGAAACGTCCGGCCTCACCGTGACCGCGCGTTCTCGATGGACATTTCGTCACGCAAAAACGTCGCCCGGGATCGCCGTGATACGCTCTGATCCTCAGGTGAGAGGAGACGAGAGATGACCGAAGCGCGCTCTACGATGCTCGACAAAATCGCCGCGATGCAGGACTACGACCTGTACCGCGAGCTTCATTGGGAGGGATCGTTCGAGGACTACCTCGGGATCGTGCGCGGTCGTCCCCAAGTCACGCGTAACGCGTACCAGCGCGTCTACGACATGATCATCAGCTACGGGACCGAAGAGTACATCGACAACAAGAAGAAGCTGGTTCGCTACAACTTCTTCAAGGACGAGGTCGCCAACGGCGCCAACGCGATCTACGGCCTCGACATCCCGCTGATGCGCCTCGTGCACGTGCTGCGCGCCGCGAGTGAAGGCTACGGCCCGGAGAAGCGCGTCATCCTTCTCCACGGTCCCGTCGGCTCTTCGAAGAGCACGATCGCGCGCCTCTTGAAGCAGGGCATCGAGAGCTACTCGCGCACGCCCGACGGCGCGCTCTACTCGTTCGACTGGGTGAACCTCGGCGGTACGGGGCTCGCGGGTGAGTCCGACCGCTTCCCGAGCCCGATGAACGAAGAGCCGCTCCGCTTGATTCCGCAGGAATGGCGCGACAAGGCCATCGACGAGCTCGGTCTCTCGAACGACCAGTACAAGGTGAAGGTCGAGGGCGATCTCGATCCCGCGAGCCGCTTCATCATCAAGCACCTGCTCACCAAGTACGAAGGTGACTGGTCGAAGATGATCGGAAAGCACATTCGCTGCCGGCGTCTCGTCCTCAGCGAGAAGGATCGCGTCGGCATCGGCACGTTCCAGCCGAAGGACGAGAAGAACCAGGACTCGACCGAGCTCACCGGCGACATCAACTACCGCAAGATCGCCGAGTACGGCTCGGACTCCGATCCGCGCGCGTTCAACTTCGACGGCGAGTTCAACATCGCGAACCGCGGCATCGTCGAGTTC
>CAXSGV010000558.1:0-1957 GCA_964236615.1 uncultured Polyangiaceae bacterium
CGAGCAGAGCACCACGAGCACGAAGACCACTTTCACGACGAGCATGGTGACGGGCATCCTGCGCGACCAGCTGCGCGCCGATCTCGACGTCATCGTGCCTGCGGGCGGGTCACTCGAAGTAACGCTGCAAGGTCCGGCCACGCCGTCGACATTCGCGCTCACCGGCCCCGGCGTCTACGTGCTCGAGGCGACCGGTATCCGCAAAGCAACAGCTGCCGAGGAAGCCGAGGCCGACGGCGCCGCCGCCGACGCCGGTCCCGCACCGGCAATCGATGGCGGCCCCATGCCCGCGACGGACGCAGGTCCCACGGCCGACGGCGGCACCCTCCCAAGCACGTGCGGCAACGACACGCAGAAGCCGTGCAAGGACGGGGCAGGCGCGTCATCGTGCAACGCAGGCACGCGCTACGACCCAAACAGCGGAAACTGCATCGCCTGCGGTAACGCCGGGCAGACGTACTGTTACGCCGACGCGAACAACGTCAGCAGCAACAGCGGCACCAGCTGCAACGCCGGTACGCGTTTCGACTCGAACAGCACCCGCTGCGTTGCATGCGGGCACGCCGGCGAAACGTACTGCTTCGTCGATCCCAGGAACGTCAGCGGCAACAGCGGCACGACCTGCAACGCAGGGACGCGCTACGACGCGAACAGCACGCACTGCATCGCGTGCGGTAGCGCTGGCGAGACGTACTGCTTCGCCGATCCGCGGAACGTGAGCGGCAACAGCGGCACCACCTGCAACGCGGGGACACGCTACGACGCGAACAGCACCCACTGCATCGCGTGCGGCAAACCCGGTCAGACCTACTGCGTGAGTGATGCGAACAACATCACGGGCAACCGCGTTTGCACGGCGCCCGCGACCTACAACACCAGCAGCACCATGTGCCAGTGACGCCGCGCCGTCCGATCAATTGACGGACGCGTCGCTCGCGACGGCGTCGACGGCCTCGACCTTCGGCGGCTCGTAGCGGAAGACGAGCGCGTCGTCCTTCGCGTCGAGGATGGCGGTGCCGCCGTTCTCGAGCTTGCCAAAGAGGAGCTCCTCGCTGAGGGGCCGCTTGATCTCGTCCTGGATGACGCGGGCGAGGGGACGCGCGCCGTTGTCGGGGTCGTAGCCCTTCGTGGCGAGCCATGCGCGGGCCGCCGCCGTAGCTTCGAGCACCACGTTGCGCTCGACGAGCTGCACGTTGAGCTCGCGGAGGAACTTGTCGACGACTTGGGTCATCACGACAGGCGAGAGTGGATTGAACGAGATGCGCGCGTCGAGCCGGTTGCGGAACTCGGGGCTGAACATGCGCTTGTACTCGCGGTCCGCGTCGCCGGTGTTCGAGCCCGCGCCGAAACCGACGGCGCGTCGCGCGAGATCGCGCGCGCCGACATTGCTCGTCATCAGCAAGATGACATGACGGAAGTCGCTCGCCTTGCCGTTGTTGTCGGTCAGCTTGCCGTGGTCCATGACCTGGAGCAGCACGTTGAAGACATCCGGGTGCGCTTTCTCGATTTCGTCGAGCAAGAGCACCGCGTGCGGCGTCTTCGCGACCGCGTCGGTCAAAAGTCCGCCCTGATCAAAGCCGACGTAGCCCGGCGGCGCGCCGATGAGGCGGCTGACGGTATGTCGCTCCATGTACTCGCTCATGTCGAAGCGGATGAACGCGATCCCCAGCGTCTTCGCGAGCTGTTTGGCGAGCTCCGTCTTACCGACGCCCGTGGGGCCGGTGAGGAGGAACGACCCGATCGGCTTCTCGGGGCTGCGGAGGCCGGCGCGCGAGAGCTTGATCGCGCTGCCGAGCGCGCGGATCGCGTCTTCTTGTCCGTAGATCGCACCGTGGAGCTCCTTCTCGAGGGTCTGCAGGCGCTCCTTGTCGTTCGTAGACACTTCGCGTGGCGGGATTTGCGCCATGCGCGCGAGCACGGTCTCGTCGGCCAAGCGCGCGAGCAGCGTGAAGCCGCC
>CAXSGV010000558.1:1967-4499 GCA_964236615.1 uncultured Polyangiaceae bacterium
GTTTTTCGGCTCGCCGTCCGTGTCTTTTTCGGCCTCGACGGGGTGATCGAGATCGACCGCGACCGCGAGCTTCACCGCGGCGCCGGACTCGTCGAGGAGATCGATCGCCTTGTCGGGCATCTTCTTGTCGTGAAGGTGGCGTGACGCGAGCGTAGCCGCCGCTTCGAGCGCCTCCTTCGTGTAGCGAACGCCGTGGAAGCTCTCGTAGTGCTTCTTCAAGCCCTCGAGGATCTTGATGGTCTCTTCGAGGCTGGGCTCGAGCACCTCGACGCGCTGGAAGCGACGCGCGAGCGCGCGATCGCGCTCGAAGTGTTGGCGGAATTCCTCGAACGTGGTCGACCCCATGCAGCGAAGCCGGCCCGACGCGAGCGCCGGCTTCAGGAGGTTCGAGGCATCCATGCTGCCGCCGCTGGTGGCGCCCGCGCCGACGATGGTGTGGATTTCGTCGATGAAGAGGATCGCGTGCTCCTCTTTCTCGAGCGCCTTGAGCACGGCCTTGATGCGCTCTTCGAAGTCGCCACGGAAGCGCGTGCCTGCGACGAGAGCACCCATGTCGAGCGAGAACACGACCGACGAACGAAGCGCGCGCGGCACGTCGCCGTCGACGATCTTCATCGCCAGACCTTCGGCGATCGCGGTCTTGCCGACGCCGGCATCGCCCACGAGGAGAGGGTTGTTCTTCTTCCGCCGCGCGAGAATCTGGATGATGCGCGCGAGCTCCTTCATGCGACCGACGAGCGGGTCGATTCGCTTTTCTTTTGCCTGCTCGTTGAGGTTCACGCAGTAGGCCTTGAGCGGGTCCTTCGCCTTGGGTGCGCCTTCGCCACCGCCGCCCGACACCTCGTCGTCCTCGCCGTCGCCGGCCATGCGCGCGTCGGCTTCGTCGAGCTTCGAAACGCCATGGGACATGTACGCGACGATATCGAGCCGCGTGACGCCTGCTTGCTCGAGCGCCGCGACGGCGAACGACTCGCGCTCGGCATAGAGCGCAACGAGGACATTGGCGCCTTTGACCTCGTCCTTGCCCGACGATTGCACGTGGGCGACGGCGCGGCGGATGGCGCGCTGAACGCCGAGTGAAGGCGTCGGCGAGTCGAGGAACGTGTCCTCGGCGAGGGCGTCGACTTCTTCGTCGAGGTACTTCTCGATTTCCTTCTTCAGCGTGCTGACGTTGCCGCCCGCGTGACGCACGACGAGCGCGGTGCCGTCGTCGAAGAGGAGCGCGTAGAGGAGGTGCTCGATGGTGACGAACTCGTGGCGACGGCGCGCGGCTTCGTTCGCGGCGAGCGTGAGGGCAATCTCGACTTCGGGGCTGATGCGCATCTCGTTCGTTACTCCGGCTCGGCGGTGAGAAGCAGCGGCATCCCGTGCTTTTTGGCGTGGTCGATGACCTGTTGAACCTTCGTCTCGGCCACCTCGCGCGTGTAGACGCCCGCAGTGGCCGCACCCATCTTGTGCACGGTCAGCATCACGTGCGTGGCTTCGGTCTCGGTCTTGTGAAAAAACGTCATGAGGCACTCCACGACGAACTCCATCGTCGTGTAGTCGTCGTTGTGAAAGAGCACCTTGTAGCGGCGTGGAACGACTGGTTTCGTCCGCTCTTTGACGTCGAGCTCTTCGTCGTTCTTGTGATCCGGGCTCCCGGGCTTGTTGGGTCCGGTGGAGGCTCTGAAGAGGTGATTCACCGACACAAGATCAGTCTCGTGGGGTCGGGAATCAAGTGCGAGTCGGAGAAGAGACGCCCCAAGTGCTGAAACTCCTTACGGCAGCGCCTTGTCGGCCTTCGGCAGAGGGTGAATAATGGGCACCGTGCAGCTCGTGGAAAACGCAGTCGTCGCCGGACGTTTCAAGCTCGAGAGGCTGCTCGGACGCGGCGGCATGGGCTCGGTGTGGCAAGCGCTTCACCTCGGGCTCGACATTCCCTGCGCCGTAAAATTCATCGAAGGCGAGTTCGCGTCGCTGGCTGAGGCGCATATGCGCTTCGAGCGCGAGGCGAAGGCCGCGGCGCAGCTCCGCAGCCCGCACGTCGTCCAGATCCTCGACCACGGCATCGACGAGGAGGACCGGCCCTACATCGCGATGGAGCTCCTCGAAGGCGAGGACTTGGGCGAGCGCCTGCGGCGGACCCCGCGGCTCTCGCTCCAGGCCACGGCGACGATCATCACCCAGGCCGCCAAGGCCCTCCGCCGCGCCCACGAGAGCGGAGTGATTCACCGCGACCTCAAGCCCGAGAACATCTTCCTCGTACGCGACGACGACCGTGAGATCGCGAAGGTCCTCGACTTCGGCATCGCCAAGAACAAGACGAGCGACCTGGTGACCGGGAGCAACACGCGCACGGGCGCGATGCTCGGCACGCCCTACTACATGAGCCCGGAGCAAGCGCAGGGCACGAAGGCGGTCGACTCGCGAAGCGATCTCTGGTCGCTCGCCGTCATCGCGTACCAGTGCATCACCGGCAGGCTCCCGTTCGAGAGCGAGGCGCTCGGCGATCTGCTGATCAAGATCATCGTGTCGCCGATCCCGGTTCCG
>CAXSGV010000559.1:0-4499 GCA_964236615.1 uncultured Polyangiaceae bacterium
CTGAAGCGCCGCCCCGCGTTGACTCTCGCGCTAAACCTCGTCTCGCGCACCTGCGAGCCGACGCGCATCCTCACGACGCCGCTCCCGCACCACATCGCGGCGCACGCCAAAGGCGGCGCCCCCATCCAAAGCTCCCGTCGCCGTATTGCGCGTTATGAAGTGGTTGAGTGGTGGTGTTATGGTGGTCCTGTTATACAAGAAATCATCGCCACCTGGCTCGAAGACCTAGGCGCCATCGCATGGATCGAGATCGATCGCACCACCCCCGCCGCGCGCCTCCGCGGCTGGATTGATTAGCGCAGCAATCGTCGCACCCGCGCCGCACCCAAGCTCGCGCCGCCGCGAGCGACTGTCCCAAGGACGTCCCAAATCCGTCCGGGCCACCCTCGGAGCGCAGCCCGAGAACCGCCTCCTCGACGCGAATTCGGAGCCGGATCCGAATTCCGCCGAGCAGACCATAGGGGCCGTAGGCGCACGAGGCGCACGAGGCGGGATGGCACGTGGAGTGCTTAGGCGAGCGTGTCGCGGGCCCGGGTGGGCGCGCGAGGGAGGGTGCGCGCGTGAATCGATTTTCGTTTTCCATCAAGCGTGTGTTTCATCGTTTGGGGCAGCTTGGCGTGATGGTGACAGAGGCATTTGGGCTTACGCCTGCGCGGTTTGATTTGATGCACGCCATTGATTGTCAGCGACAGGAGTGGGTGCAGCATCAGGATGTCTATGAGTTGCTTGGCGTGCGCGGGCCGACCGTGAGTCGCATGGTGGGCAAGCTCGAGGACCGCGGGTATCTCGAGCGGCGGTGCGATCCCGAAGATGCGCGTCGAACACAGATTCGACTGACACCGAGGGGAAGGCGCGCGCTGCGGAGCGCTTTGAAGCACATCGTGAGGTCAGGATTCATGCGCGAGATCACGAGGCGCGCCATTTCGGATTCGTTGGATGCTTGTCGGTCGAGCGACGCCGAGGCTGCGCGTCGCGACGCGGAGATGAGGGTCATGCTCGACACGCTCCAGAGCAACCTCGGCGACACGTCGCGGTTCGTGCACGACGACGATGGTCGACGGCCGCCCCCCGTGAAGCCGCCAATCCTCGAGCCTGCTCAGGACGAGGACGGGAGCTGGCTCGGCGATGACCCGCCGGTCTACGCGTGGATTCCCGACAATCTGCCGCTGCCTCGCGCCGCAAAAGTCCGCGCCGGGAGGACGCGGGTTGAGTGTGCTCGAGCGTGAGCGTGAATCAGATGTGGAGGCGGGACCACGCGTCTGCGAGATCGCTGACGACCTCGTCGAGCGCGTGTGGGCCGAAGGGCGGCGGAGCTTCGTGCTGTAGCGGCGCGAGGGTCGAGCGCCAGGGGGCCGTGATCAGCTCGGGCTTGGTGGTCTTGCGGTAGACGATCGGGAACTGGCCGCGGGCACCGGCGACCACCTCGAGCACTTGGCCGCCGACGAGGAAGACGAGCGAGCGCACGGGCGCGACGAAGGACGCTTCGCCGTCGACGAAGCGATTGACGGGACCAATGGTTCCACCGCGCGCGCGAACCCATTCGAGACGGCGAGGAGAGCGGCCCGCGATGTGACGCTCGATGTGCACGCGCGTGAGCGTGACGATGTCGCCCTTCTCCCATCGGCATGAAGTCTCGACCGGCGACACGATTGCAATCAGCTCTGCGCGCATGACGAGGTCGTAGACCTCGGCGTCGATCGTCGCCGCGCCGAGCGCCGCGATGTCCGAGCTTCGCGGGCGTTCCAGCTTCGTCCGCGGGATGAGACCGGAGCCGTGGCGCGGCGCGGCTGCAGCGTCCTCGGTCACTTCTTTCGTGCGTCGAAACCACCCCATGTAGCGAATCCATCTAGTCCATCGCTCGGGTGTCGGAGTGACTTTCCGGCAGACCACTGATAGAATGTTCAGCTGTCGATGGGGCGCATTCGTATCGATCCGAGCTCCCGCATGCCTTATGTGGGGCAATTGCTGGAAGAGCCGGCCGATCCACCGCCCATAAGCAGCGGCGGCGACGCGTACGTCGAGCTCACCGTCCGGTCGAATTTTTCCTTTTTGCAGGGCGCGTCGCCCCCCGAGCGCCTCGTGCAGCGCGCCGCCGCGCTTGGATTCGACGCGATCGCGATCACCGATCGCGACGGTCTCTATGGCGCGGTGCGCGCCCACGAAGAGGCACGAAAGCAAGGCGTGCGTCTCGTGCTCGGCGCCGAGCTCACGATCGAGCACGGCACCTCCTTCACCACGCTCACCGTGCTCGTCGCCGATCACGAGGGATACACGAACCTTTGCCGCATCCTCACCGCGAGCCACGCGCGTCACGCAGAACGAAAGCGGAAAGCGCGTAAGAGCGCCGATGGACTACCCAAAAACGTCTACGCGGGCGTCACCACCGAGATCGTGTGCGCGCATGCGGCGGGGCTGTGGGCTCTCGTGCATGCGCACCGTCCCGAGAATTACGATCACGCGGCGCTCGTGAGGGAAGCCTTCGGCGCGCGTGCGAGCGTCGCTCTTCATCGGCACCTCGACGGCGAAGACCGCGTGCGCTCACGCGAGGCGATTGCGATCGCCACGCGCTTCGAGCTGCCTCTCGTGGCGACCAATGCGATTCGTCACTCCGAGCGCGCCGAGAAGCCCATCCTCGACATACTCCACTGCATCCGCGAGGGCACGACGCTCGACAAGGCGGGGCGCGCGCTGCTCCCCAACGCCGAAGCGTGCCTCAAGTCCGACGCCGAGATGCGCCGCATCTTCCGTGACCGCCCCGACGCGATCGCACGCACGCGTGCAATCGCCGACGCGTGCCGCTTCTCGCTGACCGAGCTCAAGTACCGCTTCCCGTGCGAGCTCGAGCGCCCCGCGTACGAGGGTGAGACCCCCGACGCCGCGCTTCGCCGCATGACGTACGAGGGCGCCACGCTTCGGTACGGAGCCGGCGACGACAGCGCCATCCCCGACAAGGTGCGCGCGCAGATCGAGAAGGAGCTCGGGCTCATCGCACGCCTCGAGGTGGCGCCTTATTTCCTGAGCGTCCGCACCATCGTCGACATGGCACGCCGTCGCGACATTCTCTGTCAGGGGCGCGGCAGCGCGGCGAACAGCGCGGTCTGCTTTTGCCTCGGGATCACCGCCGTCGATCCCGCGCGCTCGAATTTGCTCTTCGAGCGCTTCCTCTCCGCCGAGCGGCACGAGCCGCCCGACATCGACGTCGACTTCGAGCACGATCGCCGCGAAGAGATCATCCAGGAGATCTACGAAAAATACGGCCGCGATCGCGCCGCGATGGTGAGCGAGGTCGTGTCGTACCGTGGCAAGTCGGCGCTCAAAGAGGTCGGCAAGGTGTTCGGTCTCTCGCTCGAGCAGACCGAGCGCCTCTCGGGGACCGTCAGCTGGTTCGACCCCGTGCGCGAGGTCGACGCAGAGCGCCTCCGCGCCGCCGGCTTCGACCCGAAAGATCCGCGCGTGCGCATGGTGATCGAGGGCGCGTTCGCCATCCAAGGTTTCCCGCGGCACCTGTCGATTCACGTCGGCGGGTTCGTGCTCTCCGCCGAGCCACTCGATCGCGTCGCGCCCATCGAGCCGGCGACCATGGCGAACCGCACCGTCATCCCATGGGACAAGGACGACCTCGACACCCTCGGGTTCTTCAAGGTCGACGTGCTCGCGCTCGGCATCCTCACCGCCATCCGCAAGGCGCTCACGATGGCCTCCGAAACCGACGCGCGGATTGCGGCGTCTACAGCCATCGATCGCCTGGCGCGCATCCCCGCTGAAGACCCCGAGGTCTACGAAGCGCTCTGCCACGCCGACACCGTGGGCGTGTTCCAGATCGAGAGCCGCGCGCAGATGTCGATGCTGCCGCGCCTCCAACCGCGCAACTACTACGACCTCGTGGTCGAGGTCGCCATCGTGCGGCCCGGCCCCATCCAGGGCGGCATGATCCATCCGTACCTTCGCCGCCGAAACGGCCAGGAGGAAGCCACGGCGCCACACCCGATCCTTGCGCCCATCCTCGATCGAACGCTCGGAGTACCGCTGTTTCAAGAGCAGGTCATGCAGATTGCCATCGTCGGCGCGGGCTACACCGGGGGCGAGGCTGACCAGCTGCGCCGCGACATGGCTGCATGGAAGAAGAACGGCCGCCTCGAGCGTCACCGCGAGCGCCTCCTCAGCGGGTTTGCGTCGCGGGGGATCTCGCTCGAGTTCGGCGAGCGTCTCTACGCGCAGATTCAGGGCTTCGGCGAGTATGGGTTCCCCGAGAGTCACTCTGCGAGCTTCGCGTTGCTCGTCTACGCGAGCTCGTGGCTCAAGGTGCATCACCCAGCGGCGTTCGCGGCGTCCCTCGTGAACAGCCAGCCGATGGGGTTCTACTCGCCGAGCACGATCCTTCAAGATGCGCAGCGTCACGGCGTCCGCCTGCTGCCGATCTGCATCGTGGCGAGCCAGTGGGATTGCACGCTCGAAGAGGGTGCCTTGCACATCAACCTCCGTCAAATAAAAAATCTCAA
>CAXSGV010000560.1:0-4493 GCA_964236615.1 uncultured Polyangiaceae bacterium
GCGCGATCGATGCGGCGCACGAGCGGCGAGACCGTGTAGCGCGCAACGAAGGCGGCGCTCGCGGTCACCACCACCGTCACGAACGTCCGCGCCGATGCCCGTGAAGCGATCGTGGCCCACGTTGGTCCGCGCACCATCACTGCGGGCGAGCTCGAAGATCGCCTCACCACGGTACCGCCGTTCCAGCGTGCGAGCTTCGGCGCCGATCCGCAGACGATCAAGAAGCGCTTCCTCGCAGAGGTGCTCATCCCCGAGGTGCTCCTCGCGCTCGGCGCCGAGAACCGTCACATCGACCAGAACCTCGCCGTCTCACAGGCGCTCGCCCGCGTGCATTCGAACGCGACGATGCGTGCGCTCCGCGAGGGCGTCGGCACCGCGCAAACGATCCCGAACGAGGCGATCCTCAAGTACTACGCCGACAACAAGTCGCGTTACGAAGCGCCCGAGCGCTACAGCATCTGGCGAATTCTCTGCAAGACGCGCGAAGAGGCCGCCGCAGTGCTCGAGGCTGCGAAGAAGGAGCCGACGATCCCGAATTTCCAGACGCTCGCGCGCGATCACAGCCTCGACAAGGCGACGACGCTCCGCGGCGGCAACTTGGGCTTCGTTTCGCTCGACGGCGTCTCGAACGAGGCCGGCCTCAAGGTCGACCCCGCGATCGTGAAGGCAGCGACCACGGTGAAGGACGGCGAGCTCGTGCCCGCGCCGGTCGAAGAGGCGGGCAACTTCGCGGTCGTGTGGCGTCGCGGCACCGTCGGTGCGAGCCGGCGCACGCTCGACGAGGTGAGCTCGCAGATCCGCGACACGCTCTACAAACAGGCGCTCGAGAACGCCGAAAAGAAGCTCCTCGATGATCTCAAGAAGCGCGAGCTCAAGGAGCTCAATGAGCCGCTTCTCGCGCTCATCGAGATCTCGCCGAACGACGGCGTAATCACGCCCCGGCGTCGCCCCGGTCAGGTGCCGCCGCTCAACGCTCCAACGCCGAAGAAGTAACGGCCTCGCTCTTCAACGCTGCTGCCGCCGCAGCGCGCTCGGCGGTCTGCTTCGATCGCCCTTCGCCGCGCCCGAGCTCGTGCTCGCCCACGGAGACCGTGACCTCGAAGACCGAGCTGTGGCCCGCCATCCGCGAGGCCACGACGCGGTAGACGGGCGTCGGAGAGCCGCGCGCTTGCACGAGCTCTTGCAGCACGCTCTTTGGATCGCGCCCGAGCGTCGTCGCCGATGCTTCGGCCAAGGGCTCGCGGACGACCTCCTCGACCAGCGCCCGCGCCTGCTCGAGGCCACGTGCATCGTAGATCGCAGCGACGATCGCCTCGACCGCGTCGGCGAGAACGTTGGTCTGATCGTGATCGCCGAGCGTCCGCGCGCCACGTCCGAGACCGAGGCACGCGCCGAGACGCTCGGTGCGAGCCCAGCGCGCGAGCGTGTCCGCGTTGACGAGCGCGCTTCGCATCCGCGACAGGACGCCCTCGTTCGCCGAAGGATTCTCGCGCACGAGCAGCTCGCCCACGCAAAGCCCGAGCACCGCGTCGCCCAAGAACTCGAGCCGTTGGTTGTCGGGCACGCGCGGATCCTTCGGCCGCGCTTGCGCCTCTTCATGCGCGAAGCTCGGGTGGGTGAGCGCCTCGTCGAGCCGCGGGATCTCACCCGCGTCACCGATGATCGTGGCGAGCCGCACGCGTAGCGCCGCACGCGCGGCCATCACGTCGTCGCCCAGCTTTCGCTTGCCGCTCATGCCGGCCCATCCTTTCCCGAGAGCTCTCGAGCCGGCAAGGAACTTCGCGGCGCCCGGCGCTGTCCGCACGGGCATGAGGCTCAATCCGATGGGCTATGCTCCCGCCGTGGCGATCGTTGCTTGCCCGTTCTGCCGCGAGATGTTCGAAGAGGGCGAGGCTGCGACGTGCCCCATCTGCGGTGTCGGCTTGAAGGCGCTCGAGAAGCTTCCGCCCTCGCTCGACGCGCTCGCCGAAGACCCCGCGATTCCGGTGGCGCCGGAGCACGAGAAATTTCCGCCGGCCTACCTCGGTCGCAACAAGGGCCTCCTGTCGCTCGCGGGGCTCGTCGGCGTCGCGCTCTTCTTCCTCCCCTGGGTCAACGTCACGCTGCCCGATCTCTACGTCTTCTCGGGCTTCGATCTCGCGCGCCGCCTCGGTTGGTCGTGGGCCGCCGGCGTCGCATGGGTGGTTCTCATTCCCACCGTCATGAGCCGCCGCACGATCATGCAGCTCCGAGGCGCGCGCGTCGCCGCCGCGTTTCTGAGCGCGATTCCTGCGGTCACGATCGCGGTCCTCCTCGCGCGTCCGCCTCATAGCGGGCTCGTCCCGGTGCGTTTCACGTTCGACTGGCCCCTCTACGCGACGCTGCTCGTGAGCATCCTCGCGACGGCGCTCTCGATCGGCCTGGGCGGTCGCGTCGACGACATCAAAGTCGCGCGCGGTACCTCGCGGGGTCAAGACCTGCACTGAGGTTGCCGCCACGTGGCGCCGGGCCCTCGATGGAGCCATGATTTCCGTGCATGGGTGCCCCCACATCCCAGCGCAGACTTCGTCTAGCTCGGACGGCGCGCGACACGCCGAGCGCCGACGTGCGTCCTACGAGCAGGCATCCGGCGGCTGCCACCGCGGTCGCGATCTCTTCGGGCGAGACGATGGAGGAGATGCTCGACCGCATCGAGGACGTCGACGTCCCTGCGACGGTCGTCTGCGCTCGCTGCGGTGAAGCGGACTGTGGTTGCGAGGCGAACCTCTCCCGCTCCGGAATGATCGCGATCGTCGCGTGGGAACGCCCGGGCGCCCCACTCCTTCACCGCCTTTGGCTGACCGCGCGCGCCACCACGCGCAACCCCGAAGAGTTCTTCGCAGCGCTCCCCGACGGCCCGATCGCGCCCGCGCTCCGCTTCGCAATCGCGATCGAGGTCATTTCGACGACCGCCATGGTGCTCGCGCTGATCCCGGTCGCCGTGGCCATTGCTCCGCACTGGATGAAGTCGGTCGCGCTCGACGACGCTTCCCGCGGTCTCGTCTTGCGCGCGCTCGTCCTCGGTATTCCCGCGCTCGCGTCGCTGCTCGTCGTGGCCCACGCCGCGCACGGCCTCGCGCTCGACTTCGGCGCGCGTCGTTCGGGCGTGCGCTCGGCACGCTCGCGCGCGCTTCGCTTCGGTCTCTACGCCACGGGTTGGGATCTCATCCTCGGTCCCGTCGGCGCCGTCGTCGTCCTCTTCAAAGAGGGCTTCGGCTCCGCCCTCGCGCTGTCGCGGCTCGCGCTTGGCCTCCCCACACGAAGCGCACGTGCATTCCTGCGCGGCGCCTACGGTTTGCATGGCCCGAGCGCCGACCGCGCCGTCCGCGCGTCCTACGTCGTGGCGATCATCTCCACCACGGTCGCATGCGTCGCCATCCTTGCTTTCATCATCGCGCTCGTCCTCGCCTGACGCCGGTCGCCTTTCGACGACGCGGCGGCTGTCACCGCTACTGCTCCACGCGGAAGATGTGATCGTGCGGCGCGTCGTCATGGCAGCCCGCGCAGGACTCGACGCGGCCATCCTCGACCACGGTGCCGGTGCTGCTCACGACGACGTAGCGCCAGTCGCCGTGATCGGGGTCGAAGCCCTTCTCCATTTTTTCCATCATCATGATTGGGCCCGTCGGGCTGCCGGGCCGGTCCGACGCGTCAGCACCGGCGACACCTGCACGCTCGAAGTGCTCCTTAACGAGGCGCGCGCCAACGGGGACATCGCCGGCGGCCGAGGCGTACGCCTCTTTGGCCGAGGTGCTCACGTAGATGTCGACGTCCCAGCGGCCTGCCGCGTGGCCGCTCGAGACGAAGCGCGCTCGGTTCACCTTCGTGTAGCCGTTCTTCGTCTTGAATTCGGCAGGTAAACCGGCGCCCCGGCGTGAGCCGTCGAGACCGCCATCGTCGGGACGCTCGCCGCGACCGTGGCTCGCTGTCGAGACGCCGACCGGCGTGCCCGCTCCGCGCGCGCCTGCGCATGCGATCGCCGAGACACCGGCGAGCGCCGACGCCGCGAGCGCGAACGCGGTCAGAAGTAGACGCCGGCTTCGAAGGACAGTGTCCACTGGCGCGTGCTCGTGAGCCCAGGATTCTCGGCGTCGGGCGGGGTGAGATCGACCAAAAACTGGCTCGCGAGAAAGAGGATCTCGTAGCGGTAATTCACGCCGAAGATCCCGCGGTGACGGTGGGTGCGGACCTTCTCGAACGTGAAGTTGTTGTTGAAGTCGGCGTTGGCGTCGGCGCCGTTCGACAGCTTGTGACGGCAGGTGGGCGCGCCCGTCTGCGCGTCGGGGCCGGCGTATCCGCACTGCTGCAGCGCATCGACGCTCGGGGTGCCATCGACGACGAGCGAGTCACCCAAGATGACGAGTCGCTGGTAGCCGACGTACGGCGTGACGACGGCGGAGTCGCCGAGCGTGATTGGCTTCGACACCTGGGCGTCGATACCGACGGTCGTCAGGTTGAACTTCGACGTGCCCGTG
>CAXSGV010000561.1:0-3001 GCA_964236615.1 uncultured Polyangiaceae bacterium
GTGCGAGATGTTCCGGTAGAACTCGGTGCGAAGGCGATCCATGTCGCGGAGTCGTTCGTTGGCTTGCGAGAGCTCGGAGACCTTCGTCTCGAGGTGCGCGACGATGCGGCCGCTCTGCGCGCGCAAGCGCTCGCCGGTCGTACTCTCGCTCGGCTGCGATTCGCGGTGCCCGTGGAGGTAGTCGCGGATCTGGCGCGCGAAGTTTCGCGCGTCGATCGGCTTCTGTAAGAAGCCATCGCAGCCGACGGCATAGCTGGTTTCGCGCTCGCCCTCCGCGGTGATGGCCACGATCGGCACCTGCGCGAGCGACGCTTCGGTGCGGAGTCGCAGCGTCACCTCGTAGCCGTCGAGGCCGGGAATGTTGATGTCGACGAGCACGAGATCGGGCCGCTGCGCGATCGCGAGCCTTACACCCTCGAGACCATCGGCCGCGTCGATCACCTCGTGACCGTCGGCGACGAGGAGCTTCCGGACGAGCAGCCGGTTGCGCGGATCGTCTTCGATGTGGAGGACACGCGACATGGTTCGAGTAGCTGAGATCCCCTTTACTTTGAGTGTAGCCCTACTACGTTCAGCCCGCCCCATGAAGAAGTCGGCCTCACGCTCTCTCCTCCCCGTAGCGCTCTCGACATTTCTCGGCCTTGCGGGCCTAGCGTGCTCCAGCCTCACAGCGCCTCCTAGCCCCGAGCCGATCGCGAGCGAAGCCCCGCCCTCAATGCCCGCGAAGCCGGCGCCGTCGGCCTCGGCCGCAGCCAACATCCCCACCGCGCATGCGAGCGCGGCGCCCGTCCCTTCGGCAGCGCCGCTCCCGCCGCTCGACCCGAACGCGAAGCTCGAGATGAAAGACCTCACGGTCGGCAAGGGTGCTGCCGCGAAGACGGGCGACAAAGTGACGGTCCACTACGTGGGCACGCTCCAGGACGGCAAAAAGTTCGACGCGTCGAAGGACCACGGCAAGCCGTTCGACTTCACGCTCGGCGAGGGTCAGGTCATCAAGGGCTGGGATCAGGGCGTCGTCGGCATGAAGGTCGGCGGCAAGCGCAAGCTCACCATCCCTTCGCAGCTCGCCTACGGCGATCAGGGCCGGCCACCCGTGATCCCGCAGCGCGCTACGCTCGTCTTCGAAGTGGAGCTTCTCGCGATCAACGGGAAGTAAGTAGACCGTCGCCTCAATGGAGCCATCCCGCACCAGCAAGATCGTCCTCGTGGTCGAGGACGACGAGTCCGTACGCGCGATGCTCGTGCGGGCTCTCGGTATCTCGTACACGGTGCACGAGGCCTGTGATGGCGTCGCCGCGATGGAGATCCTCCGCAAAGGAACCCTGCCGGACGTCATTCTTTGCGACGTGATGATGCCGCGCATGAATGGATATGCGCTCGCGCGTGTCATCAAAGCCGACCCAGTGTTGAAGGGGATCCCGATCGTGTTCCTCACCGCACGCAGCTCGGCGAAGGACATCGTCGAGGGCATCAACGCCGGCGCACGGCACTACATCGCAAAGCCGTTCAGCGTCCGCGACGTGCTCGATAAAATCGGCAAGATCGTCAAATGAAGCTGCCGCTCGGGTTCGGCGTCGCGCTCGGTCTCGCGGTCGTCAGTGGGTTTCTCTACTTCCTCGCCTTTGCGGGGATGGATATCTGGCCGCTGTCGTTCGTGTGCTTCGTGCCTTTCTGGATCGCGATCCATGGGCAGAAGGCAAAACGTGCGTGGTGGCTCGGCGTCGTCACCGGCGCCACGATGAACATGGCGGGCTTCTACTGGCTCTCGACCATGTTGAAGACGTTCAGCGGGTTCCCTCTTCCGCTCTGTCTTCTCTTCGTCTCGATTGTCTGCGGTTTTCAAGGTGGCCGGCTCGGGCTGATGGCGTGGCTCTACGCGCGCGCGACTGCACGTGGCTGGCCGGCGGCGCTCGTGCTCGTCTTCGCGTTCGTCGCGAGCGAGATGCTCTATCCGCTTCTCTTCCCCTGGTATTACGCCGCCACCGTGCACGGGCAGCCGGCGCTCACGCAGCTGGCGGAGCTCGGCGGGCCTGTCCTCGTCGGCGTGATGCTCCTCGGCGTGAACATGGCGATCGCCGAGCCGATCATGGCGCGTATGGAAGCGCGGTCGATGGATCGCCGCGTCGTGATCCTCGGAGCGGCTGGTCTCGCGTTCGCGCTCGTGTTCGGGTTCGCCCGTATCAAGATGGTCGACGCTCGCGCGCTCGCCTCCCCGCCCCTGAAGGTCGGCCTCGTGCAGGGCAACATGGGGCTGATGCAAAAGCGCGAGGACCCGAGCGAGGGTCTCCGCCGGCACCAGCGCCTCAGCAGCGAGCTGAAGAACAAGGGCGCCGAGCTCGTCGTCTGGAGCGAGTCCTCGGTGGCGTTCGCCGTTCCCGAGAAGATGGCCGAGTCGTTCATGCAGGAGCGCATCGCCGGCAAGTTGGGCGTGCCGGCGATCTTCGGCGCGGTCCTCTACCGGGTCGATCCCGATCGCGAACGCTGGTTCAACACCGCGCTATCGACGGATGCGCGCGGCCGCGTGAACGCTCGCTACGACAAGGAGTTCCTCCTCGCGTTCGGCGAGTACCTCCCGCTCGGCGACACGTTCCCGATCCTCTACAAATGGTCGCCGAACAGCGGAAAGTTCAGCTCGGGCGACAAGCTCGATCCGCTGCTCATCCAGATGGCCGACGGCACGCACAAGATCACCACGCTCATTTGCTACGAGGACATCCTTCCGTCGTTCACGAACCGCGCGGTCAACCACGCCGATCCCGAGCTGCTCGTGAACATCACGAACGACGCTTGGTTCGGCGACACTGCCGAGCCCTGGGAGCACCTCGCGCTCGCGCAGTTCCGCTCGATCGAGCACCGACGCTACATGGTGCGGAGCACGAACTCGGGCGTGAGCGCGTTCATCGATCCGGTGGGCCGCGTGATGTCACACACCGGCACCTTCCGGGTCGAGACGCTCCAAGAGACCGTTCACTTCATGCGCAGCACGACCGTGTACGAGCTG
>CAXSGV010000561.1:3011-4482 GCA_964236615.1 uncultured Polyangiaceae bacterium
ATGTCCCGCACTACATCGTCTGCCTGCTCATCGTTCTCGCGGCCTTTCGGAGCCGAAAGACCGTTCCGCTGAAGCGCACCGCCACCGCAGGCGCCCTCGAGTCAGCGCCCGAGACGAAACCGACGGGTTGAGGTCTGGCATCGAAACAATCGCCAATTGAAGCGATGGGTCGCACCCACCGTCCAACGGAGCCACGCATGACTACTTCTTCGAATTCCCTGCCTTCGCGCCTCTTTGCTTTCACCACCGTCGCCGCTGCGCTTGGCGTCGGGCTCTTCTCGATGGGCTCCCAGGGCTGCACGGTGACCACGGGCGACGGCGACGCTGGCGGTTTCAGCTTCGATTCCGGACCCAAGGCCGACTCCGGCCCCACGGCTCCGCCCACGGGCAATGCCGCCTGCAACTCGTGCCTCTTCCAGCAGTGCAGCGGACAGTGGGCCGTGTGCCAAAGCTCGACGGAGTGCACCGCGATCTACCAGTGCGCGACCAAGGCAGGCTGCGATCAGAACTGCGTCACGGCGTGTTTTCAGGCGCACCCCACCGGGCAGAACGCCTACACCGCGCTCTACACCTGCGATCAGGTTGGCGCGTGCGACCCGACGTGCCAAGGCTCATGCGGGACGCCCGCCTCGAGCTGCCCGGAGCCGGTCGACTCGGGCACCACGGCCGACACCGGCACGACCACGGGTCCGCTCGACTGCACCGGCTGCGCGCAGACGAAGTGCAAGACCGAGAACGACAAGTGCGGCGTCGGCAGCGACTGCGATCAGTACTCGCAGTGCACGACGGTCTGCAACGACACGCCCTGCATCGACGCCTGCGGTGAAGCGCACGCGACCGGTAAGGCCGACTCGAACGCGCTCGCCGACTGCACCACGAGCTCTTGCAAGACCGAGTGCGGGCTCTGATCCAGGATCCAGGACGACGACGGCTACGCTCTACGTGAGCGCGATCAGCGGCCGCTAACAGCGGCCGCGATCAGAGCTTCATCGATTTCTTGAAGCGCTTCGCGTCGGCGAACATGTCGACGTTCGTGAACACGTAGGTCGCGTCGGTGTTCTTCGCGACCCGCGCGATCTCGGCGAGGCGCTCAATCGCGGGATCCTCGTAACGGCTCTTGTGCCCCGCCGGCCCCGGAAGCCGGTAGTACGCGATGGGCTCGCTCGTCGGACCATGCGCGAGTGGATCGCGCGTGGCGATGGCGCCAGCTTCGGCCGCAAGCGCACCCGCGTCATCGGGATCCCAGCTCGGCGGCGGCTCCCACACGACGCGATCGAACATCTTCTTCACGGCGATGAGGAAGTCTTTTACCGCGGCGCGATTGGCGCGGCCCGTCGTGAACTCGGGCGGCGCAACGAAGACAGCGGTGCGCGCGTCGAGCTCTTTGCCGACCTCGGCGAGGCTCTTCAGCGCGCTCTCGATGACCTTGCCCTCACGAAAGCCCTCTTGGCCGATCTCGCGCGGGGCGAGC
>CAXSGV010000562.1:0-1820 GCA_964236615.1 uncultured Polyangiaceae bacterium
GTGTCGTCGAGCTCGGCCACCTCGTCGAAGCTGGCGAGCGTCACCGCGGCGGGGGGCGCGGCGCACGTCTGATCGGCGGGGACGGCGGTCGGCGCCGAGAGCTGCACGACCACGCTCGCGTCGATCGGCGCGGTCCCGGCGACGGTCACGATGTACGTGCCCGCGGGTAGCGCGCGCGCGAAGACGGGCAGTGGCGTGCCGGTGCGGCAGCGAAGCTCGTCGGCCGCGGTGGTGCAAGAAGCGTTGCGCAGACCCACGACCGGAACGCCCGTGCCGCGCACCGTGGAGGCGTAGATCCGTACGTCCGCGGCGGCGGCGAGAACGAGCGCATACGTGAGCTCGCCGGTGCCCGACGTGCATGCGCTCGCGAGATCCTTGGTCGGCGAGAGGATCTCGACGGCCTTCGCGACGCCGGGCGTGATCGGAAGCGCGTTGCCGCACGACTCGTTCGTCGCGGCGGGGGTCGGCGACTTGAAGTCGACCGCGAGCTCGAAGGCACCTTCACGATCGCTCGTGACGATGACCGCGTACGTGCCAGGCGCGAGGTTGCGCGCACGTGCACGTGCGCTCGAAGGCGTTGCTGATCCGCCGCACGCGAGCTCGGTGGTTGCGACGCCGCACGTTCCCTGGACCGCGACCGAAAGCAGCGCGCCCGGCGCGGTTACCCAGACATCGAGATCCTTCGGTGCGCCCGGCGGGATCGTGACGAGCGCGACCACGTCGTTACCGACGGCGCCGCACGAGACCGGGTAGTCCTTCTTCGAGCCAGCCGTCGTCATGCCGTAGGTGCCGGCCGCGGTGATCGCGAGCGCGGTCGTACAGAGGTCGTTTGCCGCGGTGACGCAGCCGAGCTCGTCCTTGCTGCCATTGCAGTTGTCGTCGATGCCGTTGCCGCACACCTCGGTGTGGGTGCTGGCGACGTTCGGATCGAGATCGTTGCAGTCCTTCGAAGCAACGCAGCGATCGTCGGGGTCGCCGTCGTGATCGAGATCGCGCGGCGCGTGCTCACACGATCGCGTCGACTCGTTGCAGCGATCGATCGTGCACGAGCTCCCGTCCTGGCACGTCTCGACGGGGCCGGGCGAGCAGCCGCGCGCGAGCACGCAACGCTCGCGCCCGTTGCAAAAGAGGCCATCCGAGCAGCGCGTGTCGTCCGGCACGTTGCGGCAGCGATGCAGCGCCTGGTCGCAGCTGTCGAAGGTGCAGTCGAAACCGTCGTTGCACTGCGCCTCGTCGACGCAGGGCCCGCCGAGGGTGGGATCGATCGCCGCGTCGGACGCGTCGTCGGCGTCGATTGCTGCGTCGGCGCTGGCGTCACCAGCGTCGTTCACGCGCGTGAAGAGGCGCTTGTCGTCGCCGCCGCAGCTTGCCGCGGCCGGCAGCCAGAAACAGCCGAGCGCGACGGCGAGAACACGCGCGACGCTAGATGACGAGGGTTTCGACATGCTCGCCCCAGACGCCGCGGAGCACGTTCGAGATCTCGCCAACAGTCGCGTACGCCTTCACCGCCTCGAGGATGAGCGGGACGAGGTTGTCATTGCCTTTGGCGGCGCGCTCGATCTTCTCGAGCGTTGCGGCGTGGCGTGAGGCGTCGCGCGCGCTGCGAACGGCGCGTAGGCGCGCGACCTGCTCGGCCTCGAGCTTGGGATCGATCTTCATCACCGGCACCGCCGCGGAGTCCTGGACGAACGCGTTCACACCGACGATGAGGCGCTGCTTCTTCTCGATCTCCAGCTGGTAGCTGTAGGCCGTGTTCTGGATCTCGCGCTGCGGGTAGCCCTGCTCGATCGCGGGCACCATCCCGCCGAGCTCGTCGATCC
>CAXSGV010000562.1:1830-4474 GCA_964236615.1 uncultured Polyangiaceae bacterium
GACCGCGCGCACCGCCCGCGAGCTCGACGCGCGCGGCGACCGTCGGGCGCCCGCGCGAGTCGAGCGCCTCGAAGGCCCGGACGGCGACGATCCGGGTGCTCACGTCAGCTCGTCGATCCGCGCGAGGTAGCGTCGCGACTCTTTCTCGATCTCGTGGGTGAGCGCCTCGATCGCGTAGCTGCCGCCGAGCGCGTCGACGAAATCGGCAACGCCCGACTCATGCGCGACGACCTGTTGCGTGCGCAGCGCGATGGTCGCAGCGTCGCTCGTGGGAAGGCCGAGCGCTTCGTCGAAGCCGTTCGTGTGGAGCGACTGGCAACCGCCGAGCACCGCCGCGAGGGTCTGCACGGTGACGCGCGCGATGTTCACGTGGGGCTGCTGCGCCGTCAGTGTCATGCCGGCAGTCTGGCAGTGGAAGCGAAGCGCGCGTGCCCGCTCGGTCTTCGCGCCGAAGCGCTGCTCCATGATCTCGGCCCACAGCCGGCGTGCCGCCCGGAACTTCGCGACCTCTTCGATGAGGTTGTTGTGCACGTTGAAGAAGAAGGAGAGCTGCGCGCCGAAGGTGTCGACATCGAGCCCCGCGTCGACCGCAGCCTGCGTGTACGCGATGCCGTCGGCGAGCGTGAACGCGACCTCTTGCACGGCGTCGCAGCCCGCTTCGCGAATGTGGTAGCCGCTGATCGAGATGGTGTTCCACTTGGGAACGTCCTTCGAAGCGAACGCGAAGATGTCGGTGATGAGGCGGAGCGACGGACGCGGCGGATAAATGTACGTCCCGCGCGCCATGTACTCCTTGAGAATGTCGTTCTGGATCGTGCCGCGCACCTTGCTCCGCGGGACGCCATTCTCCTCGGCCACGGCGATGTAGAGACAGAGCAGGATCGCCGCGGTCGAGTTGATCGTCATCGACGTGCTGATGGTGTCGAGCGGCAACCCGTTGAGCAGCGTGCGCATGTCGTCGAGCGAGTCGATGGCGACGCCGACACGACCGACCTCGCCTTGCGCGCGCTCGTCGTCGGAGTCGCGGCCCATCTGCGTCGGCAGATCGAACGCGACCGAGAGACCAGTCTGCCCCTGCGCGAGCAGGTAGTGGTAGCGCGCGTTCGATTCCGCCGCGGTACCGAAGCCCGCGTACTGGCGCATCGTCCACAGGCGCCCGCGGTACATGTTCGGCTGGACGCCGCGCGTGAACGGCGGTTTTCCCGGGACGCCGAGATCTCTCACCGGATCGAAGCCGAGCGCCTCGAGGTCGTCGGGGCCGTAGAGATCGGCGGCGTCCGTGTGCCCGGCGAGCTGCCCAATCCGCTGGCGCGGAGCCTCCTTGGCAAGCGCGCGTGCGAGCGTCTCCTTGGCCCAGCCTTCTTTGAGCTTTCCGTAGTCGCCCATGGAGGCGAAACCCTAGCGGAGCGAAGCCATGCTGTGTGCTGTGTTTTCAAACACAGGCACGAGCTCGATCACGCCTTCCGCTTCACCACGCGTGTGAGGGCATCGCCAGCGGCGCGCGCGAGCTCCTCGATGCGCTGGGTCGCGAGCGCCGTGTCGCCGAGCTCGTCGGCAACGATGAGGACGATGGGTCGGCCCTGCACGCGGATGGCGGCAATCGCCACGTCGCGGGAGACTTTCTGCATGACGTCGAGCAGCTGGCTCGAAGCCTCGTTGCGGTAGAGCGGACCGAGGTACGTGCTCCCCGCAGCCGCGGTCGTGAAGACGCTCGGCAGAGCGACCGGGATCTGCACCTTGCGAATGTCGGCCACCGGCCCGAGCTCCGGCGTGCAGGTCCAGCCCATGTACACGTCCTTCTTGAGCACGAAGAGCGCGACCTTCCGCGCTACCGCCCGCACGCCGGACAGGAGCGCGCCGAGGACCTGGTCGCGGCTGCCGGCACCGCGCATCAGCCCCACGACGGCAGTCGCGTCGGGGAAGGGGAGCCCAGGGGCGTCGGTCTCGCGGTGGACGCGCACCTCGCCGCCCTCGCTGAAACCGAACGGCGCGGTCGTCACCTGCTCGGAGAACGACATGGGTCCGCGCATGCTGTGCATGCGGAGCTCGAGGATCGGCTCGCCATCCTCGTCGAGCGTCGGGCGCATGGCCGGCTGCTCGAGAGACTGCAGCGTGCCCGACGACGCGAACGTCGGCAGCGCCGGCGAAGCGAGGGACATGCGCGGCAACGACGGTCGCGTGAGGAGCAGCGGCGGCATGGACGGCGACACCGAAGGCGGCACCGACGAGAGCGGGGTCGGACGCATGGTGCCGGGACCCGGCGGCATCGTGTTGCGGCGCGGGATGGGCGTCCCCCAGATCGGCGTCGTCGACTGCCGCGGAGGCATCGGCGGCTTCTCCGCCATCCAGATCGGCGCCGCGAGCGCCTCGGCGCGCGTGCTCGAGGTGGTCGCCGTGCGATCGAGCGCGGCCTCGATCGCGGCGAGCGGCGCACGCACGACGCGCACCGGCGACTTCAGAAAAAAGCCAATTTCACGAGCGGCGTGGGGATCGCGCGCGTCGGCGACCGCGACGTCGACCGTGCCTGTGCGGGCGTCCTGCCGGATTGGGAGAGCGAGCATGCGGCTGCACAACCCGGGCGGAAGCTGCGCGACGAGCTCGGGGAGCGGAACCACGTGCCGCACGACGGGGCCTTCCGCGCGCG
>CAXSGV010000563.1:0-942 GCA_964236615.1 uncultured Polyangiaceae bacterium
GACAAGATCAACAAGCCGGTCGAGGCGGCGCAGCCGCTCGATCCACGCGCGCTGGTTGAAACAGCGGATATTGCCCGCCGACGCCGAAGAGCTGAAACCAAACCGCATACTCCTCGATGAGCTCAGCTCTCGAGCAAAAAAGGCGGCCGAGGACGCGACTGCCATCGCACCGGAGGATCCGGCGACGGTGCGCGTGATGGTCGACGCGCTTCGCATCCACGGCGATCGCGACGCGGCGCGCGCTCTCGTCGGCAAGCTCACCGCCAACGCGTCGCAGCCGGACACTGCGTTCGTGCTCGGCGCGCTCGATCTCGCCGAGCTCGATCCGCCGTGGCCCGTCGTCGTCGAGCGCCTCCGCACCGCTGCGGCCGGCGAGGGGACCGCAGGTCGGGCGCGCGCCACGCTCGTCTACGCGCTCACGCGCGCCGGTGATCTCGCGGCGGCAAAGCAGGAGCTCGATCGGCTCTCGTTCCAGCCGCACCCGCATCCGCTGCTCGCCGCGCTCCGGAGCTTCGTCGAGCACGCGCCATCGAAGTCCCTCGACGGCGGGGCGCCGATCGCGGTCACCGATCTCAACCGACTCGCGGGCAACGGACCCGTTCAGAGCGGTGCCTTCGTGCCTGGACCTGGTCCCAGCGCGGGCGCTGGGGCGCAGGGCATTCCTTCCGATCCCCGCGTCATCCTCACGCAGGCCGAAGCCGCGAAGGGGAAGAAGGATTACCCGCGCGCGCGCGCTCTCTACGAGGCCGCGGTCGCGAAGAATTCGTCCGACTCGGAAGCGCTCGCGGGTCTCGGCGACGTCTTTCAGGCGCAGCACGACCCCGGGAGCGCGCAGAGCTTCTACAAGCGCGCGCTGGCAGTGAACCCCACGTATTTGCCCGCCCTCCTGGGGCTTGGCGACGTGCAGTGGGAGAGCGGCGAACGGGGGCCGGCCGTGAAGAC
>CAXSGV010000563.1:952-1388 GCA_964236615.1 uncultured Polyangiaceae bacterium
GAGCTATCCTCCGCGTGTGAAGCAGCGCGCCGAATCGACATCGCAAGGCGGCTCGTCGCCCAGCCCTGCGACGAGCCCTTCGAGCGACCCCCAATGAGGTCGTTCATGAGGCAGCACAGCTCCATCGCGCGGTTCGCCGTCACCGCTTCGCTCTGCACGATCGCCGCGCTCGGCACGGCTTGCCATGGCCGCGCCCGCACCGAGCCGAGCACCGGCGCACCGACCACGCCCGACCCGAAGTCGGGTCCGGCCATCGCGCTCATCGACGTGAGCGGCGGACTCTCCGAGGTCAACGAGGCGGGCTTCATGGGGCTCGGGCCGAAGAAGCACAGCTTCGACGAGGTGCTTCGCGTTCTCGACAAGGTCAAAAAAGACAAGGACGACAAGGCGGTGCTCGTGCGCTTCGGCACGGCGAGCTTCGGCCTCGCGCGCGCGC
>CAXSGV010000563.1:1406-4471 GCA_964236615.1 uncultured Polyangiaceae bacterium
GGTATGGTGAGTTTTGGTTTTGTGTGTGTGTAGGAGTTTGGTGAAGTGTTTGAAGTTGTGTGGAAGGATAAGCCCGTCTACTGTCACGCCGAGGCCTACACCAACGCGACGATGTACGCCGCGGCGCGCGGTTGCACGAAGATCTATGCGCCGCCCGCGGGCGAGGTGAACGCGATCGGGATCGCCGCGCAGGTCGTCTACATGCGTCGGCTCCTCGCCGACGAGCTGCACCTCAACATCGACTTCTTGCAGGTCGGCAAATTCAAGGGCGCCGAAGAGCCGCTGACGCGTGACGGACCGAGCCCCGAGGCGCGCGAATCGCTCGAGAGCGTCCTCGGCGACATGCGTTCGAGCTGGCTCGATGGCATCAAGGCCGGCCGCGCCTCACACCCCCAGGCCGACGTCGCTGCCGAAGACGGCCCGTACGCCGTTCAGCAGGCGAAGGAGAAGGGGCTCGTCGACGAGGTGGGTTACCGCGACGAGGCGCGCGACCACGCGAAGGCTGCGACCGGTGCGGTGCGCGAGGCGGTGCGCTTCGGCGGATCGCAGTCCGACGACGGCGAGGATCTCGGCGACCTGGTCAGCGCGTTGGGCGGGCAAGGCTCGAGCGCGGGGCCGATCGCGCTCTTGCGCGCCTCGGGCGAGATCACGATGAGCGGTGGCGGCGGCATCTTCGGCGGAAGCGGCGGCATCACCGAAAAAGACCTCGGTCGACAGATCAACCGCCTGACGAAGGACGACCGCGTGAAAGCCGTCGTTCTTCGCATCGACTCGCCTGGCGGCAGCGCGCTCGCGAGCGATCTCCTGTGGCACGATCTCATGCGCCTGCGCGCCAAGAAGCCGATCGTCGTCAGCGTCGGCGACATGGCGGCGAGCGGCGGCTACTACCTCGCGTGCAGCGGTAACGTGATCTTCGCGGACGCGGCGAGCATCGTCGGATCGATCGGCGTCGTCGGCGGCAAGATTGGCGTCGGCGAAGCGCTCGAGAAGATCGGCGTCCACGCCGAGACGTTCGCTGCCAAAAAGGGCGACGCCAAGTCGGCCAAGCGCGCCGCCTACGAGTCGCTCGTCAGCAACTGGGACGATGACACGCGCGTGCGCGTGCTCGAGTCGATGACTGCAATTTACAACCTCTTTCTCCAGCGCATCTCCGAGGGCCGCAAGCTCCCGGTGGACAAGATCGCGCTGTCGGCCGAAGGCCGCATCTTCAGTGGGCGTCAAGGCAAAGAGCGAGGGCTCGTCGACGAGATCGGCGGGCTCAGCGCCGCGATCGCCAAGGCGCGCGAGCTCGCGAAGCTCCCGGCCGACGCGCGCGTGACGGTCGTCGAGGGCAAGCCGAAGTTCCTCGAGTCGCTCGTAGGCGGCGACTCCGACGCCAACGAGCTCACGCCGATCGATCCCGCCAGCGAGGTCTCGCGCCTCCAGTGGGCCCCCTCGCGCAGCGTGATCGAGCTTGTCCAGCAGCTCGCTCCCGAGCTCGTACCCTTCCTCGCGAGCATGGCACCACTCGCGAACCACGAACGCAGCATCGCAGCGATGCCGTTCGGGCTCACCATTCGCTGACCGGTTCGCCACGCGAGACCGCGTCGATGCGCGGAATTTGCAGGATTTCTGGCTTGATCGCGCTGGCTTTGGTTACCATCCCGGGCGATGGAGCGGCCCAGGCGAGGTGACGGCGATGCGCCGATTCAAGCGCGCGTCACGCTTCCTCCCCCGGAGTGGTCGAAGGCGACCGCTTCGAGCACGCCGAAGTCCGAGGCCCCTTCGCCCGTAAGCCACCAGACCGGCGCGCGTGCCGAGGAGGCGGCGCTCCGTGTCCGCGTCGAAGAAGCACGCGCCGGCTCCGAGCCCGAGGCCGAGCGCGTCGCTTCGGTCGAGCTCGCGCGCTGGCTCGCCGCACGCGATCGCGAGCTCGACGAGGCCGCGCAGCTCGCGCTCCGCGCCATCCGTATTCAGGACGATCCGGAGCTTCGGGTCGAGCTCGCCGGCTGGCTCGAGAGTCTGGGCGAAGCAGGTCTCGCCGCGGCCATGCTGCGACCGACGATGCCGGACGACGATGACGAGCGCGAGGACGACCCGCTCGCGGCGCGGCGCCTCGTGCGCGTCGGCGTTCTTCATGCGCGCGCCGGCGACTCCGCAGGCGCGAGCGAAGCGCTCGAGGACGCCGCGAAGGCCGATCGAACCGCGGCCATCCCACTCGAGCTTCGCGGCACGCTCGCTTCGTGGGCTCCCGAGGTGGTCTCCGCTTCCTCGGCGGCCGACGCATACGTCGCGTCGGCCGCGCGCCGCGCCGCGGTCGGCGAGGACTCGCTCGAGGACCTTCTGCGCGCGTTCGAGACCTGCCCAGCCAGTGAGAACGCGGCGGCGGCGCTCGCGACGGCGCTCGGCGCGCGCGGCAAGGGTCTGGCCGCCGACGAGGTGACACGCGAGCACGGGTACGCTCTGACCCTCATCGACGCCCCGAGCGGCAAGGCGGTTCATGCGCGTCGTCGCAGCGCGGCGCTCGCCGTCGGGGACGTCGCGCGCGCGCTTGGTGCCGCCTTCGACGAAGGTCTCGACTCCGCGCTCCTCGGTGAAGAGGCCACGGCGCTGAACGAGCTGCTCGTGCGCGCGGGCCTGCTCGAGCCGCTCGCCGCCCGTCTCGAAGCGGCCGCCCAGCGCGCCGAGAAGATCGACAAGGGTCGCCTCTACGAGACCCTCGCGCGGCTCTCGGGTGGTCCGCTCGCGCAGCCTTCGCGCGCGGCGCATGCGTACGCGGCGCTGCTTCCGCACAAGCCTTCCTCCGAAGAGGCGCGTGCGGCGCTGCTCGGCCTTGCGTCGGAGGTCGGCGATTCCAGCGCGATCAGCGCCGCGATCGACGCCGCAGATTGGATTGGGCTCCGCGCCCGCGTCCGCGATCACTTTCGTGGCAAGGGTGCGTTCGGACCCGGTATCGATCCGGAGACGGAAGCGCGACTCGAGCGCGCCGACGACGAGCGCGCCAATGGCAGCTACGCCGGGGCCAACGCTCTCACGCGCGAGCTCGCGACGAAGAGCTCACGCCTGGCAAGCCTCGCGTGGACCCA
>CAXSGV010000564.1:0-4460 GCA_964236615.1 uncultured Polyangiaceae bacterium
CGCGACGTGCCGAGATCGGCGGCGAGCTCCGCGGCGAGGCTCGGGAGAACGCGATCGGCGCGCGGCTCGGGGGCGAGGAGATCGAGTGGCGTGCCGACGCGCGCGACGAGATCGGTGCAGCGGAGCACGACGGCGCGAATTGGCGCGGCAATCTCGTACGACTCGATGCGCGCGCGGAGGACAGCCAGCAGATCGGTGGCTTGGTAGAGCGGCGCTGCGAGCGTGAGGGCGAGCGCCGCGCGGGGGAGCTGACCTTCGGTCGTCATCGCGCGGTCGAGCTCGAGCATGAGCTCGAGGCGCGTGGCTGCCATACAACGGCCGGCAAGGCGCGCGCCCATGCGATCGCAGATCGATTTGGCGATGAAGAGCAGCTGCGTGGTCTCTTCGATGCCGTACTCGATCTCGACGCGCTCTTCCGGCGCGTCGGGCGGGACATAAGGCGTGAGGGGCGAAGCGTCGAGACCGAGCACGAGCGGCAATACTTTCGCGGCTTCTTCGCCGAGGCGCGTGCCGAGAGCTTCGCGCGGGAGGCGCGCGACGTCGGCGACCGTTTTTGCTCCGAGCTTGTCGAGCCAGTTCCGGGAGGCGTCGCCCAAGGGGAGCGCGCGCAGGGGGAGCTTCGCCATCGCGGCTTGGCTCGCGCTCGCACCGGGCGGGACGATGATCGGTGCAAGCGAGGAAGGCGCAGGCGCATGCCGCGCGAGCGCAGCCGCCACACGCGGACCGTCGGCGATGGCGACGCGCGCAACGTGACCGAGCGCAGAGACGTGATGTTGCACGGCGCGCGCGACGGTGAACTCGCCTGTGGGATCGCGCTCGGACGCGAGGAGGTGCGCGCAGCCCGTGATGTCGATCCACACCGTGTCGTGGCCACCTGCGCCCGCTTCGAACGCGACAGTGGCACCGAAGCCGAGGCCCATCTCGGCGAGGCGCGCCAGCGTGGACTCGACCGCGTGCGCGTGCACGACACGCACGTCGAGATCGGCCGTGCGTGCGCGCGCGGCGGCGATCGTGGAACCGGGACGAACACCGAGAGACCAGGCCTCCGGCGACACCTCGTCGATGCGCGTGTTACCGAGGAGCGAGGTCTCGTCCTTGATGGGACCTCCGGCCCGCGCGATCACGACCGCGAGGGGGCGGGTACGCGCGGCCTCGAGCTCACGCGCGCGTGCGATCTCGACGCGCAGGCGGAAGCACGCAATCGCAACGAAGCGACGCGAGCTCACGACGCGCCTCGCACCACAGGTACGCGCGGCACGTCTTGCGCGGAAGCCGCGCGGTCGGCTGTGGGAGCGGCGGGAGCTTCGAACACAGGCTCGGTCACCGGCACCCACGTCTTCGCGACACTCATCCGACCTCGCCGATCTTTGGCCACGCGCACCGCGATGGCGTCGGCGCGACGTGTGAGCTCGAGACGCAAAGCGACGGGCCACGGCACCGCACGCGGACGGGTCGAGTCGGTGAGAAGGAGGATCGACGTCCCGGCTTCGTCGGCGAGGAGCGCAAGCTTTCGCACGAGCACTTCGGGCGGCCACGGGCGGCGGCTGCGCGGTGTCTTCGCGCGCGCACGCGCGGGCGCCCGCGACATGGACGACGCGGGCGCCGTGGGCGGGGCGAGTGCTGCGCCGTGGACCGGATCGATGTCGACGACGATCACGTCGAAGGCGTGCGCGCTCGCGAGCTTCACTGCCACACGCGCCAGATCGGCGCGTGGTGGCCGCACCACGAAGAGCCGCCGGAGATCGACGCCACTCTGCACGAGGCCCGGGCCGTAGAGCGTGGACTCGGGATCGATCCACGCGCACCACGCGCGCGCATCACGTCGTTGCGCAGCGCGCACGGTGGCGAGCGCAATGCTCGTCATGCCACCGAGCGCGCGTGGGGCCGTGAGCTCGATCACGCCGCGTGGCATTCCGTGATCAGGGAGGAGCGCGTCGAGCTCCGGCCACTCGAGCGCAAGCGAGGCACGCGCCGAATCTTCGATCTTCGAAGGCGCATCGAGACCAAGCTCTCTCCGCAGCGCGTCGAGCATTCCCAGGGAAGCGGCGCCCATACTGAACGTCCTAACAGTATCCCTTTTCCTCCGCCAGAGGCCGCCCGGAGGCGGCGTGGTAAAGCCACGAGAGTCGCCATGAATTTTTTCTCCGACCCTCTGCGTCGGCTTCTTCTCACGATCCGACGTGCGAGAAGCGCTGCGCTCGGAACCCGCCCTGACGCGCGTGTGCTAGACGCGTAGCGAGCTCGCTCACTCCATGATGCCCAGCGCAACCGATCCCGTCATCACCGCCGAGACCCCGACCGTGGTCCTCCTCGATCGGTTGCGCGCCTCGCTGCGCGAGATGGGCTCCGTGCTCGTCTGTTACTCCGGCGGTGTCGACAGCGCGTTCGTGCTCGCCGTCGCGCACGACGTGCTGGGCGCGAACGCAGTCGCGATGACGGCCGTCAGCCCGAGCCTCGCGCCCTTCGAGAAGGAAGCCGCCGAGTCGATCGCGCGCAGCATCGGCGCGCGGCACGAGCTCGTCGACTCGCACGAGATCGACGACGCGAGCTACCAGAAGAACGACACCGATCGCTGCTTCTTCTGCAAGTCGGAGCTCTATCGCCTCAGCGCCGTGAAGCGCGTCACGTGGGGTCTCGCGCACGTCGTCAACGGCACCAACGTGGACGATCTCGGCGACTACCGACCCGGCCTCGAAGCGGCGAAGAACGCCGAGGTGCGAAGCCCGCTCGTCGAGCTCGGCTTCACGAAGAGCGACGTGCGCCGTGCGGCCGCGGCGATCGGCCTCGCAGTATGGGACAAGCCTGCCGCCGCATGCCTCTCGAGCCGCATCCCCTGCGGCACCGAGGTCACGCGCGAGCGCCTCGCCCAGATCGGCGGCTTCGAGGGCGAGCTGCACACGCTCGGTCTCCGGCAGGTGCGCGTGCGCTGGCACGCGCTCGGCAGCACAGCGAAGACGAAATCCGGCGCGATGGCCCGTGTCGAGGTGGCGAAGGACGAGCTCCTCATCGCGTTCGAGAAGCGCGATGCGATCGTCGAAGCTGGCAAGCGTTACGGCTTCGCGTACGTCACGCTCGATCTCCAAGGCTACCGCGTCGGAAGCCACAACGAAGTGCTCGTCGACGCCGATCCCGCGCGCCGCAGCCTGAAGATCGTCTCCTAGACGGTCACGGACAGGGGCGCTTCACCTCGGAGGCGCGAAGGCCTGCGTCGGCCTTCACGACTTGGATCGAGGTCTCTTCGGTGGCGCCGTGCTCGCCGCACTTGGTGGAGGCGATCGTGAGCGGGAGCTTCGTCTTCACCTTCTCCCAGTCGGCAACCGAGTCGAGCGTGAGCGGCTCGTTCGGTTTGTCGCCCGCGGGAAACGCGTGGAGCCCGTGCGTCTTCGTGATCCCCACGAGGATCGACGGCGTGTGACCGCACGCGTAAGCGGCGACCTGCAACACGAATTCGGTCGCGCGACCGTCGTGATCGTAGTCGCCGAGCTTCATCACCGGGACGACCTCGCGCTTCTGGATCTCGGCGATGCTCGGCTTCTTCGCTACGCCACTTCGATCCTGGGTCGAGACGACCCAGCGCGGAAGACGCGCGTCACCGTCGTCGAAGAGCGGGCCGAGGTGAAGGCGCTCGTCAGGCGCACCGGGCCGCGTCCGCACGAGATCGAGATCGCCCTTCTCTCCAAAGGAGAAGCCCGCGCATGCGCAGGTCTCCCACGTCGAGTCCATGCACGCGGGCACAGGTGGACGGATCCATTCGAGGCGCCACGTCTCGGTCACGCCATCGACGACGACCGGCTTCTCCTCACGAAGGATGGCTTGCGACGGCGGTGACGGTGACGACGACGGCGACTGCGACGGCGAAGAAGGTGAAGCCACCGCGGCGTCGATGACGGTCGGCACGGCGGGCAAAGCGCTCGCGACCGCCTCACTCGACGCGATCGGCGCCGGCGGCGACGACCGACTGCAGGCGACGCCACCGCTCACGAGCCCCACGATGCAGACGATCCCGAGGCCCGCGACGCGCGTCAGCCGGGGTGCTGCGCGTACCATGCTCGTGCGGTGGTTTGGACGATCGGGATGCGGATCTGCGGGTTCGGGTGCGTGCGCAGAAAGCCGATCGGGTTGAAGACCGAGATGCCAGCCGCGCGCTCGAGCGACGCGAAAAAATCGAGCAGCAACAGCCCGCCCTTTTCGCTCCACCGGTAGCTCGGACGGCGTGCACGACCCGTGTCGAGCACGTTCAGGCAGCCGGCGTTGTCGGCGGCCGACTCGTTGAACTGGTTGAGGCCAGGCAAGACGCGAACGACGAGCTGTCCGAGGGCCGCGGGGCTCGGGCCGTTGCTCATCGGCTGTCCGTTCGCGCAACCCGTGTGGTTCAAGTAATGGTGCGCCAGCTCGTGGCCAAACGTGAACGCGATCGTGTCGTCGAACAGCTCGCGCGCGTGGGAGAGGCGGCGCGGATC
>CAXSGV010000565.1:0-4426 GCA_964236615.1 uncultured Polyangiaceae bacterium
CCCTCGCCCCCGCCGCCATCGATCTCCTCGGTCGTCACCGCTGGTCAGGCAACGTCCGCGAGCTCGAGAACGCCCTCCGCGCGGCCTCCCTCTTCGCCGAGACCGACGTCATCACCGCACGCGACCTGACCGACAACGTCGAGGACCTCGGCCACCTCGGCGTCCGTCACAGCAGCAGCGATCGCCTCGTGGCGGTCCGGCTGCCGGACAACGAGATCCCGACCGCGGCCTCGACCGTCGTCGACCTCGACGCGACCTCTTCGGAAGAAGCCGACGACCTCAACGGGCACGGCGTCAACGGGCACGACTTCAACGCGCAGTCCTTCGAGGACGGCGAGCTTCCGGCGAGCGAAGCGGGCCCCACCGCCCTCGCCTACGCCTGCGTCCGACAGGGCTCGGTTTCCCTCTCTGACCTCAAGCGGCAGATCGAGCGTGATTGCATCGCGCGTGCGCTCGCCGAAACCAAGGGGAACATTACGCGGGCAGCGACGCTTCTCGGCATGAAGCGACCGCGCCTGTCTCAGCTCGTGAAACAGTACGGCCTCGCGGCCGTTTCGGAGGGCTCGTCATGACGGCCTTGTTCAGCAAGATGTTCCAGGTTGTCGTCACGGCAGGCGCCATTTGCGGCGCGGTCGCCCTCTCTGGCTGCGCGATGCCCGTCAGCTCCTCCGACGACGAGGGCGTCTCGTCCAACCGCCTGACCGGCGGCGAAGAAGCGCAGATGGGTGCGAACCCCGACTCATCGGGCGACAGCGACGGCCGTCCGAAGAACCCCGGCACGAACCGGATGGTCGACAACGGCCCCGGCCACGAGCCCGATCCTTCACCGTGGGTCAACGACAACTTGAAGGTCGGCGTCGTCGTCAGCCCGCCCTCGGGCTCCCCCGCCGAAGAGCCCGATCCGTCGCCGTGGATGCACAAGGTCGACACCGCATCGCGCTAGTTTCGGCAGTTTTCTCCTCGAGCGAGGTGTGTCGAGCGAGGTGGGTGTTGTCCGCCGGTCAAGTCTTCGTCGAACGTAGGGCGCGAGTCGCGTCGACGTTCACTCCGCAAGATCCTTTTCGTCTCGGTCGGCGGGACGGGCGGCGGCGCGAGAGAGCCCTCGGCGAACGTTGTCGCGGATGCTGCGTGCCTGCCCGTACGCGAGATTGACGGTACGTCGCGCCGCTTCGACCAACGAAGGCCGCGTCGCGCGGAGCGTGATGAGCGGGCGCGCGCCGAGGGCGAAGTCGAGCTTGTAGCGCGCCATGCCCGGCAAGAAGTCGTACTCGCGATGGCCGCTCTCAATCGCGTGCCGGATAAGGCATGCATGCATGACGATGCCGACACGAACCTTCTTGGGTACGTCGACCTTCCGGCCGCTTTGGTAAAAGTACGTCTTGCCGTTCCACACGATGTTGTAGAAGGCGGCAACGGGCTCGCCGTGGGCCACGAGCGATCCGAGGTCGAGCGCGCCCGCTGCGAGGAGCGCGGGCATCACGAGAGCGTGGAACTCGCGGAAGCGATCGGACGCAAAGGCGCCTGTCTCCCCAAGCTCGGACCAGCGCTCGCTGTGGAGGTCGCGGAGAACCTGCTGCGCCTGCTCGAGCTCGCTCACGTGGCGTACGCGACGCAACGTCGGCGGCTCGCCAGCCCACGCCTCGTAGTCGCGGAGGGAGCGACGTATGAGGTACCGGCGAGACGAGGACAGGGCGTCGAGGTACGCCTCCCAGGTGTCCGGCAGACGGATGTACGGGGAGGAGACGCACCTGCTGATTTCGACGTTCACGTCATGTCGGCGCAGGGCTTCCGCCAGGAGCGAAGGAAGCACATCGGTCCCGCTCATCGCGCGCATCACGATCTCATCCCACGTACCGAGCACGCCCGAGACCGCGGCGTCTGCAAAGGCGTCGGCAACCGCACCTTCATGATCGCGATCCGCAAGGATGCCTAGGTAGTCGGAGCACGTCTCGTCGGCCTCGTCCTCACCGGACGCGAGCAGCTCGAGTCGACGGAACGGGATCCCGGGGCGGTACGAAGCCCTTCGTGACAGGAGTGGCGCGAGCCCGACGAGACGCTCGCCCCGATGGATGAGGAGGACACGGAGCGTGCGCCCCCCGATGGGGCCGAACACGCGCCACCACGCCAGCATCCATTCGGGGCTCATCGTCGGCTCGTTCGTCGAGCTGCGCGCGAGGAGCTCGCTCCAGGGACCGCGCAGGGCCTCCATCTGTGTGACGTCGTCGACGACGGTGGCGGAGAGAGCCATTTTGGCTGAGTGCGTGGGGGGGCGCAGGGGACGCTGATGGGCGAACCGCGGAAACGCCATCGTCGCCCGGAAGTACGCGTCCGACTGCGCACCCTGGACGGCGAGCCGATGCACGTCGAGCGGGTGAATACCCTCGGCGAGGACGTTCGTGCCCGTCGCGCTCGAGAAGCCGATGTCGTAGCCAGCGGAAGCCACCGCCGCACAAAGCTGCGCGTTGGGCGTGATGGATCGCCCGACTGGGTAGGCGATCGCGCAAACGCGATGATCGAGCGCGCCCTCGAGATCCTCGCGCGATCCCACGAGCTCGCTCTCGAGCTCCTCGGGCGTGAGCGTGTGCAGCATGCGGTGCGTCCGCGTATGGGACTCCACGTCCATGCCCGCGGCACGAAGCGCACGCACTTGGTCCCAATCCATGACCAGCGACGCCGCAAAGTGCTGCTCGATCGCCCTCGTCCACGGAACGCCGAGGGACGACGCGAGCTCGTCGATGAATCGATCGACGTCGAGCGCGTAGTGATCCTTGACGATGCGAAGGAGCTTGTCGATGACCGCAGAGCGGTTGTGCTCGTCGAGCACGTGCTCGCGCACGTAGGGGTAGTCGAGGCGGAAGGAGCGGCAGCGCGCGCTCTTCACGAGGAAACTGATCTTGTCCCACCAGAACATCTGCCGATTCGAAACGAACGAGCTCGCGACGAAAAACGTGGCGCGGGCTCCGTGTCGCTTGAGAATCGGAAGCGCGACGTCGTGGCACTCTCGATAGCCGTCGTCGAAGGTGATCATCGCCGGGTTCGGCGGAAGCGGCTTCCGCTCGTAGAGGTAGGCGTGAAGTTGGTCCGTGCCGATCAACTCGAACCAGCGTGACAGGGTCTTGACATGCCGTTCGAAGACCTCGGCCGAGGCGTCCACTACGCCATCGTCGAAGTCGCCGCGCGCCTCGCCGGCAATGCGGTGGTAGGTGATGATCGGTAGGAAAGGGAGCGGTACCACGCGGCGCGCGAGGAGTGCCGCGTCGACCGCCCCAACGGCGTCGAGGATGCTCGCGAGGCCAGTCCGTAGCGAGCGACGCCTTTGTCGAGGCGGATTGCGGTCGCTCATCGAAACGGCCCGTCGCAAGTCGTGTGCACCTACCGGAAGATACCGGTTCGCGGTGTTTACTGCATGCCGGGGTGGAGTCGTCCTCAACGAATCCCGGCACGAATGGAGGGTCGCCGAATGGCCCCGGCTACGAGCCCGATCGCTAGTTTTCTCCTGCTAAGGTTCCCCTCGTGGAGGACCTGCGGCCTCGAACTACCCTATTTTGCGCGGTTCTCGCGCTTGCCATCGCGCTGTCGATGCTCCTTCGGGGCCGTCGCTCGGTGCACTGGCTGTTTGCGGCCTTCGCGCTCGAGATCGCGCTGTGGTGGGCTAGCCAGTCGCTCTACGGGCTGTTCCAAGCGTCCATCTGGGTTCGCGCGACCGGTGTTCTCACGGTGTTCTTGCCGCAGTTCGCAGTGCACTTGTTCCAGGCGATCGTGCCGAGCACCGAGGGCACCGCAGCCCGCTCCGAGAACAAGAAGGAGTCGGCGTTTGGATCGCGGCTGACCCGGATAGCCACCGGCCTCGGCATACCCATGCTGGCGGTCGAATTATCGCCGTATCATGAGGCGCCGCTCACGCTCGGCCTCGTCTACTTCTACGTCTTCGGGCTTCTAGCCGCCGCGCTCATCCAGCTCAATCGGCGTGGACGCGAGAGCACCTCGCGCGCCGTGCGCGATCGCGTTCGCTTCCTGGCGGCGGTCGGCGCGCTCGCTACCACGTTCACGCTCGGCGACTTCCTGAGCTTCCTCGGCGTCTACCTCCCGCCGATCGGCGCTGTGCTCTCGATCGTGTTCCTCTTCGTTCTCGCAGAGTCGCTCGCGCGGCCGCGGCTGGCCGACCTCTACGAGATGGCGGGGCGGCTGCTCGTCGCCACCGCGCTCGCGTTCTCGCTCGCCGGTATCTTCTACGTCTTCGTCACGTACGTCGGCCGCTTCAACACCATGTACTTGAACGCCGTTCTTGCGGCGATCGTCTTCCTCGTCCTCTTCGAGCCTCTGCAGACGGAGGTCGAGACGCGGATGCATCAGTTCTTCTTCCGCGAGCGCTACGACCTCGAAACGAGCGTCGCCGATCTGCGTCGTCGCCTCTCGCACGTCCTCG
>CAXSGV010000566.1:0-4408 GCA_964236615.1 uncultured Polyangiaceae bacterium
CCTTCGGCATCACCGTCGTCGCCGCCGCGCTCGCGCCGGTGGCATGCGGTGGCAGCAAGACCGAGCCCACGCAGCCCGCGACGCAAAGCTCGTGGAACTCTCAGCCCTCGAACACGGGCTGGAACGCGCCGCCTCCCGCGTCGACGCCTGCACCGACGGCAACCATCGCACCGACAGCGACGGCGCCTGCACCGACGGCTTCGACCATGCCGACCGCCGCCCCCGACGCGATCGTTCAGGCGCTGCTTGCGCCGCTCGCCGCGAAGTACGCGCCCGGCATGCAGCCCGAAGGCGCGCCGCTCTCGGCCAACCTCGCCGAAGGCGGGTCGACCGAGATGATCGTCTCGATGACCGGTGGCAAGTGCTACACGATCGTCGCTGCGTCGCCGCTCGGTGTCGGCGTGAAGGACGTCAACATCAAGCTTCTCACGCCGCCGTTCTACACCCTGTCGGCCGGGCAAGACTCGACGGTCTCGAACGAAGCGGTCATCGGCGGTGGCAAGGCGCCGACGTGTCCGCTCGTCCCGATGCCCGTCGCCTACAAGCTGACCGTCACCGCCGCGAAGGGCGCGGGTCCGGTCGGCGTGCAGGTTTACTCGAAGACCAAGTAACGCGCCTCACGCGACGGAGCGAACGGCTCCGTCGTTGGCGCCGGTCGTGCCGCCCTCGATACCCTCGAGGGTCACACCACTCTCGTCCAGCACGTTGCCCGTGCGGCTCATGCCGTCGGGTGCATCGAGCGCGGCAGCGAGGACTTGGCTCATGTCCTCGGCAAAGAAGAACTCCATCGTGGAGCGCGCTTCGATCGGGACGTCCTCGAGGTCACGCGCGTTCTTCTGAGGAAGGATGACGCGCGTGATGCCGGCACGGTGTGCAGCGAGCACCTTCGCCTTGATGCCGCCGACGGGCAGCACGCGACCTCGCAGGGTCACCTCGCCGGTCATCGCGGTGTCGGGGCGCACCTTCCTGCCGGTGAGCAGCGAGGTGAGCGCTGTGAAGATCGTGACGCCGGCGGATGGTCCGTCTTTCGGTACACCGCCCGCGGGCACGTGGACGTGGAGATCCTGCGTCTCGAGGAACTGCGGATCGACGCCCAGCGCGCTCGCGTTGCTACGAACGTACGTGAGCGCGGCGCGCGCGGACTCCTTCATCACATCGCCGAGCTGGCCGGTGATCTCGAGCTTGCCCTTGCCGGGCATGCGCGAGGTTTCGATGAAGAGGATGTCACCACCGACGGGCGTCCACGCGAGGCCGGTCGCCACGCCTGCGACGCTCGTCCTTTCGGCGACGTCACTGAAGAAGCGAACCTTGCCGAGGTAGCGCGGTAGATCCGGCTCGTCGACGACGACCGCAGGCGGCTTCGCGTCCTTCTGTCGAAGGACGTCGAGCGAGAGCGCGCGGCATAGCTTCGTGATCTGACGCGAGAGCTGCCGCACGCCGGCCTCGCGGGTGTAGTCGCGGACGATCGAGGTGAGCGCCGCGTCGGTGATCGTGAGCGCGCCACCATCGAGGCCGTGCTCCTTGATTTGTTTCGGCACGAGGTGGCTCTTGGCGATCTGCACCTTCTCGTCGCCGGTGTACCCGGAGAGCTCGATGATCTCGAGTCGGTCGCGGAGCGGCGCCGACAGGGTCTCGAGGGTGTTCGCGGTGCAGATGAAGAGCACCTCGGACAGGTCGAATGGGAGCTCGAGGTAGTGATCCGTGAACGTCTTGTTCTGCTCGGGGTCGAGCACCTCGAGCAGCGCTGCTTCGGGCGAGCCCTGCCAGCTGTTGCCGAGCTTGTCGATCTCGTCGAGGAGCAGCACCGGGTTCTTCACCTTCACCTTCTTGAGCGCGCTCACGATGCGACCGGGCAACGCGCCGACATACGTGCGGCGGTGGCCGCGGACCTCGGCCTCGTCGCGCACGCCACCGAGCGAGATGCGAGCGAACGGCCGACCGGTCGCGTCCGCGATCGACTGACCGAGTGACGTCTTACCGACGCCGGGCGGGCCCGCAAGACACAGAATGGTGCCGCGCTTGTTGCCAGAGAGCGCGAGCACCGCCATGTGCTCGAGGATCCGCTTCTTCACGTCGGCGAGGCCGGCGTGATCTTCGTCGAGCTTCTTCTCGACCTCGGCGATGTCGTCCTTCGCGTCCGCACGCTTGGACCACGGAAGATCCGCGATGAGCTCGAGGTACGTGCGCGCGACGCTGTACTCGGCTGATTGCGGCGCCATCGCTTCGAGCCGGCGTAGCTCGCGATCTGCCGTCGCCCGCGCCTCTTCCGGCAGCTCGGCCGCGTCGAGCCTCGCACGGAGCTTGTCCTTCTCTGCTTCGGGACCGCCGCCCTCTTCGCCCTCATTGAGCTCCTTTTGAATCGCGCGGAGCTGCTCGCGGAGGATCGCTTCGCGCTGGTTCTTGCCGATCTCGCGGCGCACGTCCTGATCGATCTTCCGCTTCACGTCGGACGTCGCCTTGGCCTCGGCGAGCAACGTCGTCACGAACCGGAGGCGCGCGAGGATGTCGAACGTCGCGAGCACCTCGTTCTCCTTGTCGGTGGAGAGCCCGAGACCCGACGCCACCTGGTCCGCCACGATGCCGGGCTCGTCTTCGGTGGCAGCCACCTGGCTTAGACTTCCGCCGCTCTTTGCGGAGAGCTCCTGCACGTGATCGCGAAGCGAGCGCGCGAGCATCCGGGCTTGATCCGGATCCGTGAGCGTCTCCCCGATCAGCGTTCCTTCCGCTTCCCAGTAGGGGTCGGCGTTCACGAGTCGCGTAAGCTGGAAGCGCCCGATGCCTTCGAGGACGAGACGATGCTCGCCGGTGCTCGCGCGGGACACCTGGTGAACGCGGGCGAACGTGCCCGTGCGGTGGAGGTCCGCCTCGACGGGGTCGACGACTCCGGGCTCCTTCTGCGAGACGACACCGATGACGTCGCCGGCCTTCACGGCATGAAGCAGCGCCACGGAACGATCGCGCCCCACGGGGAGCGTGATGCGCGTACCGGGGAAAATGACCCCCGTCCGAAGCGGCAAAAGGGGGAACGGCGAACGGGGAACACTGGCACCACCACGCAGCTGACTCATGAATGACTCCCTCGCGAGTGTTGAGTAATGAACGAAAGCTAAATACGTTCATCGCTCAGTCAACCGGCACCGGGCGATTCATTTCCGGTGGCACCGCGCGAGATCCGACTTTCGGGTGCGCGCCGTCGGACCAACCCGCGGGTCTCGAGCGATGTTCCCTCGGCACCTCAAACGAGTCCTCGCGGTCGTCGCGCGTGCGGCGGTCTCGGCCCTCGCCGCGCGCGCGGGGCCCTCGCGGTCGTCGCGCGTGCGGCGGTCTCGGCCCTCGCCGCGCGCGCGGCGGCCCTCGCGCGCGTGGGGTCTCAGCCCTCGCCGCGCGCGCGGGGGTCTTCAGCCGCGGCGCGAGGCTTTCGCTTTCCGCGATGGAGAAGTGGGCGACGCGGGCGCCTTCGGCGGGTGAAGAAGCATGCGTCGCCCAGCGGACCGCTCCAGCGGCGAGACGCGTGCGCGGGGCTCGCCCTTGCGGCGGAGGAGACCGAACAGCACGAGATCGTGCATCGCGTCGAGCGCGGCATCGACCTCCGCGCGCGGGTAGGCGAAGAGGAAAGGTGGCGCGAAGGTCGAGTACGCGCGGAGGATGGCGAGCGCCGTCGCGTCGGGATCGGGCACGTCGAACTCGTCGGCCGCCGTTGCGTCGCGCAGGAGCTCGCCGACGAGCTCGAGCTCGTCAGCGCGAAAGCGCGCTTGCGCAGTCTTCACGGCCGGGCTCACGCAGTGCACGAGATCGCGCGCGTGCGCGCCCTCGTCGCACAAGCCGAGGTACGACGCCACACGCGCAAAAACCATCGCACGGATGCGCTCTTCGAACGTGGGGCAAGCGCTCGCCGCCGCGCGCATCGCCTCGAGAACGTTCTGGTGACGGCGGTTCGAAAGCTCTTCGATGATCGCCTCCTTCGAGGGGAACACGAGGTAGACGCTTCCCACGCCGACCTTCGCTTCGCGCGCGATGTCCGCGATCGTGGTCTTGCTCGGACCGTAGTGGCGAAGGAGCTGCTCGGCCGCCGCGAGGATCTGTTGGCGGCGCTCCGCCTCGGAGACTTCGGTCACCTTGACCCCCGAAGAACGAACGAATTGGTCATGAAGCTTGAACAAGGATGACACTTATTCAGGCTTCGTGGCTAGCGCCGCCTGCTTTAGCGTGGCCCGCATGATCGACGCCCTTCGCCACATCCTCGGCGCACCTCCCGCGGGCCGCGGTGAGGGCGACCGCAAGTACGCCGGGCTCCGGATCCTGCGGTGAGCCCGCGCCCGGAGGGCGTGAAGAAGGTCGTGCTCGTGGTGATCGACGCGATGAGCCCGGAAGGCCTGCAGACCGCGCTTGAAGACGACGCGGTGCCGGT
>CAXSGV010000567.1:0-4407 GCA_964236615.1 uncultured Polyangiaceae bacterium
AAGCGGCCCGAGTTTTTGCGGCTCCGCGAGCTCCCCCAAGTGCTCCTTCGCTCCGGCGGGGCCCTCGACGATGAAGCGTTCTCGGCGCTCGTCGAGATGTTGCAGATTACAGATGCTTTTGATCCCTACCCCGGCCTCGCCCTCGTCCGTGAAGCGTGCGACGCGGCGTCGCTCGGCGAGCTCGCGGTCGAGCTGCTCGAGCAGTGGGTCATTGGCGACGCGCCCGGTCGCCACGAGTGGATGCTCTTTTCCAACGTGCACTTCCCGTCCGAGCGCGGGGCACGGCGCATCGCCGAGCTCGCCCGCGAGTGGGCGAGGAAGAACGCCGCCAAGGCCGAGCGCGCGTGCGCCGCGCTCGCCGCGGATGGAACCGATCTCTCGCTGATGCACCTCGGGCACATCGCCGAGACGACGCGGTTCGCGTCGCTGCGCAAGGACGCCGCGGCGCTGCTCGCCGAAGCCGCAAGCGCGCGTGGCATGACCGAAGAGGAGCTCGGCGACTGCACGGTCCCCGACGCGGGGCTTGGTCCGGACGGCACCCTGACGCTTTCGTACGGCGATCGCGTATTCACCGTCGGCGTCGATCCACAGCTGCGTCCCTCGGTTCGAGAGCTCACCAAGAAGGGGCTCTCGCCAAGCACGAGCACGCTGCCACGACCGACCAAGACCGACGACGCCGCGTTGGCCAAAGCCGCGCGCGTCCAGTTCGACGCGCTGAAGAAGGATCTCGAGTCGAACGCGCAGCGCCAGATGCGGCGCCTCGAGCGCGCGATGGTCGACGGTCGCGCGTGGTCGATGGACGCGTTCGAAGCGCGCATCGCGAGCCATCCTCTCCTGGCGCCGGTCGCGCGCGCCCTGGTCTGGGAGGTCGTGCTTCTGGATTCTTTTGCCGAGAAGGAGACGACGACCTTCCGCATCGCGGAGGACGGCACGCGCGCCGACGCAAGCGATCGCGCGGTCGTCTTGCCCAAAGCGGCGAGCATTCGTCTCGCGCACCCCGCGCGCGTGCCGGGCCTCGCGGCGGCGTGGTCGTCGCTCTTTCTCGACTACGCGATCCTGCAGCCCTTCGAGCAGCTCGGACGCGTGGTGCTCGAGCCGACCGCGGCCGAGAAAAAGGGCACGCAGCTCGAACGCGCCGCCGGCCACGTCGCGCCCGCGCGCAAGGTGCTCGGCACGATGGAGTCACGCGGTTGGCGGCGCGACAGCCCCGGCGAGATCTCGGCGTGGCTCCGATCCTTTCGCGGCGCGGCGGGCGAGACGTTGACCGCGCGGTGGCCGCTTCAGCCGGCGATCGCGATGGAGTATCTCGCGGACGCGCCCGACGTCACCATGTCGGCGTTGACGCTCGAGAGCGAGCGCGGTGAAAGGGTGCCGCTCGGCAAGCTCGACGCCGTCGGCTTCTCCGAGATCGTGCGCGACATCGAGGGGCTCCGGCTGCTTCGCTGATCACGCGCGCGCCGAGGGCCCCGCACCCTGAGATCCGGTGCGTGCGTGAACGATCGCGGGGACGCCGCCCTTGGGTCGAAGCGTCGCGAAGTCGTCCTCGGAAATCGTGCGCTTCGGATCGACCTCGAGTCGCCAGCGCCGCAGCAGCGTCGCGAGAACGATGGGCCCCTCCATCATCGCGAAGTGCACGCCGATGCAGAACCGAGGACCCGCGCTGAAGGGCAAGTAGGAGCTCTTCGGGCGCAAGGCTTCGCGTTCGGGCAGGAACCGATCGGGCTCGAAGCGCTCCGGATCCTCGTAAACCTCGGCGCGGTAGTGCTGCGCGTACGCGCTCACGAACGTGAGCGTTCGCGGTGGCAGCGTACAGCCGCCAATCTCGACCTGCTCGAGGGTTCGGCGCGGGAACATCATGATCGGCGGGTAGAGACGCATCGCCTCGCGGAACACCCGCGTGCAATAGGCGAGGCGCTCGGGCTCCCACTTCGTGATCGGTGCGGATCCGAAAGCGTCGGCCTCGGCCTGCGCCCGCGCGAGCTTGTCCGGGTTGCGAGCCAGCAAGTAGAACGACCACGCGAGCGCGGTGGCCGTGGTCTCGTGCCCGGCGACGAACAACGTGACGGCCTCGTCGCGGACTTGCTTGTCGGTCATGCGCGCGCCGACGTTCTCGGGGTCCTCGGCGGTGAGAAGGCGCGTGAGGAGATCCTTCTTCGCGAAGCCTTGGAGGCGTCGCTCGTCGATCATCGCCTGGATGCGTTCGTCGAGAAGCGTGACCGCCGCACGGAGCTCTGGGTCACGAACGCCGGGCAAGAGGAAGGGCGCACCCACCTTGTCGTGCGCACGCTCGAGGGCCGCGCGAAGACCACCGCTCGTCCGCGCCGCGAGCGCGCCCGTGGCGTCGAGCATGAGCACGTGCGCAATCAACGCAGGCGTCGCGAGGTTCTTGTTCACCCACCCGAGGCAAGCGGTGAGCGCGCCGCCGAGCGCGTCGGCCTCGTCGAAGGTGTCGGCATCGAAGAGCGCTTTGCCGACGATCGACATGGCGATGCGCGTGGTCTCGTGCGCGATGTCGAGATGCTGTCCGTCACGCATGCCGTCGGCGGCGCGCTCGGCGACGAGGCGCATGGTCTCGGCGTACTGGTGCATCGGGGCCGGCTGGAAGATCGGCGACATGAGCTTGCGCTGCCGGCGCCACAGCGCGCCTTCGCTCGTGAAGAGACCGGCGCCAGCCAGCGTGTGGAGGAGCACCCGGATGCCGGGCGATTTTTCGAAGCTCTTGGCCTTGGTGACGAGCACCTCGTGCGCCGCGTCGGGGCTACACGGCAGAACGAGCGGCAGGTGCAAGATGCGCCCGCGGATCATCGGGTCCTTCCGCCTGGCGAGCTCGCGCTGGAAGGCAAGGCGTTCGGGCGTCGTGATTCCGAAGCTTCCGAGCCAGCCCACGTCGGGAAGACGCGGCAGATCGTCGATCGTGGTCATGCGCGCATCGTCCGCGCGCGCCGGCGCCAGGTCAACGCGTCAGGTCAGCGATGCTAACGTGACGGGCGTGAACGGCTTGATTCCGAGCGCGCGCCTCGTCACGACAGGCATCTTCCTCTGCCTTTTGTGCGTGATGACGGGCTGCACGAAGCTCTCGTACATTCGGCAAGCGTCGGCGGGCCAGAACGATCTCGTCGTGCGCGCGCGCAGCATCGACCTTCTCGTCAGCGAGGAGCGCGTCGACGGAAAAACGCGGCGATGGCTCTCGCACGTCGCGCCAATCAAGAAGTTCGGCGAGCACTACGGGCTCGCGGCGACGGACAACTACCGAAAGTACGTGCGGCTCGATCGGCCTTACGTCGTCTGGGTCACGAGCGCGTCCGACCCGCTGCACTTCAAGTCACGCTCGTGGAGCTTCCCGTTCGTCGGCAGCTTCACCTACCTCGGGTGGTTCGATCGCAAGGACGCCAACGCGTTCGCGAACGACGTTCGCGCCGAGGGGCTCGACGTCGACGTGCGCGGCTCCGGAGCGTACTCGACCGCGGGCTTCTTCGAGGACGCCGTGCTGTCGACGATGATGCGCAATGGCAAGGCCGGCTTCGGCGAGATGACGAACACGATCCTGCACGAGTCGGCGCACGCCACCTTCTTCGTGCGGAACCAGTCGACGCTGAACGAGAGCGTCGCGAACTTCCTCGGCGATCGCCTGGCCGAGATGTACCTGCGCGAGAAGCTGGGACCCGAGAACGAAGAGACGGTGGCTTACCTCGCGTCGGAACAGCTGCAGGAGTCGCGCGGGCGCGCTCTCCGTGCCGCCTACCGCACGCTCGAAGCTCTCTACGCCTCCACCAAGCCCGATGCGGTGAAGCTCGCGGAGAAGAGCGCGCTGCTCCTGCAGCTTCGCAAAGACACCACGTTCAAACGCCCGATCAACAACGCGACGCTCATCCAGTACAACACCTACAACTCGGGCCAGGAAGAGCTCGCGCTCCTGCTGGCGGCGTGCGGCGGCTCATTTCCGCGGCTCATCGCGAACCTGAAGACGCTCGAGTCGAAGAAGCTCCCCAAGTCGCAGGAGAAAGAGATCGGCACCATCATCCTGCCGCTCGTCCGAAGCAAGTGCGTCCTCTAAGCTTGCCCTGGTGAAACCAAGCCGAACGTTCGAGCATTCTCTGCGCCTCGCGGGTTGGGAGTTCGAGGGCCCCGTGCCGCCCGAAAAGAAGTACGTGTGCCTGGCGACACCGCACACGAGCAACTGGGATGGCCTCCTGCTCGTCACGTTGACGCGGAGCATCGGCTTGCAGCTCGATTGGATGGTGAAGGACTCGTGGGTGAAGGGTCCCGCCGGCCCCCTGCTCCGACGCGTCGGCGCGGTGGCGATCAACCGCAGTCGCTCGACCAACATCGTCGAGCAGATGGTCGACCAGTTCAACAAGCGCGACGCGTTCGTTCTCGCGATTCCGCCCGAAGGAACACGCTCGCGCG
>CAXSGV010000568.1:0-4405 GCA_964236615.1 uncultured Polyangiaceae bacterium
CTATGGTCCGACGAGGTGTGCGAGCTCCACGAGGTACCCGCGGGAACCTCGCCGACGCTGGACGAGGCTATCGCGTTCTACGCGCCCGAGTCTCGGGACGTCATCAGCCACGCCGTCGAGCTCTGTAGCCGCGAAGGGACGCCCTTCGACGTCGAAGCGGTGATCAGCACCGCCAAGAGCGCGCGGCTATGGGTTCGGGCCATCGGCAACGCCGTCCGTGATGCTTCGGCAGCGATCACGCAAATCCACGGGTCGGTCCAGGACATCACGCCGCAGAAGCTGGCCGAGGAGCGGCATCAGAAGCTCGAAGAGCAGTTTCGGCAGGCCCAAAAGATGGAGACGGTCGGCAACCTCGCCGGGGGTGTAGCCCACGACTTCAACAATCTCCTGTCGGTCGTACTCAGCTACAGCCACATGTTGATCGACGACCTGGCGCCGGGCGATCCGATGCGCGCCGACCTCGAGGAGATTCGACACGCCGGACTACGCGCGGCCGAGCTGACGCGGCAGCTGCTCGCGTTCAGCCGCCGTCAGGTGCTAGCGCCGCAGATCACCGATCTTGGCGCCGTCGTCGGTGGCATGAACAACATGCTTCGTCGGCTGATCGGCGAGGACGTCGAGCTGACGGCATCCGGCGCTTCCGGACTCGGAAAGGTCCTCGTCGATCCCGGACAGATTGAACAGGTGATTTTGAATCTTGCGGTCAACGGTCGGGACGCCATGCCGCGCGGCGGCAAGCTCACGATCGAGACGGCGAACGTCGTCCTCGACGAGAGCTACGCGTCCGAGCACGTCGGGGTGACTCCGGGCGCGCACGTGATGTTGGCCGTGAGCGACAACGGCACCGGGATGGACGCCGGGACGAAGGCACGGATGTTCGAGCCTTTCTTCACGACCAAGGAACAAGGAAAAGGAACAGGGCTCGGGCTGGCTACCGTCTTTGGGATCGTCCAGCAGAGCGGCGGGAGCATCTGGGTCTACAGCGAGCCCGGTCGAGGAACGACGTTCAAGGTCTACTTCCCCGTCGCCGAGGTGCGCGGCGCTGAACGGGTCCTCGAGGCCGCACCGGAACGTGAGACCGTTCACGGCTCGGAGACGATTCTGCTGGTCGAGGACGAAGAGGCCATTCGCGTCGTGACGCGTACTATCCTGCGCAAATATGGCTACACCGTCTTGGACGCGCAGAGCGGTGGCGACGCGCTCCTCTTGTGTGAGCAGCATGCTTCGACCATTCACCTTCTCCTGACCGACGTCGTGATGCCGCGCATGAGCGGACGGCAGTTGGCCGAGCGTCTCCAGCCAATTCGTCCCGACATGAGGGTGCTCTACATGTCGGGCTACACCGACGACGCCGTCGTGCGCCACGGCATTCTCGACGCGACGCTCACGTTCATTCAGAAGCCGATCACTCCGGACCGCCTGCTACGCAAAGTCCGCGAGGCCCTGGCAGCCGCGGGTGATGGAGCCAACGTGTCCGTCTCGCAAGTAGCGGTGCCGGCGTCCCCTGAAATCACCTAGGGTTCTTGGAATGAAGACCGACGCGAAGAGTGAGCTGAAGAAGATTCTCGGCCAATACGACGAGAAGCTCGCCGAGGTCGCGCGCCGGGATGCAGCCCTCCGCGCGGCGCAGGAAGCCTTTCCGGCGCGCTTCGCGACGCTGAAAGAGAAGACGATTCGCCCGGCCCTTCAGGACTTCGTCGATCAGCTGAACGAGACCGGCCATGAGGCATCGCTTCGCGACCAGGAAGAGTCCTCGAGCCCCGCGGGTGGTGTGTCCTTTGCGGCGATCATCTTGCGCATCGTGCCGAAGCCCTTCGCGCACAAAAATCCGGAGACGAACAAGAGCTTCCTCGAAGTCTCGTTCTCGGCCAACCGCCACGAGCGTAAAGTCGCGGTCTCGTCGAACAACACGATCGTCAACTCCGGCGGCAGCCGCGGCAAACGCGGCGAATACGACGTCGATGCGGTCAATGAGGACGTCGTCGCCAACCACGTTCTGCAAACGCTAAACGAAGCTTTCTCCGAGCCGCGCTAGTCCTCGTTCGCGCTCCGCGCTGAAGCCTCGATGAAGAAGAAGAGCCTCCCTGACTTCCCACCCGCGCCCCGCGGGATGAAGGGCCGCGCGGCCGAGCTCACGACGCTGGCGCGCTCGATCGACGTCACGCACCCGGCGCGCCTCGCGCTCGTCGGCGCCGGGGGCAGTGGCAAATCGATGCTCGCGTGCGCGCTCGGCTACCGGCTCGCCGAGCGCTTCGGCGATCGCGTGCACTGGTGCCGGGTCGGTGCGTGGGACTTCCGCACGCTCGCCGAGATGCTTGCCGTGCGCTTCGGAACATCACGCGAGCGCGCCAGCTTGGTGCCTGCCCTTCGTCGCTTTCTCGTGCACGGCGGCGATCGGCTCATCGTCCTCGACAACCACGAGGATGATCGCGTGATGGCACGGTTCCTCGGGGAGCTCGGCGGAACGCCGGTCACGTTCGTGGTCACGGCGCGTCGGTGCTTGCTGAGCGGCGTGCTCATTTTTCCCGTGACGGCGCCACTCGTGACCTCGGGACGGCACGCCTTCCCACGCGTGGCGACGCTCACGCGGCTCCTTCGCTGGAACCCGCTCGCGCTCGACATCGCCGACGCGATCGTTGCCTCCGCGCACGCCGCGACGACCGAGCGCGAGCTCGGGCGTTACTTGCAGAATGCAGGCGTCGACCACATCACGACGATCGCGCACGAAGACGACCTGCCGGAGGTCGCGCTCCTCGTGGCCTGGGCTTGGTCGCGGCTCGGCGTGCGAGCGCGGCGCATGCTCGGCGTTCTTGCCCACGTCGACGGCGACCACATGGACCTCGAATCCCTCGCCGAGCTTGCCGACGTTCGCGCGGGCGTCGACGACGCCATCGCGCAGCTCGCCGAATGGCATCTCGTGCAGGAGCCGATGGCAGGTCGCTACGCGCTCCACGCCGTCGTGCGCTACGCGGTCGCCACCCGAACGACTGCCGACCGCGAACGCGTCTTTCGCCACTACGTGACGCTGCTCGAGAAGCACCCCGAGCGCGCGGCGATCGAGCAAACACACCTCTTCGCGGCGCTCGACCACGCGCACCGCAGCGGTGACGTCGCCGCCATTCTTCGCGTCGAATCGCTGCTCGGCGATCCGCACTAGAGGCTCGACGCAGAGGTTGTGACCGGAATCACGCGGCGGCGCGGGCCGCCGGCTTAGATCGGACGGACAGGTACGCGCGGCCCGCTTATCTCGCGCGCGGTCGAGGGTGAATAGCCACTTGATGCGGGCTCCGTCGCGGTTGCGCGCTTGCTCCCACGCTTTCACCTCGCGGAGGAGGATTGGCCATCGTCGGGATACGGCGGTCGAGGCACTGCGTCACCATCACGCCAATCTCGATCTCGACCATGTTCAGCCAGCTCGCGTGTTTCGGCGTGTAGCGGAGCTCAAGGCGGCGAAGGATGCGGCGCGCCTCCGCGGGCTCGAACGTCTCGTACAGCGCGGACGCGGTGGGGGTGGAGGAACATGAAGACGTTCGCGGTCCCGTTACGGATGTATTCGTAGTCGAAGCGCGCAGGCCGGCCGGGCTCCGGCGGTACCGGCACACGCGACTCGCCGATCAGCTGACGAAGCGTCTCATCGAAGCACACGACTGGCCGGAGCTTGTCCGGCTTCTCGCCGTAGAGATCGAGCACGTCCTCCATCCTTGCGATGTCGGGGTTCGTCGCGGACGTGCTTCGTCAGCCGCACCATCTCGCCAGCGAGAAGCTCCAGCGTCCAGCCCGCTCGGCCCGCGGGCGGCGCCGAGCACGCGGTCGCGATGAGCAGCGCCTCCTCCTTCTCGGCGAGCTTCCGATCCGCGCCCGGACGAACGAGCTCGCTCAGCGCGGCATCGAGCCCGTCCTCGACGAACCGTCGTTCGTTGGGTGGACCGTCGACGTGCCCTGCTTGAACGAAAGCTCCGAAGCTCGCCGCGTTCCTCAGACGTGAGCGTGATGCGGTACCGTACATTCATCGTGGTCTCCTTCGGACCATCGATCATGCGACCGCACGGATGTCGATCGATTCCTCAGCGCAGCGCTTCACCGAGACGCAAGGGCAGTACCTTGCGTTCATCTACTAGTACGACCTCGTGAACCGCCGGCCGCCGGCCGAAGCTGACATCCAAGCCTTCTTCGGTGTTACCCCCCGACGGTTCATCGACGATCATCGAGCTCGAGCGCCGCGGCTTGCTTAGCCGCACTCCGCGCCAGGCGCGCAGCATCGTCACGGTGCCGCCGGACGAGATCCCGCAGATGCGACGGCAATCGATCGAAACCTCTGCGTCGAGGTACTAGTCCGGGCTGCGGGGCGATTCGTCGATGCCGAGCAGGCCTGCGCGACGCCATCCGACGCTGGCAAGCCAGGTGG
>CAXSGV010000569.1:0-4372 GCA_964236615.1 uncultured Polyangiaceae bacterium
CTCCTCGGCGAGGATCTGCACGTCGGGGTACGCGAGGTACACCTGCTCGTTCAGCGTGCGCAGGAGGTCGACGGCCTCGAGGTTCTCGCGACCGCCGTGCACGTTCGGGATCCACTCACCTTGCTTGCGTGAGTAGTCGAGCTGCAGCATCGACGCGACGCCGTCCACGCGGAGACCATCGAGGTGGTACGCGTCGAGCCAGAACATCGCGCTCGAAAGGAGGAAGCTCCGGACCTCGTGGCGCCCGTAGTTGAAGATGAAGCTCTTCCAGTCGGGGTGAAAGCCTTGCCGCGGATCGGCGTGCTCGTAGAGGTGCGTGCCGTCGAAGCTCGCAAGCGCGTGCGCGTCGCCAGGAAAATGCGCGGGCACCCAGTCGAGGATCACGCCGATGCCTTGCGCGTGCAGGTGATCGATCAGGAACATGAGCTCGTCGGGTTTGCCGTACCGGTGCGTCGACGCGAAGTACCCCGTGACCTCGTAGCCCCACGATCCGAAGAACGGATGCTCCATGAGGGGCATGAGCTCGACGTGCGTGAAGCCGTGCTTCTTGACGTGCGCCGCGAGCGGCTCGGCGATCTCGCGGTACGACAGCGAGCGGTTGTTCTCTTCGGGGACGCGGCGCCACGAACCGAGGTGGAGCTCGTAGATCGACATCGGCGCGTCGAGCGCTTGGCGAGGACCGCGACCGGCGAGCCACTCGGCGTCGGTCCACGTGTGCTCGAGCGACCAGACGATCGACGCAGTCGCTGGCGCCGTCTCGTGGAGGAGCCCGTAGGGATCGGCTTTTTCGGCCACGCCATGGGGGGAGGCGATCCGGTACTTGTACTTGTGACCGCGCAGGACGCCGGGCACGAAGCCTTGCCAGACGCCGGTGCCGCCGACGGGCTCGAGGCGCGCGCTTGCCGCTGCGCCGAGCGATGGCCAGCCGTTGAAGTCACCGATGATCTCGACGAGCGACGCGGACGGCGCCCAGACGGCGAAGAACGCGCCGGCGACGCCGTTCTCCTCGCCGAGGCGCGCGCCGAGCTTCTCGTACGCGCGTGCGTCTTTGCCGGAGGTGAAGCCTTCCAGATCTCGGGGGGTGAGCCGACGCGTGACGAGGCTCGGTCGATGCACGCTCATTGGATGCCACCCGAGGCCAGGAGATCGTTCAGGCCCTCCATCGGCACGCTGACCCAGTCGGGGCGGTTGTTCGCCTCGTACGCGACCTCGTAGATGCACTTTTCGAAGAGATAGAAGTCGAGCGTCCTCATCAGGGTGTCCTCGTTGCGTGGAAGCATCCGCGATCCCACCATCACATCCAGCCATGCACCGAGGAACGCCCCGGTCACGGCGCGGTACCACAGGAGCGCCCAACCCGAGCGCGGTGCGGGCAGACCACGCGCGGCGCGCGCCTTCAACGACGCGGCGGGCGCGTAATGGAACGAGCGCAGCATCCCCGCGACGTCCACGAGCGGCGAGCGCTTCGTCTTGCGTTCGGCCAGCGGCCGCGCAGGCTCGCCTTCGAAGTCGATGATCACGAACTCGTCGCCGGTGAAGAGCACCTGGCCAAGGTGGAGATCGCCGTGAACGCGCGACGCGACGGGATCCTCTTCGACCTCGGTGTAGGAGGCGAGGCGCGCTTGGAGAATGCTGGCCATCATCTGCTGACCAGGACCGTGATCGGACGCGGCCGGAAGCAACGGCAACGCGGCGGCAAGCGCGTCGCGAACGGCGTCTTGAGCCGAGGCGACGAGGCGCGCACGCGCTTGGCGATCGATCGGGACGAGCGCGAAGCCAGCCGCGGCTTCGTCGGAGCCGAGCGCGCGGTGCATTTCGGCAACACGCGCACCGAGCTTCGTCGCGTGCGCGAGGTACGGACCCACGAACGACGCTTCTTCTTGTGTCGCCGGCCGACGCGCGCGCTCGAAGAGACCGCCCGAGAGATGCGGTGCGTCGCCGATGACCGTCGCGCGATCGAAGAAAGTATCGAGCTCCGCGAGCGTGAAGCTCCACGCGTCGCCGCGGTTCGGAACGAAGCGATGCAGGATGCCGACGGTCGATACGGGCGTGCCTTCGCGTTCGAGCTCGATCGCGCCGAGCACCTGCGGCGCGCTCGCGTAGCCGTGCGTCGTGAGGAACTCGCCCATCTCGAGATCGGCGCTCGTGCCCGCGTCGATCTGGCGAAGCAGCTTGAGGATGAACGAGGTGCCAAACGCGACGCTCGTGTTCGTCTGCTCGGTGAGCACCGGCTGCGGTTGCGCGTCGTTCGCGGTCGTGAGGTCGAGCTCCGCAGCGCGGCGGAACACGAGCGTGCCGCGAGCACCCTCGAGGCGCTGGCCTTCGAAAGCACGTAGCAGCGCCGGCAAGAAACGCGGGTTACCGAGAGGGTCGTGAACGACGCGCGTGGTGGGGCCTTCGAGACGCGCGACGACGAGGTGCGGGCGCTCGGCGAGGAGGTGCTCGGCCTCGCCGCCAACGGCTATCGCCAACGGCATCACGTAGCGATCGGAGCCACCACCCGCGTAGGCGACGAGCGCGATACCGAATTGCGCGACCGACGGCGTGCCGTCGTCGAACGGGATCGGGAAACTGTCTTCGAGCGTGACGCGCGCAATGGAGCGCGCTTTGGCTCGGTACCAGCGCCGTGCTGCGACGTACGCAGGAAGAACCGCCTCGATGGCGCTGCGGTCGGCGGGCTCGGTGAGCGACGCCGCGGCGATCGTCGGGACGGCCGAAGTCGAGGTCGTGGTCACAGGAAGTACTCGAAGTCGTGCTCGCTTCGGAGCTTGCGGCGAATGCGAAACACGTGGGCCGGCATGACCTCGGGATCGAGCTCCACGAAATTCCTCGGACCGCTCCACTGGTAGCGCGCCTCGCTCACGAGGTCGTGCACCTGGTAGCGCTCATCACCCGCAAGGCCGAGGGCCGCGAGATCGAGCTGCAGCCAGCCCGCGTGCTTGTGGTGCACGTCGAGGTTCACGACCACGAGGACCTGGTTGTCCTTGCCCGGCCGCGTATCGTTTCGGCTGAAACAGAGAAGATGATCGTTGTCGGTCTCGTGAAAGACGATGCCCGTGTTGTCATCGAAGGCCGAGTTCTCGTGGCGCAGGCGGTTCACACGCGCGATGAGATCACGGAGGCTGTCCTCGCGCTCGATGTCCCACGTGCGGAGCTCGAACTTCTCGTTGTCGATGTACTCCTCGGAGCCACGGCGGGCGACGTGCTCCATGAGCTCGTAAGCGGGCCCGTAGATCCCGTAGCTCGACGAGAGCGTCGCCGCGAGCAAGAGGCGCTGCACGAAGGCCGGGCGCCCGCCGAACTGCAGGTGCTCGGGCAAGATGTCGGGCGTGTTGGGCCAGAAGTTCGGACGGTAGAAATCACTGACCGGTGGCTGCGACAGCTCGGTCAGGTATTTCGTGAACTCGGCCTTCGTGTGCCGCCACGTGAAGTACGTGTACGACTGCGAGAAGCCGGCCTTCGCGAGCGCGTACATCAGCTTGGGGCGCGTGAACGCCTCGGCGAGGAAGATGGCCTCGGGGTGCTTCTTCTTCACCTCGCCGATGCACCACTCCCAGAAGCGGAGCGATTTCGTGTGCGGGTTGTCGACGCGAAACACCGTGACGCCTTGCGCGATCCAGAAGAAGAAGACGCTCGCGAGCTCGTCCCACAGCGCGCGCCACCCCTCGGATTCGAAGTCGAACGGGTAGACGTCCTGGTATTTCTTCGGCGGGTTTTCCGCGTACTGGATGCTGCCGTCGGCGCGCTTCAAGAACCACTCCGGGTGCTGTTTCACGTACGGGTGATCGGGCGAGGCCTGGAACGCGATGTCGAGAGCGACCTCGAGCTTGAGGCCGCGCGCGGCGGCCACGAAGTGTCGAAAGTCATCGAGCGTGCCGAGCTCGGGGTGCACCGACTTGTGCCCGCCCTCGGCGGCGCCGATCGCCCACGGGCTTCCGACGTCCGCCGCTTTGGCTTCGAGCGTGTTGTTGGGGCCTTTGCGGAACGCGTGGCCGATCGGATGGATGGGCGGAAGGTAGAGGACGTCGAAGCCCATCTCGGCGACATACGGAAGGCGCTTCTCGGCATCCTTGAAGGTGCCGTGCTTCCCCTTCGAGCCGGTCGAGCGCGGAAACATCTCGTACCAGGCGCCCGTGCGCGCGAGCGGCGGGTCGACGACGAGCGCGAGCGTGTGCGCGTAGCGCGTCGCGTGGCGCAAGTCCGGCCACGCCGTGGCAAGCGCGCCGATCGGCTTTGCGAACGCGGCGGTGGCGCGCTCGGCTTGCGATCGCTTCGTGTCGGTCACTGTGGTGGCGACCTCCTTCAAGAGCGCAGCGGTCGCCGCCTCGCCGCCTGCCGCCGCGCGTACGGCCGCTTCGCTCAAGAGGCGCGC
>CAXSGV010000570.1:0-3313 GCA_964236615.1 uncultured Polyangiaceae bacterium
GTTCGGCTGGCCGGCGAACTTCGACAAGTAGATGTCGTAGAGCGACGCGGCTCCGCGGCGCTCTCGTCGATCTGGCCGGGGTCGAGACCAACATCGTGAACGTCGACCTCGATGCGTCGCTCGACGCCGAAGCGATCGCGCGTGCAGCCAAGGACGCAGGGCTCGCCGTGAACGCGTCCGGGCCACACCGCTTGCGCGCGGTCTTCCACCTCGACGTCACGCGCGAGAACGCGATCATGGCGGCCGGTCTCCTCGAAAGCACGGTTGCGATCGCGCTCGACGCCCTCCGCTCGATGCGGAACGCATGACGACGACATCGCGCGGCTTGGCGTTCGTGCTCGGCGCCGTCCTCGCGCTTCTACCTGCGTGCGGAAAGCAAAAGGACGCCGCGTGGCCGGTCACTTTCGCAGAGGCGGAGCGCGCGCAAACCGCGGGCCGCTTCGCCGAAGCCGCCGAGCGCTACGACGCCGCAGCAAAGCGCGCCCCCAACGCGCGCGAGCGTGCGCACGCCGAGTACCTCGCGGGGAAGATGATGGCGAGCGCAGGCAACATGGCGGGCGCCAGCGCGCGCTTCGAGCAGATCGCCAACGCCACACCCGGCGGCGAGCACTCGGCGCGCGCTCTCTACGATCTCGGCGCGCTCCGCATCGACAACGGCAATGAAGCGGGCTGGGCCGATCTCGAGCGCGTTGCGATGACGTGGCCACGCGAGGGCATCGCCAACCGCGCGCTCCAGCGCGTCTGCGCCCACAAGGACGAGCACGACAAGCGCAGCACCGTCACGTGGCTTGCCTCGATCGCGCCGCGTGTGAAGGGCACGGAGCTCGAAGAGAGCGTCGAGTACCAGCAGGCAAACCGCCTCCACGCGCTCGGCGATCTCGACGCGGCGCACGCAAAGTTCATGTCGATCGCGGAGCGCTTCCCCTACCCGCACGGTCGCACGTGGGACGACTCGCTCTTTCACGCGAGCGAGATCGACGAAGCCAAAAGCGACTACCCCGAGGCCGTCCTACACCTCGAGACGATGCTGAAGGAGCGCGAGGTCTCCTCCCTCATGGGCAGCTACCAGCGCCCGCGGTTCACGCCGGCGCTCCTTCGCATCGCGACGCTTTACCGTGATCGCCTGCACGACAACGACAAGGCACGAAAGGCGTTCCATCGGCTCTACGCCGACTTCACGACGTCGACGATGCGCGACGATGCGCTCTGGCAAGAAGCGCGTTTGTGGAAGGCCGACGGCGACGCGACCGCCGCATGCTCACGCCTGTCGACGCTGGTGAGCGACTTTCCGGACTCGCGCTACGTGCCGTGCGCGATAGCGGAGTGCGCCGGCGTCACGCGGCCGAGCAAGAGCAAAGCACCGAAGACCTGCCACCCGTACCTCGAGCACTGACGGCGTCTCGAAGCACGGGTGCGGCGCGAGCCGTCGTCAGGGCTCTTCTTCTTCGGTGGTCTCTTCTTCCTCGTCGTCGTCGAGGTCTTCGTCGTCGTCCTCGTCGTCGAACTCTTCTTCCTCTTCGACGTCTTCCTTGTCGGTGTCGGCCTCTTCCTCTTCGGCGAGGCCTGCACCCTTCTTGTCGAACTTGACGTCGATACCAACGTCACCGAGCTGAGTATCGATCAGCTCGAATAGCTCGTCGACGTCGTCGCCCGACCACTCGTCGAGCATGTCCGTGAGGAACTCGAAGAAGTCGCCGTTGTCGAGGCGACGCTCGATCTCTTCGACTTGCTCTTCCGTGAACGCTTCGAGGATGTCCTCACGAAGAGTCTCCGTGTCCCCCTCTTCGATCGCGTCCGTCGCCGAGATCTTGATCTGCTTCACCGCACGCTTGTCGAGGTAGATCTCCATATGAGCCCCAGTCGTAGGTCCTTCACTGGCGAATACGCGAGCGCGGCGCGCGCTGTCAATACGGTGGGCTAGAGGATACGTTCTTGAGGATGGCCAAGCGCCCTTACCTCGTCGTTGTCGCGGTCGCGCTGGCCGCCGCCCATGAGGGCGTTGCAGAGGCCCAAGAGGGCAAGATCGCGCCTTCGGCTGGTGGCGCCGGAAACTCCGAGATCCACAACGAAGCTCCGATCGCGATTCCGGGGCGCGATGGCGCCGATCGTGACGCGCCCACACCGCCGCCGTTGAACACGCCGTACCTGCAGTACGGCGTTTCTCTGACCGCCGAGTTCCTCGCGTCGGCCGGTCGCCTCTGCGAAGTGCTCACCGAGCCCTGCATCCTCGGCTCGGGCGGCGGCATCGCCGTACGCATCGGAAAACGGACCGCGAGCCCGTGGTACTTCGGCGGCGCATACGAGCTCTCGAAGCAGGACCCCAACAAACTCTATCGCCTTGCGATCCTGCAGCAGGCGCGCGTCGAGGCGCGCTACTACCTCGACACCGGCCGCGACGTTCAGCCTTACGGACACTTTGGTGGCGGCGTCGCGGGCTACGGCAACGAGTGGGGCATCGACACCTTCGGGCCGATGGGATTTCTCGCGCTCGGCGCCGAGGTGCAGCTTTCGCGCAAGCGTGTCGTCGGCGCGAGCCTCGCGTACCGCATGATGTATCTGTCGGGCTTCACCGACTCGAGCCTGACTGCACGCGAGGGCGGCGTCGTGCAATTCGTCGGGCTCGACCTCATCCTCGAGGCACGCGACCCACTTTGACCCCACGCACCTACTTGACGGATGGGCTCCCCCTGATGTCCCATCGGGTCGCGTGATTTGCGGCACTTGCGGACGTGATAACGCCTCCCATCTCGTCTTTTGCCAAGACTGCGGTGCGAGGCTCGGCCCCCGCATTGCGGCGCCCACGCCACCGATTGGTCTGACCCAGGACGGGATCGGACAGCTCCTCGCGAACGCCGGCCTCGCGGGCTCGCATGAAAATCCGTACCCCGCCCGTGTCTCCGAGCCGCCGAAGCCTCGACCCTCTGCGCCCGATTTTCAGTTCGGACCGCGCGACGCGCCGCAGATGCCACCGATCGACAAGCGCGCGGATCGGCCAGAGAAGGTAGCTTGCTCGAACTGCGGTGCCGTCAACGGTCCTACCCTTCGCTTTTGCATCACGTGCGGTAACGATCTCGCCGCCGTTCGTGCGCACAGCGCGCGCCCAAGCGCCGTCGCGCCGATCGCCAGCGCGCCCATCGCAGGCCCAGCATCGCAACGACCCGCCGCCACGCCGCCGACACCGCCGCGTCCGCCACCACCTACGCCCTCGGCCTCGCCGCTCGGCACTGTTCCCATGATCTCCGCGGTCCCCATGGTCTCCGTCGTGCCTCCCGCGCCGCGCGCCGCGCCTCCGCCTCCCGTCGCGGTCACGTCC
>CAXSGV010000570.1:3323-4367 GCA_964236615.1 uncultured Polyangiaceae bacterium
GTTTTTGTGATGGTGGTTGTGTTTTTGTTGTTTGTTGTAGTGCCGATCGAGCACCCGCCCCTTCGCACGCCGCCACCGGCGCCGCCGATCGTTCCCACGGCACCTGTGGATCTCGGTCCGAAGCCAGCGCCGATGGCCACCGTCCGCGTCTGTGCACGTTGCCGGGGCGTGTGCGAGACGGGCGCGCAGTTCTGCAAGTTCTGCGGCGCGGCGCTGCACGACCCCGCCATCCCTTCGACGCCGATCGCTTCGTTCGCTCCCTCCAAGCCGCAGGCCGTCGCGCACCAGCAGGTCTTCGCACCCCCGCCCGTCCCCACGCAGGTCGCCGCGGTCTCCACACCCAAAGCCGCGACCAGCGCAGTCGGTCGGCTCGTCGTGATCGCGAAGGACGGTGGCGAGGGGGCAAGCTTCGACATCGGCGAGCGCCTCGACATCGGCCGGTCCGAGGGGGAGATCGTCGTTGCGGACGACATGTACCTCTCGCCGCGTCATGCGCGGCTGTTCTGGAGCGAAAAGACGCTCTACTTGCGCGATCTCGGTAGCACCAACGGGGTGTTTCTGAAGCTGCCGCTCAAGAAAGCAGGGCCTCCGCGCGACGCCAATCCTGACGCAGTGCGGGGTGTGGAGGTCCCACTTAGGGACCAAGATTTGATCCTCCTCGGACAACAGGTGATAAGGTTTGAGGTTGTGAAGGACGCTGAAGAGGGCTTCGGTCCTGCAGTCCAGCACGGCACTCTCCTGTTCGGGACGCCGACTGCGCCACGGTACGCTCGGCTCTGCCAGCGGACGGTCGAGGGCGTGACGCGTGACATCTTCTATGTGCGCAAGCTCGAAACCGTTCTCGGGCGCGAATCCGGCGACATCGTGTTCACCGAAGATCCCTTCCTCTCCCGACGCCACGCTGTCCTGCGGGTCGATGCCGTGAAGAAAACCTTCAGCCTCGCCGACCACGGCTCGTCGAACGGCACCTTCCTCCAGATCCGGAGCGACGTCCAGTAGACGAAGGACGAAGAGGAAGGCAGCTGCACTTCGCTCGGCGAGAGC
>CAXSGV010000571.1:0-4364 GCA_964236615.1 uncultured Polyangiaceae bacterium
GTCATGGCCTCGGTCGCATTGGTCGCGCCACCGCGAAGCTTCGCCTCCTGCGCCATCGCTCCGAGGACGGCGACGTTCTCGGCCTTGTTGCCTTCAAATTTGCCGGCGCCCGCCGTGACCTTCGCCGCCTGCTTCGCCATGTCCTTGATCTCAACGGCGCCGAGCTGTCCCTGCCCCGCGATCCCGCGGAGCGTCATCATCATGTCTTCCATCGACTGCTTCGTGTCGCTGTTGAAGACCTCCGCCGCCGCCATCGCGAGATCGTCGAAGTTCGCGCCGGTGGCCGTGGCGAGCTCGCCGATCCGGTCGAGCGACTTCATCCCCATGTCCAGATCGCCCGTGAGTCCCGAGAACTTGTCGAGCCCGCTGAGAACGTCACCGGTGCTCATGCCTTCCTTCGTGGCGACCGCACTGGCCCTCGATTCGATGGCGCCCGTGCTCACCCTCGAGCGGTTCGCCACGTTGTCGCCGTTCGGGATGTAGCCCTGGTTCGAGATGTTCGCCGCCATGCCGCGGTTCGCCGCGACGGTGCGCATGGAGTCGGCGATCGAGAAACCGCCCATGATGCCGAGCGCTGTCGTCGCCATCCCGCCGGCGGCGCCGAGCGCGTTGCGCGTGCCGCTCATGACAGCGCCGCGCGTCGTGCGAGCGAAGCGTTCGCGAGCTGCCTGCGTCTGCCGCATCATCCGCGTCTCGATGTTCGCGACCTCGCGTGCTTCGCGCTCGACAATACGGGTCTTCGCCTTCGCAGATCGCTCGACGTCGCGCACGGCCTGCTGCTGGATGCGAGCGACGAGGGCGTCCGTCTTTTGCCAGATCCGAACCTGCTCTTTCGCTGCGTTGTCGACAGCGCGGACCTGGTCCTTGACCGCACGCACCGCCGCACGCGAGCCGGCCTCAGCGGAGCGACCTTGCGATCGCGCCACGCGCTCGACGGCCTCGCCGACCCCTTCGAGTGCCTTGCGAACGTCGGCGACGCCACCGACGCGGAAACTGATGACGACGTCACTCATGTGCGGTCGCTCCCCTCGTCACTTGTTTCGGAGCCGCTCGACGTCGCGGGCGTTGGCTCGTCGGGCAGCGAGGTGGGCGAGGAGATGGCCGTCCGTGAGTTGGACCAGTGGCGCGCCAAAAACATCAGCAGGGAGTTTCGCTGCCCCTGCGTAAGTGAAAAAAGCGGAGCGAGTGCGCGCCCTCCTTCCTCGAGACGCGTGAGCCACGCCTCCATCTCTTGCTCCGACATGACGGAGACGATCGGCGAGCTCTCCGCCTGCATCTGGCAGAGCGCGTTGAAGAGTACTGCCGTTTCATCCGTCGTCAGGTGCTTGCGCACGGCCGCGGCGTTCGGGAAGAATGTCTTGGAGAGATCACCGGCGTCGCGGCAAGCCACCGCGAGCATCTCGGATGCCGCGAAGTTGTCGTAGACGACGCTGTAGCCGGGTCCGCCGGCGGGCGCATCGACGAGGAGCGCGCGCGCGGCGCGATCAGCGGTTGCCGCTGCGGTGGCGTGCTCGGCCGGCGTGAGGACCCAGAGCGCGAGCTTTCCAAGGGGCTCGTCCGTGATGGGGTCGAGTCGTGGGAAGTCGACCGTGCGGTGCGGGCGCGGCATCTCGGTGATGCGCGACCACAACTCTGCGGCGCTGATGTTCGTAGGGGGGTTCATGGTCGTTCGCTCTCTTTCAGCTCGATCGCTTGTTCATGGCGGCGAGCATCGCTGTTGCTTCGGGTGCACCTTCGACGTGGGCGACGAGGATCTCGTCGAGCGCCCCTGCGAAAGCGATCATCGCGCCCATCGTGCGGAGCAACCCGAGCGGCGTTCCTTCCCGTTCCTCCGCGCGAGCGAGATCGATCAGGTCCTTGTCGATGCGCGCGCGTAGCTCGTTGATGCCTTCTTTGATGGTCATGGTGGTTCTCCTGGTCTAGAAGCCGCGCCCGCCGAAGTGGCGGTACGTGCGTGGGGTGAAGCCGCGACGCACGACGCGTCGCGGCTCGAGTGGTCAGCCTCGCCGCGCTGCCCGCTCCGTGTTCATTTCGGTCTTCGCCTTCGCCAAGTCCTCGATGGCGATGCCCATGGTGTGCGCCGCCGCGAGGTCCTCGGGCGTGAGGCCGTCGGTTCGGGGCGCGGGGGCGCTCGGCGCCTGGGTGCGTGCTTCGACGATCGACGAGACATCCACGCCCATCTGCTGCGCGATCGCTCGCTCGTCCGCGCTGGGTTCGTCCGCGACGCGCTGCGCCTCGACGCGTTGCGCGCGCTCGGCACGCGCCTCGTCGTAGGCCTTGCGCTGCACGTCGTTCTTGAACGTCGGCTCGCCTGGCGTGCCAGCAACGACGACGGGCGCGGAGGTAGTGGTGGGTTCCCCAAAGACGCGCGCGCACGTCGACTCGTTTCCGATCGCCGCACGGAGCTGGCTCCGGATGTAGCCGACGCTCTTCTGACCGATCGCGCCGGCGAGCTCCGTCGCTTGCTCCGCGGTGATGGCGCTCATCACGCGCGCCCTGTCGATCAGTGCCTTTGCTTCGGCGTGGTTCGCCGCGATGATCTGCTGATCCGTCTTCATTGGTATTGTCCCTTCGGCTGCTGCGTGATGTTGACGGCGGGGGGCAGAGGCGCCCGCCCGCCCAGAATCGACTCGTTCGTTGCGCTTGCCTTGCCGTCGTAGACGTCGCGGAGATGCGATTTGTAGGTGCCCTCGACGACGCGACGGACATCGGCCGCGGCGTTGTGCGGCTCCGAGATGAATTGGCTTCGCGCGTAGGTGAGGTCCTCGATCTCGCCGGTCAAGCGCGCGAGCACCGTGAGCACCTGGTGCGCGTCGCCGCCGAAGGTCGAGATCCACGGACCGAGATCGAGACCGCCGGCCGCGAGGACAGCCGCGAGTACTTCGACCTGCGCGCGGGCCGCGGGGATGGTCGGCGCGCCGCCAGCTTCGGCGGCGGCGTTGTGGGCGTTGACGACGTCGAGGCATGCGCGCGCGCTGTCCTGCAGCCGGTGCACGCCGTCGACGAAGGCCGCGACGGACGGAGCAAGCTTCTCGCGGAGCCGCGGGAGCGTCGCGGCGGCCACAGCTGCGCGATGCGCGCGGTCTGCGGCAGCATCCGCCACTTTCTTCGCTTCGGCCGCGTCGGCGTCGGCGCGAGCTTGCGCCGCGCGCGTGTCGAACTTCGCCCGCTCGAGGGCGCGCTGTGCGTCTTCGATTTCTTCCCATCGCGCCGTCGTCGGCTCCACCACGTAGGCCGACTCCAGGGCCTCGACCGTCACTGCACACTTCTTCTCTACTGCCTTCGCTTCGTTGATCGTCATGTGTGTTTCTCCTCACCAGTTGTTGTGCGGGGCGCCCGGTACGAGCGTCCCGCGGGGGGTCATGAATTCATCGGCATCGCCGTCGCCGTAGGCATCGCGCGCGCCGCATGCGACGCCGTAGAACGGCACGTGCGTGCGCGACCTGCCAGCGACGAGCAGGGCGAGAGCCAGCGCGGACGCGAGGTCGCCGTGGCGGCCGTCGCGCGTCTTCGCGGAGACGATCTGAACGCCGGCCTGTGTGACGCGGCGCTTGAGTCCGAGGAGGTCACCGCGCAGGACCAGGCTCGGCGGGAGCTCGACCTCCTTCGCGGCGATCGTCGTCGCGAGGTTCTGCATCAGCTCGAACTTGTTCGTGCCTGTGACCGTGTGCTCGATCGTGTGGAGGCCCACCTTCGAGGCCATCTTGTGGACGAAGTCGATCGCGAACTGGTCGGTGTAAGCCGTCGTCGTGTAGGGCGCGCACGCGTGGGCGATCTCGTTGAGCGCTCTCTCGGGATCGAGCGGCTCCGCGCGCGAGCTGGTCCACTGCCGCGCGAGCACGACGCGCCGCACCGGACCGAGCTCGACGATGACGAGCCCCCACGAGTTGCCACGCGTCACCAGGTCCATCGCCGCAACGTAACGAGCGTCGGTCGTCGCGGGCAGGACCTCGGGGGCCGAGCGCGTCACCGCGTCGATCTCGACGGCCGAGAGGAGCGCCTCTTCGGGCTCGGCGAATTCGCACAGCACGTCGGTGCGGTATGCGGTCGGGTTCCGGCGCCGAAGGTCGTCGCACTTCTCGGGCGTCCACAGCCCCGGGTTCATCTGCGGGCCCTTCGCGCGGATGATCACGAGGTCGCGCGTCGGGCGGCCCCAGTTCTCCTGGACGAGGTTGTAGATCGGGCCGAACGGCGCGTGCGGTGAGCCGATGCCGAGGAACTGCGCGCCGTCGAGAAAGCGACCCGCCGCGGCGTCGCGCACGTGGTCCCAGTTCTTCACGCCGTCGGAGGCGCCGACCATGCGCGGCTCCTCGTCGACGATGAGCAATGCGAGCCACACCGACGTCACCGAGCCGCCTGCGCGA
>CAXSGV010000572.1:0-4361 GCA_964236615.1 uncultured Polyangiaceae bacterium
GCGGGTTGCGCAGATCGTGGCTCAAGATGCCGATGAACATCTCGCTGATGTGCACGGCGCGCGAAAGCTCGTCGATCACCCGCGCATGCTCTTCTTCGGCGCGACGCTGATCCGTGATGTCGTGGACGATGCCGAGCAGCCGCAGGGATGGCGAGTGCCCTTCGAGGGTGTCTGCTGCGATCGCAATCCACCGGTATGCGCCGTTGTCTCTTCGGAGCGTGCGGCATTCGGCCATGTACGGGCGGCCGGTCTCGACCGTCAGCTCGATGCCTTCACGCACGCGTTGGCGATCTTCGGGATGCACGTTGATCGTCAGCTCATCGACGGTGATCGGATCCCCGTCGAGGACACCGAAGAGCTCGCACGACCGCTCGTCCGCGCCCAAGACATCGTTGCGGGGATCGAGCTCCCACGAGCCAACGAGCGTGACGTCCGTCGCCAGGCGAAGACGCTTCCGGAGTCGATCGCTTTCCTGTGTGTCCCGCGCGAGGCTGTGGGTGATGGCCGCGTCGATGACGCGGTGAAGTGAGTCGCGCGCCACATCGTCGAGGGATGGGGGCTGCATGGTGCCGATCGTCTCGGTGAGAAGCGCGAGCTCGGCAATCGCGCGGGCTGCGCTGAAGCTCTCGTCGCCCGGAAGATCGCTCGACGGCTCCTCGTCGCGTGACTGCTCTTCGAGGGATCTTGCCACCCACTCGAGAAGCTCGCGGCCGTGGGTGGCGAGCGACGGCGCGTGCGAGGGGGGCAGCCGTTCGATGCGCGCCGTCCAGACGTCGTGAATTGCGGTGATTTCCGTTCGGATGAACTCGGCGAGCCCCAAGACCGTATCGGGTCGTCGGTTGTTCGTCATCGAAGGTCGAAGGAGCGCATTCGGAACCCTTCTGCTGATGCGTCAGCTTGCTCAACCGTTCCGAACCTCGGCCGCAAATGGTCTGCCGCACGGAACGGTAGGAGTCCGTGGGACATCCGATGTACACACAGCTCCCCAGCTGCGTTCCGAAATACACAGCGACACGAGCAGCGCTAGAAAGCCGACCGAACCATGAATCGCCTCTTGGCACTTGTCCCCCTCACGCTTGTCGCGTGCGGCGCCTCTTATCCTGCTCCCAACGATCGAATGGCAAACTCCGCCGCTTCGATCCGCGCCGCCGAAGAAGTCGGCGGCGAGCAGACGCCGCAGGCCGCTCTTCACCTCAAGCTCGCGAAGGAGGAGCTCGATCAAGCCAAGGCATTGATGGCCGACGAAAAAAACAAGCGCGCCGAGTTCGTTCTTTTCCGCGCTGACGCCGACGCCGAGCTCGCAGTTGCGCTCGCGCGCGAGACCAAGGCAAAGGCGGAGGCGACGAAGGCCCGCGCCGATGTCACCGAGCTCAAAGGAAAGGTGACACCGTGAAGACCATTCGTTCGATGAAGCCTTTCAGCATGCTCCTCACCGTCGGTCTTCTCGGTTCGCTCGCCGCTTGTGCGGCAGCCGTCCCCCCGAAGGAGCTCGTCGATGCGCGCGCCGAGTACGCCAAGGCGTCCGGCGGCACCACGAACCAGCTCAATCCCGCGCAGCTTCACGTCGCGAAAGAGTCACTCGACCTCGCCGAAGCGGCGTTCGCCGAAGACCCTTCGTCCGACGAGACGCGTGACCGCGCGTACGTCGCGCTCCGCAAGACGCAGCTCGCGGAGGCACAGGCTCGCCTCCTCCAGCAGGAGTCGGACCGCGACAAGGCGAAGGCCGATCTGCAAGCCGCACAAATCGCACGCGGCCAGAAGACCGAGGCCGAGCTCAAGGACACCAAGAACGCGCTCACCAGCGAGCAGAATCGCGGCGCGATGACGGCGCAGCAGCTGCAGCAAGAGCGCGAGCGCCGCATGGAAGCGGACAAGCGCGCGAAAGACGCGCTCGACGCACTCGCAAAGGCGTCGATTCCCGTCAAAGAAGAGCCGCGCGGAATGGTCATCACGCTCTCGGGCCAGGTGCTCTTCGCTTCCGCGAAGTCCGACCTGATGCCGGCCGCGTTTGCTCCGCTCGACAACGTCGTCACCGCGCTCAAGGCCGCGCCCGATCGCTCGGTTCTCATCGAGGGGCACACGGACTCGCAGGGCGCTCTCGCGTACAACATGGATCTCGCCCAGCGCCGCGCCGAGTCGGTTCGCGGCTACTTCGTGAGCCACGGCATTCCGGGCGAAGTGGTCAAGGCCACCGGCATCGGACCCAATCGCCCCGTCGCCGACAACGCGAGCCCCGAAGGCCGCGCGAACAACCGCCGCGTCGAGATCATCGTCTCGCCCGCCGAGAAGAAGTAACCGTCGGTCGTAGCTCGCGGCGCGCTGGTGGAATCTCCATCAGCGCGCCGAGCTTTGTCCGGCGTCCTACTTTACTTCTTCTTCGTCGTGGTCGACGTCGTCGTCACCGGCGTCGCGGGCGCCGCATTCAGGCTCGTTTGAATCGCTTGCGCCTCTTTGAGGTGGCTCTCGACCTTGGCGCGCATCATCGTCAGGCCCGTCTTCAAGTCGGCGTTCTGCACGGCCGGCAGGAGCTTCGTATCCATCGCTTCGAGGATGGCCGTGTGCTCTTTGACCTGCGCGTCGATGTAGGCCTTGTCGAACTCGGTGCCCGTGAGCGCGCGAAGCGACTCGACGAGGCGTGACGACTCGAGCGTGAGCTGGGTGCTCGTGGGGCTCTCCTCGGGCGCGAGGTTTTGCTTCTTCAGGAGCGCCGTCTCGGCTTTGTCCGCGTCGCCGTGGTGCGCGCCCATCATCGCGGCGAACTTCTTCACCTTCGCGTCCTTCGCTTTGCCCGTCGCGAGCTTCGACTGCTCGACCTCGCCGCGGTTCGCCGCGCCGCTGATGGCGGCGATCTGCGCGTCGGTGAGCGGCATCGTCGTCATCGGCGGAATTCCGGGAGGCGCTTCGCCGCCCATGCCCGCGTTCGGTGCGGTCTCGGCCGGAGCGGGGGTAGGCGCAGGTGCAGGTGCGGGGTTCGTGGTGGTCGTCGTCACTGTCTTCGGGGCGGGCTCGCCACCGCAGCCAATCGCGAAGACGAGGGAGCCGGTACCAACCAAGACACAAATGGGATGAGAAAGCTTCATGGGCAGGACCATACAATCATCCGGCGCCTCCCACCGTCGTCAGTTTGCAGGCTCGGCCCCCTGCGCTCGCGCTGCCCGAGCAAAGCGGCCGTCCTTCCAGACGTAAACGCCCCGTCCTGCGCAGACTTTGTCCGCAGCCTCGTCCCGACGTTTCGCGGCCGCAGCCGCCGAGCATCCGCGATCGCCGCTGTCGCGGAGCGTGATCGTTCCGTCGACGGTCATCGAGAACTCGAGGCGCACCGCGTGCAGATCGCCCCCCGCGTCGAGGTCGGACGTAGCATCGCGCTGGCCCGAGGCGATGGCGGCATCGAACACGCGACGCAGCTCGCCGTGCTCGGCGGCGAAGATGGTGCGGCGGTAGAGGACGCGATCGCCAGAGAGATCGACGTGCGTCGAGCACACCACCACCGGCACCTTCGGCTCGCCCATCGTCGCCTCGTAGTCGCACACGTCGGCGTCGGGCGGCGCCGTCACACCGTGCTCTTTGAGCCACCGCGCCAGCGTGAAGCCGAATCGCGGCCCCGCGTCGACGGCGCTCGACTCGGCCGCGTCCGCGTCGCTCGCTGGACTCCGTCCGAGCTCGAGCCGTTGGTCCGCGGCTGCGGCATCGCCGTGGGCGCTCGTTGCAGTTGCGACGTCGCGGTTGCTCGCGCCGCACGCGCCGCACATGAGCAGCAGCATCGAGAGGGCAGCTGGGAGAAGGCGAGCGGCAACCATCGCGGTGCGTACTCTACGCCCTGAGATGACGTCGACCGTGAATGGCGGCTATTCTAGGCGGATATGGCACTTCTCACGGTCGACAACCCGTACACCGGTGACACCGCGTGCTCGGTCACGCTCGCGGACGACGCACGCGTCTCCTCCGTTCTCGATTCCGCACGCAGCGCTACGCGCGCGTGGAAGACGAGCACCCTCGCCGAGCGCAAGGCGCTGTGCGAGCGCGCGATCGCCGCGATGGAAGCCGCGTCGGACGACATCGCGAAGGACATCACGCAGATGATGGGCAAGCCGCTCGGGCAGGCGAAGGGCGAGGTGCGCGGCATGGCCGAGCGCGCCCGCCACATGATTTCGATCGCTGACGCAGCGCTCGCCGACACCGTGCTCCCGAAGGACGGCTTCGAGCGCCGCATCGCGAAGGAGCCGCTCGGCGTCGTGCTCGATCTTCCGGCCTGGAATTACCCGCTCCTCACGGCGGTGAACGTGGTCATCCCCGCCGTTCTCGCCGGCAACGCCGTCGTCGTGAAGCACTCGCCGCGCACGCCGCTCTGCGGTGAGCACTTC
>CAXSGV010000573.1:0-4322 GCA_964236615.1 uncultured Polyangiaceae bacterium
CCAGCCTGCTGCGGCCGACGGCGCTCTCGACCCGTACCACGCGCCGACGACCACCCTCGTCAACGGCACGCCTGCGGTCACCGACGAGAGCTTCTACCCGGTGAGCGCGCCGCACCGTCCGCGGTCGGCGTTCCTCTTGCGTCGCGATGATCAGACCGGCGTTCACATCCCGAACCTCGTGTCGGTGCCGCAGGTCCTCGAGAAGGACGCGCCGCTCGCGAACGCGGGCCCCAACGCGCTCCGCAACCCGCTCATGCTCCCCGCGGCGATGACGTTCCCCGATCCGCCGCCGACCGCCGTCGATCCGCTCGTCACGCTTCCGCCGATCACCGCGGCGATCGGCGACGCTCCCGTTCTGTCCGGTATCCGTTTCTCTTGGGAGGACCCGCAGGCGCACATCGATCAAGACTGGAGCGTCACCTTCGAGGGCGTGCTTCCAGGGTTCGAGGGCCTCGCAGCGACTGTCGCCACGACCGACGCCTACCAGACGCTCACGCTCAACCAGAAGAACGGCCTCTTCTGCCGCCGCGGCGTCGAGGATCAACGCCTCGGAGCCCAACGCGCGACCGCGCAGCTCGCGGCGATGTCGTCATCGCGTATCCCGCGGCCCGACGCGCTCGCCACCCGGCTGGCGGATTACGTGCAGGTTACAGATGAGATCCTGCCTGCCACGGATCCGTACTGGCGCGAGAACCCGGATGAGACGGGTGACGGCGCAGGCAAGTGCTGGGCGGACGATATGTCGCCCGAGAAGCGTCAAGCGCTGTGCAGCACCTTCTACTTGGCGCCCGACGATCCCAACGCCGTCGAGCGCGATTTCCCGATCCTCGAGGCGTACGACGATCACCTCGTCGTCGGCCGCTACTACCACGCGCCACCCGATCGCGCCGGCAAGGTCAAGCCGCGTCAGATCGTCAGCAAGGATCCCACGAACGCAGAAGCGCTCCGTGCGATGCGTTGCTGCTTCCACCACCAGGTGCGGTTCAAGGTTCGCTCCGGCGGCACCTGGCTCGCGACGGGCTCGGCCGTTGGCTACATGCACCACATCACGAAGGACGCGAGCACCGGCGCCTGCGTCGAGTCGTGCGATCCGCGTGAAGCGCTCCTCAACTCACGCGCGGCTGCGCTGCCGCGTCCGGTCGACACCGCTGCCGGCGCCGTCACGCCTCCGAACCGCAACAGCGTTCTCGCTCTCCGCAACCCGATGTTCAGCATCGTCGTGTGGGACGGCATCGCCGAAGATCGAAGCGACATCGTGCCGACGCGCGATCTCGTCTGGAAGTTCACGACCCGCGGCCAGTTCGTCCCGCTCACCGTGAACCTCGCTGCAGCCACCACCGCGGTCAGTCCACAGTCGATGCGCTTCATCGACACGCTCCAGCAGATCGCCGTCGTCGACGGCTCGACGCAGGGCCTCGTGTTGATCGATCTGAACTCGGTCGCCCAAGCCCACGCGCCGTATTTCTGATCGCCTCGAGAACCGTCGCCCGGAGGCGTAGCCGTTGAAGGAGAAAAAAGAGGCGACGCCGGTGATGCGGCAGTACCTCTCCGCCAAAGCTGCGCATCCGGGCGCGTTGATGTTCTTCCGGATGGGCGACTTCTACGAGCTCTTCTACGAGGACGCCGTCACCGTCGCGCGCGTGCTCGACATCACGCTGACGGCGCGCAACAAGGGGTCCGACGACGAGATCCCGATGGCGGGTGTGCCGCACCACGCCGTCAGCTCGTACATCCAACGCTGTCTCGACCAAGGGTACAACGTCGCCATCTGCGAGCAGATGGCCGACCCGTCGAAGGTGAAGGGGATCGTTCCGCGTGAGGTCGTTCGCGTCGTCACGCCCTCGATCGTGTTCGACGATGCTGCGCTCGATGCGCGCCAGAATCATTTTCTCGTGGCCATCGAAGCCGGCGAGCCCTCGTTCGGGATCGCGGCGCTCGATCTCTCGACGGGCGAGCTGTCGGCCTGCGAAGCTCCTGACGCCGCGCACGCCGTGGCAGAGCTCGTCCGCCTCGACCCGCGGGAGCTGCTCGCATCCGTCGGTTGCGAGGGGATCACCGAGGAGCTGCGCCTCGCAAGGGCGCGGGTCGTCGTGCGCGAGGATCTCCCCTTGCTCGACGATCGCGCCGCGACCGCCGCGCTCGACGCCGTGCTCGGCGTGGGGGAGGCCAAGGCGTCGTGCGCGTCGTCCTTCGCGCGTCGCGCTGCGGCACGGTGTCTTCAGCTCGCGCAAGCGTGCGAGCCAGGCAAGGCGCTGCCGGTAGCGCGCATCGCGAGCTACGAGCTCGGCGCGACGCTCTTGCTCGACGACTCGACGCAGGCGCACCTCGAGCTCGTGCGCACGATGGACGGCGGCACGACGGGGTCCTTGCTCGCGCAGATCGACGCGACGAAAACCGGGCCCGGCGCGCGTTTGCTTCGGCGTCGCCTGCTCGCGCCGCGGACCGCGATCGCGGAGATTCGCCGGCGCCACGACGCCGTCGAGCTCTTCGTCACGCAGCCCGTCGTGCGCACGGAGGTCCGCGCGCACCTCGCGCGCATCGGCGATGTCGAGCGCCTCGCCATGAAGCTCGCCGTCGATCGCGTCACCCCGCGCGATCTCGTCGCGCTCCGCACTTCACTCGGTGAGCTGCCAGGGCTCGTCGCCGTGCTCGAGGGTTGCCCTGACAAGAGCGCGCGCGAGGCGCTTGGCGTGGCCGAGCCCGTCACGAAAGCTTCGAAGGTCGCGAAGGCTGCGCCGACGCCCTGGCTCGACCCCTGCGCCGATGCCTACGCGCTCCTCGCGCGCGCAATCGCCGATGAGCCGCCGGTCCGCGCGAGCGACGGCGGCGTCCTACGCGAGGGCTTCGACAAGAGCCTCGACGAAGCGCGCTTGCTGATGAAGGACGGTCAGCGCTTCATCGTCGAGCTCGAGACGCGTCTTCGCGAAGAGGCGCAAATCCCGAGCCTCAAGCTCCGCTACACGCGCGTGTTCGGCTGGTACATGGAGGTGACGCGGGCCCACGTCGACAAGGCCCCGAAGGCGTGGCGCCGCAAGCAGACCATCGCCAACGGCGAGCGCTTCACATGCGATGAGCTCGACAGCCTCGCCGATCGCCTCGCTCACGCCGAAGAGCGCGCCGCCACGCGCGAGGCGGATCTCCTCGTCAGCGTCATCCGGGATCTGTCGCCCCAGGTCGCGCGCTTGCGTGCGATCGCCGCGCGCCTTGCCGAGTGGGACGTCGCCAGCGCGCTTGCCGAAGTGGCCCACCGCGACGATCTCGCGCGGCCCGAGGTCGACGACTCGCTCTGTCTCGAGATCGACGACGGCCGTCACCCCGTGGTCGAGAAGCTCGCCGCCGCGGGGCGCTTCGTGCCGAACGACGTCATGCTCGATGCGAGCACGGAGGCGTCGTCCGAGGCGCCGTCGTCGCGCCTGTGGCTCGTCACCGGCCCGAACATGGCGGGCAAATCGACGCTCATGCGCCAGGTCGCGCTCATCGTCATCCTCGCGCAAATGGGCGCGTTCGTGCCCGCTCGACGCGCGCGCATTGGCGTCGTCGACCGCGTTCTCACGCGCGTGGGCGCGAGCGACAACCTCGCCAAGGGCGAGAGCACCTTCATGGTCGAGATGAAGGAGACCGCGAACGTCCTCCGCCGCGCGACGCGCCGTTCGCTAGTCGTGCTGGACGAGATCGGACGCGGCACGAGCACCTACGACGGCCTCGCGATCGCGTGGGCCGTTGCCGAGCACCTCCACGACGTCATCGGCTGCCGCGCGATGTTCGCGACCCACTACCACGAGCTCACCGATCTCTGCGCCACGCGTCCTGGCTGCGAGAGCTGGAGTGTCTCGGCGCGCGAGCACGACGGCGACATCGTCTTCCTCCACAAGCTCCAGCGCGGCGCGGCCTCTCGCAGCTACGGCGTCGCCTGCGCACGCCTTGCCGGTCTTCCTGAGCTCGTGCTCACGCGTGCCCGCACGATCCTGGGCGATCTCGAGCGCGGTAGTGCGCTCCCCGGAGGCGCGCATGCGTCGATGCGCGGCCGCGGCAAAGGCGGTCGACCGCAGCTCGATTTGTTCGGCGCTGCCGGTCCCGAGGCGAAGAACGGAACGACTGTGACCGACGAAGCCGCACGGGCGGTCGACGTGCTGAAGGAGGTCGACGTCGATCGCCTCACGCCGCTCGAAGCTCTCCAGCTCGTCGCTCAGCTGAAAAAACTGGCGTCGGCGTGACGCGATCAACAAACCTGACATCACCCTGACATACGAATGCGGCATCTTCGCCTCGCCCTCCGCATCCCAGAAACCCCTCTCTGAAAGGTCCAACACCCATGCGTCTCC
>CAXSGV010000574.1:0-2444 GCA_964236615.1 uncultured Polyangiaceae bacterium
CGAGATCGGGATGCTGCTCCACGAAGGGCGCGACGCAGTCATGCTGTAGCGCGGCATCTCGACGGTCGTCGTCGTGAAGGGCGCGAGCGCTTCCACGACCTCTTGGACCGTCTGGCAACGCTTCGCCGCGTCCTTGTCGAGGAGCTTGTGCACGAGCGCGTCGAGCTCGTCGGGGATGTCAGGGCGGAGCGCCTTCAACGACGGCGTGTCGTCCGCCACGATCGCGGCGATGGCGGCGGTCGCCGTTCCCATGAAGGGCGGCTGGCCAGCGAGGAGCTCGTAGAGGATGACGCCGAGCGACCAAATGTCCGACCGCGCGTCGATGTACTTCGAAGAGCGGACCTGCTCCGGCGACATGTAAAGCGGCGTGCCGACCGAGACCTGCGTCGACGTGACGTTCACCTGGGTATCGGCAAGGATCTTCGAGATGCCGAAGTCGAGCACCTTCACGAGCGGCGGCGCGCTGCCCTGCCGACAGAGGAACAAGTTCGACGGCTTCAGATCGCGATGAATGATGCCGAGGCCGTGCGCTTCGGCCATACCGGCGCACGCTTGCATCACGTAGCCGACGGCCTCATCGACGGGGAAACACCCGCCGCGCGCCTGCATCTCGTCCTCGAGGTCCTTGCCGTCGAGGAGCTCCATCACGATGTACGGCAAGCCCTCGGGCGTCAGATCGACGTCGAGCACGTGCGCGCAGTGCGGGCCTTTGAGCTGGCCGCTCGCGCGCGCTTCACGCTCGAAGCGTTGACAGGATTCGGGGACGACGAGCGCCGCCGGGTGAAGAAACTTGAGCGCGACGGGCTGGCGAAGGCGCAGGTGCACGGCCTCGTAGACCACGCCCATCCCGCCTTCGCCGAGCCGCTTGGTGATGATGTACTTCTCGGCAATGCGATCGCCCCCATCGGGGAGCGTCACGTGGGGCTCAGCTTCCCCCTCTTGTCCGAGCGTAGTGACGTTGGTCATCGGTGACTGTCCAGTATTGCACGGCGCGAACCAGGGCGCTCGACGCTCGCGCTGCCAAAAAAGCCATTGCCTACGCGGACTCGGTCCACTGAACGCGAGTCGAAATGCCACGTGTGGCAACCTTGCGTGCGAGGAGGCCCAGGCGGTCGCTACGGTGACCGGGGTCGAGACCCTGTAGCCGTTTGTGGTGCGTCGTGGGTGGACACTTCCACTTCGACGACCTCGCGCGGGTCGTGGATCGCGACGCGCGCGTGCGGTGCGTTCGGTGCGAGAGGTCCGGACGGCAGGGCGTTTGGAAAGACGTAGGTGATGGCGCCGTTGTCGTCGACCTCGAGCTTCACCTGATCGCCGTCCTCTTTGGCGAGTCGTGTGAGGAGGTTGTCAGCGACCGGAAACGGAAGCGAGAGCGCCTGCGAAACGTCGAGCGCGCTCAGGACCCCGCCGCGGTTCTGCGCGAGCGCGAACACGGCCTGCGCCCGCGTCGACCGCTCCTTCGCATCACCCGACGTGTGCAGCGTCTTGCCGCCGCGAACGAGCACGGTTCCGAGAATCGTCGCGACGATCGCGATCACGCCGCCGATGACGAAGCCGGCCACGCCCGCCGGAAAGATCGCCTGCAGCAACGCACCGATCATCAGCGCGACGAGGAGCCCGACGGCGAGCACGATCCAGCCGAGGACGCGCGCGACGGAGCCACCCACCTTCGACGGCTGGCCCGCGAGGTTGACGGCGGTCGTGGCAAACGGCGCGCGCGGTCGACCGCACGCCGTGCAGTACGCCATCATGCCGCGGTAGACGATGGGTGCCTGCTTTCGGCAGTGCGGACACTGCGGAATGTTCGGCGTCACCATCAGAGATCCACGTCGCTGACGCGGCGTTGCGGCGCGGGCTCGAGAGCACGTGCGGCAGACTCGGCGTCGAGCTCGCGCTCGAAGATGCGCAGCGCGGCGAGGAACAACGACATCATGATCGGCGCGACGATGAGGCCCGCGAGGCCGAAGACCTCGATGCCGCCGAGCAGCGCGATGAGCATCAGCAGCGGGTGCCCGTGATCCTTCCCGCCGACGAGGCGCGGACGAATCACGTAGTCGGACAGCGCCATCACGACCACGAGGCCCCAGATGAGCACGAAGACCGCGGCCAATATCTCACCGCTCGCGATGAGGTAAACCGCGACGCCAGCCCACACGAGCGCAGTGCCGACGAGCGGCAGAAAAGACGCGAGCGCAGTGAGGACCGCGAGCGTGACTGCGTTCGACACACCTGCGATCGCGTAGCCGACGCCGCCGAGCGTTCCTTGCACGATCGCGGTGGCGATGGTGCCGACGAACGAGCTCCGGCCGACGTCGCGAAATTCGAGCATGAGCGCCCGCGTGTGTCGCGGGTCGAGCGGAAGGACGCGCTCGAGCCGGACGGCGATCGTCGGCCACTCGAGGAGCACGTAGTACATCGTCATGAGCGCGATGATGAGACCGAGG
>CAXSGV010000574.1:2454-4313 GCA_964236615.1 uncultured Polyangiaceae bacterium
CGTAGTCGGTCGCCTGGGAAAGCTCGGTCCGGATCTTCGCCATCGCCTGCGCACGGTGGATCCCGAGGTGCTCGAGCGCGCGTGCGCTCCGCTCGCCCACGAGCTCGCCGAGCGAGCCGCTGGCCATCTTGCGCTGGAAGAGATCGACGAGGAGAATCAGCTCACGCGTGATGACGTAAATGCAGATCGCGCCGAGCACGGCGGTGATCGCGCCACCGACGAGCGTCGTCACGGCGGCGGCGAGCACGCGGTGCTCGTGATCCTTGCCGGACATCTTGCGGTAGAGCGGCTGCGCGGTGAACGCCATCACGGTGCCGAGCGCGAGGCCGACCCAGATCGGCGACGCGATCCACGCGACAGCAAGAAAGCAGCCCATGACCACGACCGTGAGCGCGATGCGACGACCGCGCTTGGTCTCGGGCGCGACCGGCGCGACGAGGAGCCGCGGAAGCTCGGTGTCGCTCAAAGGGAGCGAGACGCGACGTTCGCGCTGCCGCGCTTCGGCGTCGCGTCGTTCGTCGTTGTCTTGCTGCGTGGTCATGACGTTTGGAACGACCGGTTTATCACGAACCCCGCGCGTCCCCGTCTCGCGTTACTCGGAAACCTTCACGAGGCAGCGAAGCACCTCGGCCACGCTCCAGGCCTGCGCCATGCAGCCACGTGACGTGAAGGGATCTTCGGCGTCGAAAATCTCGCTGATGCTCCCGACGTTTTCACCTAGGTGGGGCGCGAAGCCCTGCAAAATCGCGCGAACGCCCCCGCGATCCTCGGGATGGACCTTGAGCCAAGCATCGACGAAGGGGCCAATGAGCCAGCCCCAGACCGTGCCCTGGTGGTACGCCGCGTCGCGCGCACGAAGCTCGCCGTCGTACCGCGGTTGGTAGTCCGGCTCGTTCGGGCCGAGTGAACGAAGCCCGACCGGCGTGAGAAGTGCCCCGCGTGCGGCGTCGACGACCGCTCGCCAACGCGTGGGGTCGAGCACCGGGTGCTCGAGCCCGATCGCGAAAAGCTGGTTCGGCCGAAGCTTCGGGTCGTCACCCTCGGGTCCGTCCACCACGTCGAAGAGGTGCTGCGTGCGCTCGTTCCAAAAGCGCGCGTTGAACGAGGCTTGGGTCCGCGCGGCAAGCTCGCCGTAAGGGCGCGCCGCGTCAGGCCCCTCCGCCTCGCGTACCCAGCCTTCGAGGAGCTTCACCGCGTTGAAGAAGAGCGCGTTGAGCTCGACGGCCTTGCCGCGGCGCGGAGTGACGACCCAATCGCCCACCTTCGCGTCCATCCACGTGAGCTGGTAGCCCTCGGCACCTTGCCTCAGCAAGCCGTCCGCGGGATCGACGCCAATCCCGAAGTGTGTACCTTGCACGTGGTGCGCGATGATGCTCTTCGACACGGGGAGCAGGCTTTCGAGCATCGCCCCATCTTGGCTGGCGCGCACGTAGCGCTCGACGGCGTGGAAGAACCAGAGAGTGGCGTCGGCCGTGTGGTAAAGCCCCTCCTTTTCCCCTTCCGGAAACATGTTCGGGATGAGGCCGTCCTTCACGTAGCGCGCAAACGTGCGGAGAATGTAGCCCGCCTCGACGTGGCGGCCCGTGACGAGCGTCAGCCCCTCGAGGCTGATCATCGTGTCGCGACCCCAGTCGGTGAACCAGTGGTAGCCGGCGATCACCGTGCGCGCTTCGTCGCCGAGCGCGTGCGCGCGCGCCGAGTCCACCACGCGCGTCTGCGGCGTGATGATGAACTGGTCGGCGGCGAGCACGAGCTGCGCGGCAAGCCCCTCGCGCGCCTTGGGGTGCGCGGCCTGAACGAGGCGATCACGTCGCTCGTTCTCGGCAACGAAAGCTTCGCCCGGGGTGAGCGCGCCTATG
>CAXSGV010000575.1:0-4280 GCA_964236615.1 uncultured Polyangiaceae bacterium
CGGCGAGTAGCGCTTGATGCGAATGTCGATCGACTCGGCTTCGATCTCCTCGACGACGGGCGGACGCGGCGGCGGACGTGGGCGTGGCGGGGGTGGCGCGGACGCCTTCGTCGTCGGCTTTGCCGCAGGTACGGGGAGCGGCGTGCCGCTCGGGGCCGCGATCATCGGCGCGCTCCCGTCTTCGTGCTCCCACGCCGCCGACCGATGCTGCGGCGGAGGCTTCGAAGAAGGCGACTTCGGAGACCCCGTCGGGTTCGGCGGCGGACCCGCGCTTTTGCGCATCGGCACCGGCGGCGGCGGCCGGCTTGCGGCGCGCGCGGCGGGCGCGGCGCTCGGTCGCGCGGCACCCGGAGGGAGGCTCGGCATCTTCACCTCGCTCGCGTCGAGCGAGATGTCCGACAGCGAGATGGGTGCTCCGTCCTCGGAGCTCGGCGGCGCCTCATCGTCCTTCGCGGCCGGGTCCTTCGCAGTCGCGTCCTTCACGGTCGGGTCCTTCACGGTCGGGTCCTTCACGGTGGCTTCCTTCGAGATGACCCCGGTCGGTGCAGGGCGCGGAATGATGGGGTTGGCGGCTGCCGTTTCCACGGGGCCCGGAGGCGCCGAGTGCAGGTCTTTGTCGATCTCGATCATCGAGAGCTGGAGCGCAGGCTCGGACTGGCGTCGAAGCTCCTCGAGGTCACTCGGAGAGTCGACGGCGCCCTTGAGCTCGTCGAATTTCTCGAACACGAGCTCCTCGCCGGTGGGCGTGATGAGAATCCACCATTTGTTGTCCTCCGGCGACGACATGGCGGCATTCTCCTCCTAAAGTGCCGCCCATGGGACGAGAAATCAGGACGTGGGGAGCGGCGCTGTGCGTGCTCCTCGCCAGCGCCGGATGTGCGAAGAACGACGGCACGACGAGCGGCCAAGAGGGCAACAAGCCGCCCATCCCGCCCACGGCGGCGCCCCCGGTGACAACGGCTCCCACCGCGGCGGTGACCGATGCCGGCAGCGCCGACTCGGCAACGGCGGTCGTGCCACCGCCCACCGCGCCACTGGTCGGCCGCGACTTTCTCGCCGAAGGAAAAGAGATCTTCCGCGTCGCCGCGTGCGGCAGCGACGATCCGCTTCCGCCGAAGATCGACACCGCGATGGTCGAAGAGCACTGCACCGACCTCCGTGCAAAATACACGCAATACAAGACGAACTGGATCGACGTCGCGACGCCTTTCATCGCCGCGCTTCGGCCGAAGGATCTACCGAAGACGGTCGTCTACCCCTTCGGTGGCGGCGACCTGATGAGCGCGCTCGCGACCTACCCCGATCTCACCGAGATCACGACCGTGAGCCTCGAGGCCGCGGGCGACGCGCGCAAGATCGACGCGCTGCCAGCGAAGCAGCTCAAAGCCGAGCTCAAAAAGAACCGCGTCAACTTGGGCAAGCTCTTCGATAAGGCCCACAGCCGCACCGACAACCTCGACATGGAGGCGAAGGGCACGCTGCCTGGCGGGATCGTCTTCATGATGGTGGCGCTCGCGCTCCACGGCTACGAACCGACGTCGCTCCGCTACTTCAAGCTCACGCCGGACGGCGCGGTGAACTACCTCGAGGCCGCCGACATCGCAAAGCTCGCGGCCGACGCCGCGAAGAAGCCGAAGAAGGAAGAGGCGACGCTCGCGATCTTCAAGCACGTCGAGCTGCAGTTCCGGAAAAAGGGCGACGTCGCAGCGCCTACGAAGGTCCTCCGCCACATGGCCTTCAACCTCGACAACGAGCACATGAAGCAGGACCCCTCGATGCTGAAGTACCTCGAGGCCAGGGGGAAGGTCAGTGCCATGGCAAAGGCGGCGAGCCACCTTCTCTGGTCGGACGACTTCTCGACGATTCGCGACTACCTCGCGACGCACATGGAATGGATGATCTCCGACTCCACCGGCCTGCCGCCCAAGGCCGCGACCAAAGCGGGCTTCGTGCAAGACACCTACGGTCAGTTCACGTGGCCGATCGCCTTCGGTACCGCCGACAACAAGAATGGCGAAGACATGAAGCGCCTATTCAAGACGAACCCGCAGCATGATCTCGCGTTCCGCTACGGCTACCCCGATCGCGATTCCCACGCGCACATGATCGTGACGCACAAGCCGAGTGCGGGTCAGGCCGCGGCACCGGCGCCCACGACTGCCGCTCCCGCTGCTTCGAAGTAGCCGCGACGCGACACGGGGTTCTCGCCGCTCCACTTCGGCGTTTTCTTGCGGCTTCACGCGCGTTCCGAATAAATGCGACGCGAGGTCCCATGCGCTCTTTCGTTTTCCCGCTTTCGCCTGCCGCCGAGTTCCCGAACGACAACCCCGAGCTTCATCTCGGCGCGATCTGGACGCTCTCCGAACCGCGCGGCGAGGCCGAAGCCGAGCTTCACGCCTCCGCGCCTGGCGCGCTTGGGTCGATCCCCTGCCCCACGAGCTCCGGGGTGCATCTGATCGTCGCGGTCGATCCGGAGGTGAAGGAGCCCGGGTCGCCGAACAACGACACGCCGGCGAAGGAGCCCGAGAAGAAGCAGCCTCCCGTGCAAGAGCCGCCGACGCCGGTGCAAGATCCGCCGAGCAAGAAGCCAACGATCGAGGAGCCGCCAACGAAGGTGCCCGCGGTCGAAGATCCCGAGGTGGAGACTCCACGCGTGCCGATCGACATCGCTGTCGAAGGCTTTGCGACCCTCGTCCGCGCCATGTCGCGCGTCGCGACCGCAGCCGGCGTCGCGATTGAAGAGGCGTGCATCTTCGATCTCTTCGTCGTGGGCAAGACACCCGTGGCGAACCTTCCTGCAGCAGCGGTCACGGGTCTCGTCGAGGCGGGCTACGCCGACGAGCGCGAGGGCACGCTCTTCACGCGCGACGCCACGATGAAGACCGCCGCGGCGTGGCGCGCCATCCTGCGCGACGAAGCCGCGGACTTCGCCGTCTGCGGATCGCGCATGCTCGACGAGTGGGCCGCCGACGTCGTCGCGCGCATCGCCGGCACGCCGCAGAAGGCCGAAGCCTTCCGTCGGGAGCTTCGCAGCCACGGCGTCGCGGCGTTCGGGCTTCTCGAAAACGCTGCCTGCGACCGTTTTTCAGCGAGTGGCTGCGTTGACTTTGACGCATCGATGGGTATCTATGAATAGACGATGAACCTCAGTGCGGCCGAGTTCGCTCGAATCGCCAAGGCGCTCGCCGATCCGCAGCGATGTGAGATCCTCGAGCTCGCGGCGACGAAAGGCGAGCTGAGCTGCACCGTGTTTTTCGCCTCGTTTCCCGTTTCGCAGGCCACGGTTTCACACCATTTGAAAGAGCTCGCCACCGCCGGTTTGCTCGACCGCCGTAAAGACGGCCAATTTGCGTATTATCGCTACCAGCCGGACGCGATGGCGGCGTACCTCGACGAGCTCAAACGGCGCATGGATCGGAGCCCCTATTCCGACTCCGATCCGGAGCATCGTCCAACCGATCCCACTCGACCTAGTCACCGACCCCACGGAAAGAAGGAGAGCATCATGGCAAGCAGCAAGAACGTTCTCGAGATCGACGACAGCAACTTCGACGCCGAGGTACTCAAGTCCAAGGAGCCGGTGCTCGTCGACTTCGGTGCGACCTGGTGCGGCCCCTGCAAGGCGCTCGCGCCGATCGTCGACAAGATTGCCGACGAGAACGTCGGAAAGTACAAGGTCGTGAAGGTCGACATCGACGACGCGCCCGGCGTCGCGAAGAAGTACGGCATCCGCGGCGTGCCCACTGTCGTCGTCTTCGTCGACGGCGCGATCAAGGCGCAGCACGTCGGCCTTACGAACAAAGAGACGCTCCTCAAGCTGTTCGGCTGAAAGAGAGCTCACGTCGCGACGGCGTCGCGAGACTCGGTGGGAGAGGGATTGAACAGGAAGTCGGGAAGGCTTCCTGTTCGATTCTCTGCTCTCGCCTCTATGGGCAGCGCGGATAGAGCAGGTATTTTTCCCGCTTCGCTTGAAACGCGGTGAGCGCGTCGGTCCACGTCTTTTCGATCTCGGCAAGTGGGCGGCCGCGGAGGCAGGCGTCGACCGCCTCTTTGTGCGCGAGCAATTTTCCGAGGTCGCTCGCGTGCCACTGGTTGCCGTGCACGGTCGCGTTCAAGCGAACGAGCTGCGTCGCGATCGCGACACCGGTGCGCACTGGCTCGATCTGCGCGCGGCCGGTGATCGTGACGCGGACGCCTTGGCACACCTCGTTCGCGTAGACGCTGGTCGTCGGCGTGAAGGTCGTCGCCGCGAAGGCAACGCCGGGGAGCGACATTGCGTT
>CAXSGV010000576.1:0-4264 GCA_964236615.1 uncultured Polyangiaceae bacterium
CTGCAGCGCCGCGGCGGACGCCGGGAGCACGGGCGTGTCGAAGCCAATCGGCGTACCGCGCACGAGCTCCCGTGGAACGCCGCCGCCGCTACCCGCGAACCACATACGCGAGTCGTGGCTGTTGTTGCGGTTGTCGCCCAGCACCCAGGCCTCGCCCGCCTTCGCGAGCCAGGGGCCGGCGACCGTCGCGGCAATCCCGCCGCCCTCGTAGAACGTGAGGTAGGACGCGTCGCCGAGGAACTCGACGCGGAGCTCGCCCGTGTGCACGGCGCTGTCGAAGTCGTCGGTGTACGTGAAGGCTCCGAGCATGCAGCTCGGGACCTCCCAACCGTTGATGAAAGGTCGCCCCTCTTTCATCTCGAGCCGGTCACCGCCGATCGCCACGACGCGTTTCACGAAGTCCTGGTCTGGGTGCTCGGGGTAACCGAACACGAGGATGTGCCCGCGCTTCGGCGTGGTGGCGAGCTTGTTCACGACGATGCGCCGACCCACCGCGATGGTCGGCAGCATCGAGCCGGCCGGCACTTTGTATGGGCTGAGCACCACCACGCGGAGCAAAATCAACGCGGCAACCACGATGCCGGCGAGCACGAGCAAGGTCCGCAACAACCGCTCGCCGGCGGACCGCGCACGCGGGTCGTTCGTCACCATGCAGGCGTCGTAACATGGAGAGGCCTCCGCTCACGCGAGACCGTGGTAAACGCGTAACCTCGATGACCGCCGCTGCGCCCCCCGAACCGTCGCGTCTCGACACGTTTGCGCACGCGCTCGGCGAAAGCTTCCTGGGCATCGCCGCGACCACGGGCGGCATGGGGGTGTTGCTCGGCCAGATCCTCGCGCGCCTCTTTCCGCCACGCATCGACGGCACCGAGCTCAAGCGAAACCTCTATAAAATGGCGGTGAAATCGCTGCCGATCGTCGTCGTGACGGCACTCTTCACCGGCGCGATCATGGTCATTCAGGCCGCGCCGATCGTGAAGCGGTACGGCGCCGAAGGGCTCCTCGGCTGGGGCGCGGGGTTCGGGACGCTGCGCGAGATCGCACCGCTGCTCACCGCGCTCATGATCTCGGGGCGCGTCGGTGCGAACAACACCGCCGAGCTCGGCACCATGGTCGTCACCGAACAGGTCGACGCCTTGCGCGCCCTCGCGATAGATCCGATCAGCTTCTTGATCCTGCCGCGCTTCATCGCCATCACAGTGACGCTCTTCATGATGACGCTCTACGCCGACGCGCTCGCGCTCCTCGGCGCCGCGTACACCGGGCAAGGCCTCATTGGCGTCACGCCGGTCAGCTTTTACCATGGCGTCACGGGCGGTCTGCTCGGCTTCGGCGACGTCGCGAACGGGCTCATCAAGAGCGTCGTATTCGGCCTCGTCATCGCGCTGTCGAGCTGCCATTTCGGCCTCGCGACCACCGGGGGCGCGCCGGGCGTCGGACGCGCCGTGAACGCGACCGTCGTGGCGAGCGCAGCGGGCGTGTTCATCCTCGACTACATCGTCAGCTTCTTGCTCGGTTGACGAGGCACTGATGTCGAGAGAGCAAGGGATGGTTGCCGAGCTCGGCGCTGCCGCGATCGATTTCGCCGCCGGTGGCCGCGATCTCTATTCGGTCTTCGTCCGCACGCTCTACTACGTCTTTCGAGGTCGTCGCGAAAAGGGCGCCTTGATTGGGCAGATGTACGCGATGGGTTACAAGAGCGTCTTCTTCCTCTCGATCACGATGGGCTTCATCGGGATGATCCTCGTCTACCAAGCGGGGCTCCAGGCAAAGCGCGTCGTCCCCGACTTCACGCTGCTCGGCGCAACCTACCTCCAGCTCCTCATACGCGACCTTGCGGCCTCGCTGGGTGCGCTGATGCTGGCTACGCGTGTAGGCGCGGGGATCGCAGCCGAGATCGGCTCGATGGTCGTCACCGAGCAGGTCGATGCGCTGCGCATGTCGGCCGCCGATCCCATCGATTTTTTGATCGTGCCGCGCTTCCTCGCGAGCCTCTTCATGACGACCGTCCTCATCGTATGGGGCGGCACGATCGCCTTCTGTGCCGGCGGGCTCACCGCCTACTTCGCGTTCGAGGTACCGCTCCAGACGTTCTTCAAGATGGACCTCGTACACATCGGCGATCTCGTCACCGGCCTCACCAAGTGCGTCGCCTACGGCGCGGCGATCCCGATCGTCAGCGGCTACTGCGGCCTATCGACCTTCGGCGGCTCCGAGGGCGTCGGTTGGGCAACCACCCGCGCCGTCGTGAACTCGTCGCTTGCCATCATCATTCTCAACTTCTTCATCTCCGGCGCGGCGTTCGTGATCTTCCCGCAGTAGACTCGTACTCGGGTCGCCGTGATCAAGTTCAAGAACATCGCCAAGTCGTTCGGTTCGAAGGCGGTGCTCGACGACGTCAGCTTCGACGTGAAGAAGGGCGAGGTGTTCTTCATCATCGGCGCGTCGGGCGTCGGCAAGAGCGTGCTCATCAAGCACCTGATTGGGCTTCTCTGCCCGGACAAGGGCGAGATCTTTCTCGACGGCAACGAGATCAGCCGGCTCGACGAAAAGGGCATGTACCCGGTCCGAAAAAAGTGCGCGATGGTGTTCCAGCACTCGACGCTCTTCGATTCGATGACCTGCGCCGAGAACGTGGCGCTCCCGCTTCGAAAGCACAAAGGCCTCGGCGCGAAGGACGCGCTCGCCGAGGCGCACCGCCGTCTCGAGACTGTCCACATGCACGAGTTCGGCGGCCGCTATCCATCCGAGCTTGGCGACGGCATGCGTAAGCGCGTCGCGATCGCGCGCGCTCTCACGCTCGACCCCGAGTACGTCCTCTTCGACGAGCCCACCACCTCGCTCGATCCCGTCAGCGCGCGCCGTGTCGACAAGCTGATTCGCGAGCTCTCGGACAAGCTCGGCGTCACGAGCATCGTGGTGAGCCACGATCTCGTCTCCATCTTCTCGATCGCCGACCGGATCGTCATGCTCTACAAAGGGTGCGTGCGGCTCATCGGCACGAAGGACGACTTCAAGAGCTCGACGGACGGCGTGGTCCAGCAGTTCATCAATGGCCACGCGACCGGCCCGATGGATCTCTGATGACGACGACCACGGAGGCGCGGTCGTTTTACCGGCGGGAGCTCCCTGCGGATCTGATCGAGTTCGCGAGCGCCGAAGGCCGCGTCCTCTTCCGCGAGGCGCTCGCGGCAGGCACGATGGAAGGCTACTTCGCGCTGGCGGAGCAGTTTCACACGCAGTCGGAGCCTGCCTTCTGCGGCCTCGGCACCCTCGTCATCGTTCTCAATGCGCTCGCGATCGATCCTGGGCGGGCCTGGCGTGGCCCGTGGCGCTGGTTCGGTGAAGAGCTCCTCGACTGCTGCCGGCCGCTCGACGTAGTGAAGGAGAAAGGCATCACGTTCGCGCAGCTGCTCTGCCTTGCGCGCTGCAACGGCGCGCACGTCGAGGCGCACCGCGCGAGCGAGTCGACGGTGGAGCAATTCCGCGATTCCGTCCGGCGCGCCTCGATGACGAGCGGCGAGCCACACGTCGTCGTTTCGTACACGCGCTCGGCTCTGGGCCAGACCGGCGAGGGGCATTTTTCGCCCATCGGCGGGTACCACGCGGCGCGCGATCTCGTCCTCGTCCTCGACGTCGCCCGATTCAAGTACCCACCGCACTGGGTGCCTCTCGAAAAACTCTGGGCGGCGATGGTTCCTCTGGATCCAGCGACGGGGAAATCGCGGGGCTTTTTCGAGCTCTCGCGCGCGGACGATCTGCAAGCCACGGACACGGCACAAACGACGCTGCGCGACACGCCGGAAATCCGGGCACATTGCGCCGCGCTCGTCGCGTACTGCGAGGAAGATTTCGCGCGGGTCGACTAGGCCTCGTGAATCACGCGGCCCAGCGTCGCGAAAACTTGCGCTAGACTGCGCCCCGCACCATGGCGCAAGAGCGGTCGATCGAGGTCAAAGTCGGCATCCTCATCCTCGTGTCGATGGGGATTCTCGGGGCCTTCATCCTCGTGATGGGTGGCCTGTCGTTCGAAAAGACGTACCCGATCTACGTCGACTTCGACAATCCGGGCGGGCTTCAGTCGGGCGCGCCGGTGCGCATCGCCGGCGTGCGCGTGGGTAGCGTCGACGAGCTCAAGTTCATGGGTGGCGTCATCGACAAGAAGACGGGCCGGCGCACGCTCGTCCGCGCCACGCTGAAGGTCCAGAGCAAGGTCAAAGACACGATCCACGACGACGCCGACTTTTACGTCACGACCCAGGGC
>CAXSGV010000577.1:0-4256 GCA_964236615.1 uncultured Polyangiaceae bacterium
CTTCCGCCAAGTCAGCCCGCGCCGCCCAGCTCGTGGGCCATCACGTCACGCGGCGAGCGGAAGTGCTGTTGTGGCGAGTACGCGAGGAAGTTCGAAACGCGTGAGGTATACAAGCAGGCGTACTCCTCGACTTGGGCGCCGAAGCTCGACTGCTCATGGCCCTCTTTCAGGAGTGAACCCCAGAAAGGATGGAAGCGCATGTCGACGCGCCGCTCGATGACCGAGAGCTCGGCCTCCACCTGGCGAAGACGCCCGCGCACTCGCTCCACCGCGCGCTTCACACGACCGCGCTCGGCCTCGAGCTCGGCCACGGGGATGTTCGAAACGAGAGTGCCGTTCCGCTTGGTGCCCCACGCGCCGCCCGCCGCGCCCGCGCCCGCCGCACCCGCGCCCGCCGCACCCGCCGCGCCGGCAGCACTCGCGGCGCTCGCAGCCTGACTGTTCACGTCCCCCGATGACGCGGGCGCGCTGCTGCCGTGACCGCCGTGCGAGCCAGCCCCGCCGTGCGAGCCAGCGCCGTGCGCGCTGCCGCCGATCTGGCGCGTGAGCTCTTTGAAGCGCGTCTGGTAAAAACGGAGATCGTCCTCGAGGTGCTCGCGCGCGTCCTCGAGGCGAAGGCTCTCGACGAAGTCGTCCTTGCAGCTCTCGTAGGCGAAGACCTCGGTCTCAAGCTCCTGCATGATCATCGCGGTGCGCCATACGCTCTCCTTCTTGGAGCGAAGGATGTCGCCGTAGATGTGATCGCCGACGTAGAGCACCTGATCGCCGGTCACGCCGAGCGCGCGCTCGAAGTCGTGGAGGTTGCCCCCCTCGTAGACCTTGCCGCGCTCGAGGGGGAAGGCCGCCGGCGACACGCGCTCGCCGTCGCGCTCGAGGAGCGGGCGCCGCTCCTGGAAGAAGGCGGGCTTCGTTGCCGCGACGACGACGACGTCGAAGTAGTTTCTCCATGACGGGTACTCGGCCATCGCGCCGCCGAGCAGGTGCGTCATCATCTTGTCGGTGTACGACCAGCGCGAGTTCGTCAGCACGAAGATCTTCTTCCCGGCCGAGCGCAGCTTGTGGAGCGTGAGCGCTAGATCGGGATCGCGGTGCACGAAGCGCGGGAGATCGTTCGAGACCGCGTCGAGGATCGTGCCGTCGCGGTGCGCTTCGTCGATGCTTTCGCGGATGTCGGTGAAGACGCGGGCGTAGTCGACGGCGATGCCCTTCTTCTCGAGCGCCTCCACGAGCGCGGCGTAGAGCGACGCCTCGCTGAGCGCATAGAGCGTGTCGATCCAGTGGTAGCGCGGCGTGGCGGGGCGAATCTTCTTCGAGTGGTAGAGCGCGCGGAGGTCGTCTTTCGAGAGCTCCTTGAAGCCGTGGTAGCCCTTACACACGTGCTTGTAGCGGTCCATCTTGAGGATGTGGCCGTAGCGTTTGTCGATGAGCAGGCCGCGCACCGAAAAATCGATCGACTGCGGGATCTCCGGGATGAACGCGGGGTAGCCGCGGCGCACGAGCTTGTCGATCGTGGCGTCGATCGAGAGGCGATCCATCTCGGGCTGGTCGTAAATCGCCAGCGTGTAGTCCATGTCGAAGCCGACCCACGTGATGCCGCCCATCCGAAGATCGCGGTTGCAGAACACGCGCCGCGCGCGCGGGATGCCGGGGCCGGTGATGCGCGAGAGAAAGTCGTCGAGCGGAAGAACGAGCTGCGGCGGAAGCGCCGGCGGGGGTACGAGCGGCCCATCGTTGGAGCTGGAGCCGCTCAAGAGATCGTTCCCCACGCGGAGGGGTTCTTGCGGAGGTAGTGCCAGGTTTTCAGGTTCGCCATGATGTAGGCGGCGTGCTCCTTCTGGTTCGTCTTCGGGATCGGGAGCATGCGCTTCGCGATCGCCTTCAGATCGTAGAAGCGTTTGTACGTGCGGTCGAAGCCCTCACGCAGCTCGTCGCCGTTCATGCCCTTCGGCTTGATGAGCAACGAGCCGTAATCGTAGCGACCCCAGTCGTCCGAGAGGATGCGCCCCTCCTTCTTCATCTCTTCGTAGAAGGCGGTGCCGGGGTAGGGGGCCGGCGTGAAGAACTTCACCAGCGACACCTTGTGGTCGAGCAAGAACTGCAGCGTCTGGTCGAAGACGTCGGTCGTCTGGCCGTCCATCCCGAGCATCATCAGCGCGATGACCTGGATGCCGCGCTCGCGCAAAAGATCGAGATCGTGCGCGTAGCGCGGCGCCTTGGCGAAGCGCTTCTTCATCTTGTCGAGCACGACGTCCTCGTTCGACTCGAGGCCGATCGAGAGGGCCACACAGCCGGAGCGCGCCGCGAGATCGAGAAGCTCCGCGTCGCGCGCGATCTCGATCGTGCACTGGCTGGACCATTTGATCTTCTCGGGAATGAGGCGGCGAAAGAGCTCCTTCGCGGCGTCGACGTCGGCGATGGGGTTGTCGTCGAGGAAGAGGAGGTTCGTGCCGCCGAGTGACTTGATTCGGCGCACATCTTCGATGACGGCGTCGATGTTCCGCGTGCGGTAGCTGCGCTTGTAGAACGCTTGCACTGCGCAGTAGCTGCAGGGGTGCGGGCAGCCGCGGCTGAACATCAGCGGCCAGTGGAAGTACATCTTGTAGACGGGGCTCGTCTTCCACTTGTCCCAGCGAACGAGCTGAAGGTCGGCGTAGTCGATCTTCGAGAAGACGTCGGGGTGGTCGTCGGCGGGGCTGGGGCCGGCGATGGTCCGGTCGTCGTCTTTCGGCTTCGCGAGCGTCTTGCCGAGCGCGACGAACTCACCGGCGCGGTACACGCCCTGGCTCTTGCCCGACAGGAGATCGGAGAGGACCTTCTCCCAAACGGTCTCCGCTTCGCCGACGACGATGGCGTCGGCGTGCGCGAGCGAGCGTTCATGGGGGGCGAGCGAGACCCACGGTCCGCCGAGCACGACCTTCTTGCCGCGTGCGCGGAAGGCGTCGGCGAGCTGGTAGGCGCGCGCGATCTGCGGACCCATCGCGCCGATGCCTATGATGTCGGCTGGGCTGTCCATGTCGACGTCCGACATGAGCTCGTCGGTGATGTCGACCTTCCAGTCGCGTGGGGTCAGCGCTTTGAGCGCCGGCATCGTGAGCCCGCTGGTCCAGTAGCGCGTCGTCTTGACGAGGCGCCCGTCGGCGAGGTGGTGAGAAGGGGAGATGAGGTAAAGATGAGGCATAAGGATCCGCGCCCGGGAGCCGGCCCGGAAGGACCTCCCATTCTAATTCAAAACGCGAACGCAATCACAGCGCCCGCGCGCCGTTCGCGAAGCTATCGTCTAGAACGTGAAGATCATCGTCCTGCGGACAGGGGATGTCGCCGTCCCTGTCGCGGAGAAACGCGGCGAGTTCGACCGTCTGATTCGCGAAACGGTCGCCTCGGTGTACACGGGCGACTGGCAGACGATCGACGTGCGCCATCCCGGCGCGTTGCGTGATCTGAAGCCCACGAGCGCGGACGCCTTCGTCATCACGGGCGGCGCGGCGAGCGTCATCGATCGCGACCCGTGGATGCTCGAGAGCGAGGCGTTCGTTCGCACGCTCGACGCGGCCACGGTCCCGCTGCTCGGCATCTGTCTCGGGCACCAGATGATCGCGCAGGCCCTCGGCGGGGAGGTGGTGCAGAACCCGCTCGGACGCGAGATCGGCACCATCGCGGTCGAGACACTCGCCGTTGATCCGCTCTTCGCGGGGCTCGGCCCCGCTTTTTCCGTCAACGCGACGCACGTGGACACCGTTGGCCGCCTCCCCCCGCGCGCGCGCGTGCTCGCCCGCTCGGCGCTCGAGGCCACCTGCGCGTTCGCGATCGGCGAGCACATTCGCGCGGTGCAGTTCCACCCTGAGCTCGACGACGACGCGATGCGCGGCTACGTCGCCGCTCGCCGCGAGCGCATCGAGAGCGAAGGTCTCGACTTCGAGAGCATCCGCGACCGCGTCAACGCCGGCCCTAGCAACGGGCGCATCCTCCAAAATTTCGTCACCCAGTTCGTGCTCGCGAGGCCGTAGCTCGCTCGAGCGGCAGCGGTGGGTACGTAGCCAGTTTGTCGCGCGCAGAGGAGCGTCGTGACTGAATGCCACGGCCCCCCTGTCCGGGACAGATGGTGATGTAGGAGCGAAGTTGCAATCGTCCGTCGAAAAGTCGACCCATTTGGAAATTGGGTACTAGAACGGGGCTCGGCATGACGATTGCGAATGGGGAGCCTGACATGAACCACATCAAGCGAACGGCACAAAAAAGCGCCAAATCTGCATCGGGCC
>CAXSGV010000578.1:0-4255 GCA_964236615.1 uncultured Polyangiaceae bacterium
TTATCAGCTCTCCGGGTCTTCGGGCCAAGCATGCTTCGGATAGCGACGCGCGAGCTCCTTCCGGATCGCCGGATAATGGCGTTTCCAGAAGCCCGCGAGGTCGGGCGTCACCTGCACCGCGCGCTTGTTCGGCGCGAGCAAATGCAGGGTCACCGGGACCTGGCCGCCGCCCACTTTGGGCGTGTCGTGCATCCCGAAAAAATCCTGGAGGCGCGATGCGACAAACGGTGGCTTACCCGCTTCGTACTCGACCTGGACGGTGCGGCCGCGCGCGAGCGTCACGCGCTCGGGCGCGAGCTTCGCGATACGTGCGCATTGCATCGAGCCGAGGCGCCCCTGCAGTGCGTCGACGAGCGACTGGCTCGCGAGCTCGGCGAAGCTTCGCTTTCCTTGGGCCATGTCGGCGAGCGCGGTCTTCACCACCTCGTCGGTGATCTCGTCGATCGCCGGATCGACCTCGCGCGCGAACCGAGCCCGCGCACGCCACCGCGCGAGCGCGTCCTCCGGTGCAAATTTGGCGGGGCCCGCGTCGAGCGCCGCCTCGGCGAGCACGCGCGCGATCTCGTCGTCGGACGCGTTCGTGGCCCGAGACTCTTCGAGCACGAGCCCCTCGTACGATAGACGGCTCGTCGCTTCGACGCGGTTGGGTCCGCGCACGAACGTGATCGCCGACGACTCGACGATGCGCTCGGGGTGGAGATCGATCAGCCACTCCGGCTCGATCGCGCTCGCGACGCGTACCACCGTGCCGGTGCGACCGCGTGGCGTCGAGCGATCGTCGGCCTCGACCGCGACCATCCATTCGGCGTGACGGACGACACTCTCTTCCGCGAGCTGCGCCGCGCCAGCACCCCCGGCAAGAGCGAGCGCGCGGCCGCCCATCTTGAGACGCTTGGCGACGCGATCGGAGTAGCCCGCGAGAATGCACATGAGCAGCGCGGCCTCGCCACCGCCGGCGCCGCCGCGGGCGCGGCACATACGCGCAAGCTGCTTCCGCGCGCGATCCACGCCGTGCGTAGCGCCCGCGTCGAGGCCGATCGCGCGGAGCGCGCCTGACGAGAACCGCGCGTCCTCGGCCTCGCGAAAGAGATCGAGGAGAGCCACGAGATCCGACTTTTCCGTGGGCAAGAGCTCGCGCGCTTGGTCGCCAAAGCGTGCCTTCGCCGCGACACGGATGTCTTTCTCGCCGAGGAGCGCCGCGACGATCGCGCCGTCGTCGACGACGTTTCGATCCTCGGCTTCGATCAAGAGGCGCGCCGCGCGCGGGTGCACGGGGAAACGAAGCATCCGCTTTCCGCGCGCCGTCAGCGCGATGGCGCCGCCTACGTCCTTCTCGAACGCGCCGAGATGCAAGAGCAGCGACTCCGCGCTCGACACCGCCACCGGCGGCGGAGCATCCAGCCACTCGAGATCGCTCATCCCCGCAGCGCGGAGCTCGAGCACGAGCGCGGTGAGATCCTGACGCGCGATCTCGGGGGCGTCGTGCTCGGGACGCCGCTCGAAGTCGCCTTTGGTATAGAGCCGTATGCATTTTCCTTCGCGCGTTCGGCCCGCGCGGCCGGCACGTTGGACCGCCGACGCGCGGCTGATCTTCGCGGTCACGAGCTGTGGGAGGCCCGACCACGGATCATGCGAGGCGACGCGCGCGAGGCCGCTGTCGACGACCGCTTGCACGCCTTCGATCGTCACCGATGACTCGGCGACGTTGGTCGAAAGGATCACCTTCCGCTTCGCGGCGCGCCGAAGCGCGATGTCTTGCTCGGCCGGAGGCAGATCGCCGTGCAGGGGAACGACCAATAGATCGTGCTCGCTCGCCAGCTTCTCGAGCGCCTCGCGCGCGCGCCGTATGTCGGCCGCGCCGGGGAGGAACACCAGCACGTCGCCGTCGAGGTTTCCTGTCGCCAAGAGCGCGCGTACGGCCGATGCGACCTGCGCGGCGAGCGGCCGGTCGTCATCCGCGGCCAGGTGCTCGAGCTCGACCTCGAAGCGGCGCCCTTCGGAGCGCATCATCGTGCAACCGAGGAACTCGGCAGCCGGCTTCGCGTCGAGCGTCGCTGACATCACGACGATGCGCAGATCGGGGCGCGTCGTCTGCTGCAAGCGTCGAAGCCACGCGAGCGCAACGTCGCCGTGGAGGATCCGCTCGTGGAACTCGTCGAGCACGACTGCACGCACGCGTGCGAGGTCGGGTTCGCTCGTCAGCCTTCGTGTCAGGATTGCCTCGGTCACGAAGCGCACGCGCGTGCGCGCGCTCGACACGTCCTCGTACCGGACCTGGTAGCCGATCGCGCCGCCGAGCTCTTCGCCGCGCTCTTCGGCGACACGTGCCGCCGCCATGCGCGCGGCGATGCGGCGAGGCTCGAGCACGACGATCTCGCGCGGGTCGTCAGGCATCGCTTCGAAGAGCGCCCGAGGCACGCGCGTCGTCTTTCCCGCGCCTGGAGGCGCTTCGAGGACGAGGCTCGACGACGTCGTCAGGTGCGTGACGATCTCGGGCAGAAGGGCATCGATCGGGAGCGAAAGCATCCGGGCGCGCGAATCCTTGCCACGACTGGCTCGTGGCGGCGATACGACTGTGCAGTAGGAGACCGGCTCTGATCATGCAGGAAGGAACGGACGTCCCCCTCGCTGCCCTCACCACGCTCCGCCTCGGCGGCGTAGCCAAACGTGTCGTGCGCGTCGATTCCATCGAAGAGCTCGATCAGCTCGTGAAGCAGACGGCGGCGCACAACGAGCCGCTCGTCGTTCTCGGGGGCGGCTCGAACGTGGTCGTCGCCGACGCGGGGTTTCCCGGCACGGTCGTCCGCCTCGGGTTCGACACCGTCACCGTCAAAGAGGATGCGACGAAGGCCCGCGTGCTCGTTCGCGTCGGCGCGGGCGCGAGCTGGGACGCGTTCGTCGAGCGCGCCGCGCTCGAGGGGTGGAGCGGGATCGAATGCCTCGCGGGCATCCCGGGGTCGGTCGGCGCGACGCCGATGCAGAACGTGGGCGCGTACGGCCAGGACGTGAGCGAGACCATCGTCGAGGTCCGCGCCTACGACCGCGCCACCGGCGAGCTTGGCTGGGTTCCCAAGGAAGACTGCGCGTTCGCCTACCGATCGAGCCGATTCCGCGGCACGAACCGCTTCGTCATCGTCGAGGTCGTGTTCTCGCTCGCGGTCGATCGGCAGAGCGCTCCAATCCGTTACGCCGAGCTGGCGCGCGCCCTCGGCATCACCGAAGGCGAGCGCGCGCCCGTCGACTTCGTGCGCCGCACCGTCATCGGTCTCCGTCGCGGCAAGGGCATGGTCCTCGATCCGAGCGACCCCGACACCGTCAGCGCTGGGTCCTTCTTCACGAACCCGATCGTCCCGCGTGCGACGCTCGCTGAGGTCGAAGCGATCGCCGCACCCCAGCGCGTGCCTTCGTTTCCGATGGAGGATGGGCGCGTGAAGCTCGCGGCCGCCTGGCTCATCGAGCGCGCCGGCTTCATCAAAGGAATGACACGCGGCCGCGTCGGGATCTCCACGAAGCATGCGCTCGCGCTCGTGAACCAAGGTGATGCCACGACCGACGAGCTCCTCGCCCTCGCGCGACAGATCCGCGACGGCGTTCGCGCCCGCTTTGGCGTGACGCTCGAGCCCGAGCCCGTCTTCATCGGCTGCGCCTTCTGAGGCGACGGCGCTAGCTCGGCAGGACGTCGAGCGCGCGGACCGCACGTACGCGCGGGCACTCGGGATCGGGCCCATGCTCTCCGTCGAGGTAGGACGACACGATCTTGCAGCCGCCTTTGCAGACCGCACGAAGCGTGCAAGATGCACACGGTTCTTGGGGAGCCGCCACGTAAGCGCGCCAGCGCCCGAGCTCGGCGTCGTTCGCGTGTGCGCCCAGGTCTTTGCCGGCGAGCGCGGTGGGTGCGGCGAAGCTGCACGGTGCGACCCGCCCATCGGCTCGCACCGCCGCGAGCGCGCCACCCGCTTCGCACCCGAAGACGCCGAGACGCGTGAGCTCGTCGCCGCGAAGAGCGAGCTCGGCATCGGCGGAGAGGAACGGTACGAGCGCGCAATCGATCCGGATGTGAAACGCGCCGTCGCTGGCGTGCTCGCGTGAGAGGTCGCGCAACATCGCCGGGAACACGAGCACCTGCTCGGGCGTGAGGCGGCGCACAAGGTAATCAAACTTCACAACACATCCAACAAACTTATAACAAAAAAACTACACTTCAACTACACCAAGCTCACGCGCGCACACCAACATACAAAACAAAAAAACAAAA
>CAXSGV010000579.1:0-4249 GCA_964236615.1 uncultured Polyangiaceae bacterium
CGCGATGTGCGCGGATGCCCTCGATTACGCCGAGTCGCCGGAGGAGATCACGGACTGCGTGCTCCTCAAGGTGGACGCGCTCCTCGGCAAAGGCGCAACAGAGGAGGCCGCGAAGTCGATGACGCAAATTCCCGAAGGGCCGTTCGAGAGCCCGAGCTATGCGTTCCTGATCGGCCGCGCCTTCTACGAGGTCGGCAACATCGACAAGGCGGCCCCCCTCATCGAGGAGGCCGCGCGCAAAGATCCCGCATTCGCCGACGCGCAGTACTACCTCGGCCTCGTCCGTGACGAGCGCGGCGACCTTCGCGGCGCGACCGAAGCGTTCCTCCGCACACGCGCGCTCGATGCCGCGCGAGCCTCGGCACCGTGGTCGCCTTCACCCGACGGCTTTGCCGCCATGGTGCGTGCGGTCATCGGTCGGCTCGACGCGTTGCTCGCCCGCTACGTTCGCGAAGCCGATGTCTACGTGGTCGACGTACCGGGCGCAGAGCTCGTGGTCGACGGCGTCGATCCGCGCGCGCTCCTCATCGTCGATCAGCCGCCGGCCATGTCCGCCGCGGGTGGCGCGTCCATCACCGATCTCGGCGAGCTCACGACACCGAAGATGCGCGTCTTCGTCTACCAGCGAAACGTCGAGCGCGCCGCGGGCGTTCTCGAAGCGATGGAGGAGGAGCTCACGAGCGCGCTCGAGCGCGAGATCACGTCCGTGTTTCTCGAAAAAGATCCGGGCCCCAGCCCGCCGAAACACCAGCTGAACTAAGAGCGCGCTACGGCCGAGGCGCCCGCCGGCAAAGCGCGCGAATAATAGCGCCGAATCAATTCGCGCAGCAGCGGAAGCCGACCTTTTCGAGCGTGGCGCTACGGACGTCGCCGCCGTCGCGCTTGCAGGTGCTCGTCGCGGCGGACTCGTAGCTCCCGCCACGCATGCGGCAGAAATCGGTTGCCGCGTCGGCGCCGGCTTCGTGCGAGCAGCTGTCGGTCCACTCCGCCACGTTGCCCGTCATGTCGAACAGACTCGGGTAGCCGCCGACGCAGTTGGGAAAGCTTCCGACCGGTGCGCGACCACCATCGCTCACGTTGCACGTGGGACCGTCGAACGTGTTTCCGTAGGCGTAGACGTGCTGGCCGTCGTCCGCGTGTGAGCATGCCGCAAACCACTCGTCCTGCCCCGCGTCGTCGCTGGCCGCGATGGGCACCGCGCCGCCGCCGACCTTCCCGCAAAGGTGCTTACCCTTGAAAGCGCAGTACGCGAGCGCGTCGCACCAATCGACGTGCGCTGCGGGCGCTGATCCAAAGGCGACCGAGCCGCCGTCGGCCTGCGCCGCGTAAGCCGCGTTCCACGCGCACTCCGGAGGTTGGCCCGCCATGTTGCCGGCCTTCGCGGCGACGAACGCCGCGTAGTCGTCGACCGTGACTTCGAAGGCGTCGATGCAGCCGAGGTTGGTCGCGATCATGCCCGGCGCGCAGCGCCCACCGTCTCCGGCGTCGTCCGCGTCAGTGGCGCCGTCCATCGCGGCTTCGGCGAACGCGTCCGTGCCGGCTTCGAGACCGCCTTCACCGACGCCGGCAACGGTGCCGTAACCGTAGATCGAGCAGCCGACCGCGGCACTACCGCCTGCGAAAGCGGTGAGGAGCAGCGACGAAACGAGGACGGTGAGACGCCGCATTCGACCCGCGAGCGTACACGGCGGCGGCGCGACGGCCTAATGCCAGACGCCTAGCCCCAAGCCCCAGTTCGAGTAGCGCGGCGCGATGTCGACAGCGACGCTGGCGCGCCACGTCGTGTCGTCGAAGATGCCGAACACATCGAACTTGAAGAGCTTCACGTCGGCGCCGGTGGTGAAGTGCTGGCGCGCAGTGCCGAAGTCGAAACGCGATGGCTCCACGTAGCTTCCGCCGCGGATCCGCATCCAGTCGACGATGGGCTCGGCCTCGACGCCGATACGCGGCGTCACCGTCACGTAGCGTCCGAAGCGCTCGCGCCGTTGATCGAGAAAGCTCTCGACCGCAACCGAGTCCGAGGACGCGCCCGTCAGGAGCAGGCTCGATACGACCAAGATCTTTTCGCGCGGCCAGTTGGCGTAGCGCGCCTTGCGTTCGGCGAGACGCGCCTTCACCTCGACCTCGAGGCGCTGATCCTCGATTTCGCGAATGGCGCGCTCGCGCGTCGCGAGCTCGGCGGCGCGGGCGAGGTAGCCGTTCTCGGTGGTGCCCTCGAGGATCCTGCCGTACTCGACGGATCGCGCATCACGCGCCGCTTCGATCGCGGTGCGCACCGGGCCTTCGTGCTCGTGCGCATCGATCCACGTGGGGTTGAGCGGCCGCGGTCCAGCCTGAAGCGCGATGCCCGCCTCGAGCTCCCACGGCATGATGATCGCGCGTGGAAGAATGTAACTGCCGGTGCGCGTGACCCCCTCGGCGTCGGTGCGCGTACCAGGGCCCCCACCGTTGCCCGCCGTGACCGGCGCGCGCACGGTCGCGCCAACGCGAAAGGGCGCGTCATCAGGCTTGTAGAGTACACCTATTTCGGGGCCGACTCCGGACATGGCCAAGAGCGTGTTGCTTCCGAAGCCGCCGGTCTCGCTGATCTGCAGCGAGATCGCGCGAACCCCCGCACCGATCGCGAGCTGCCCCCCGAAAAATCCGTAAGCGGCGAGCGCATGCCACCGGCCGAGAAGGAGCGAGAGCCCCGCGTTTCCCCCGCTCGCGGGCTCGAGCGTGAACTGCTGGAGATCGCCAGTGACCGACGCCCCCCAGCGTCCGAGCTGCACCTGGGCGCCGACGTTCATGTAGAGGAAGCCGGCGAACTGCGCCGACGTTCGTGGTGCGCGCGCGCCGCGGTTGTCGAAATCGGTCTTCGCGAAGCTGCCGGGAAACGAGACGCTGAACGCGAGATCGAGGTCGAGCCATCGATGGCTGAAAGGCTCGCGCACGGCGGGCGACGCGGCGTTCGATGCGGTGCCCTCCACGCCTTCGGCGTAACCCGTGTACGCGCCGCCGAGCCCGGTCACGCGAATCGGGGCGATGAGCGGCCCCTGGTAGAACTGGATGTCGTAGTCGTTTCGCCGGATCGGAACGGCGTCCTCCGCGCGCGCGCGCGTCGTCCCGAACAGCGTTCCCCCCATGACGAGGGACGCGACGAGCGCCGCGTGACGAGACCTCTTCAGGAGCCGCACGCGATCGCGACGAGCTCGGCGACATCCTCGGGCTCGCTCGCCGCCGGAGGGACGACCGTGTGGCATGTGATGCCGCGCGCGCGAAGGCCGAGCTCGGTGTCGAGCGCGATCATGCTCGCGGCAGCGTCCCCTTCAACGAGGGTCGTTTCTTCGATCAGCCGCCCAGGACCGGTCATCTTCGCGACCGCCGCGCGGAAGAGGGCGTGAGTTCGATCGCTCCCCCCGTCGTTTGCAGCCGCGGCCACGGCGACGACGAGATGGAGAGCCCCGAACACGTCGATAGCCTTGGTGACGGCCGCGTCGAGAACCTTTGGGTCGCCGACGTCGCCTGCGAGGTGCCGCGCTTTGCCGCCCGCGTTAGCGATCTCGCCGACCACCTCGCCGAGCGCACGCTCCTTTGGCCCGACCACCACGACGCGCGCGCCACGCGACGACAGAAGCAGCGCCACCGCACGACCCACCCCCTCGCCGCCGCCGGTGACGAGGGCAACTTGACCTTCGAGCGACGACGCGAGCGACATGGGCGTTCTACATACCGCGATCGTCAGGCGATCGTCTCGCGTTGACGACCACGCGATGTCGGGGCTACGAGGTACCACGGATGAGCGAAGCGACCGAGCGGAACGAAGGCGGCCCCGACGCGCCCGTCGACCCCGACGCGCCCGCCGACGTCGACGTCGCGCGTGTGCGAGCGCGACGGCTCGCGCGACGTCTCGTCTACGGGTCCTTTCTCCTCCTCGCCACGGCGTTCGTCCTGTCGAGCGCGTGGCAGCTGATCGGCGGAATCTACGCGCCAGCGCCGGTCGTCCTCGCCCCCGTCGGAGCACCCGCCGAGGCGCGTGCGTGCAGCGAAGGAATAGCTCGCTTGTCGACCGCGCTCGAGCGCGGCTTCGTCGCTGCGTCGACCAAGGAAGACGAAGCGTCCGCAATCCGCACGCTCAACGACGGCCTCCAGCCGGAGTGGGCCGACCAGCCCGCGGTCGAAATCTTCGCCCGTGTCGCCCACGCCATCCACTCCCGACGCGCGACGGCCGCTGACCTGGCGGTCCTCAACCGCGACAACCCGTGGGTGA
>CAXSGV010000580.1:0-4218 GCA_964236615.1 uncultured Polyangiaceae bacterium
GCGCATCGAGCCTCGCGCGACGGCGAGGGGGCCGACGTGCGCGAGCTGCGTGCCCGCACCGCTCGCAGGCGAGGGGCGTGAGAGCGCGACCACGGCCACGTCGGCGGGCCCGAGGCCGCCCACACCGCCGGATACGAGCCGCTGCACGGACTCGTTCGTGAGCGGAGGTGTCGAGCCACGGTACGAAAAGAGGACGCTCGCCGAAGCCTTCGAAGGCGGCGCCTCGCGGAGCGGATCGGGGGCAGGGAGGTTGAGGTGGACGCGCGCCGAGAGCACGCCGTCGACACTCTCGAGCGTACGTTCGAGATCGCCCGCGACCCCGGCGACGAACTGCGCGTGCTCGGCGGCTTGGCTCGGGACGAGCGAGCCCTTTCCCATGGCATCGAGAACGCCGGCGGGGCGTGACCGCGGGAGCTCCTCGTCGCGCATGGCGATCAGGGCGCGCGCAGCGTCGTCACGCGCGACGATGACGCGGAACTTCCCCTCGGTGCCGGGATCGGTCTCCTTCGTGGAATCGATCGTGGCATGCTCGAGCGCGACCACGATGCGGTTCGCATCGGGCTCGTCGAGACCCGCGGCGATCGGGCTCGTGCAGCCCGCGAGCGTCAGAAGAAGGGCGGCAGCCAACATGCCCGTGCCTGCCCGGGTAGGCACCGTCTTCATGTGACGAGGGCGTAGCACAAAAGCCTAGTTGCCACGGCGAAAGAGCAGTGCTACCCGTGACGAAACCGCGAGAGAGAGCAGGCTCTTCATGCGCTATCGAGCGCGCCTGCGACGCTTTCATTCTTCTCGGCTCGGCCCGGCGCGGTGATGCGAACCCTCCTCGTGTTTGAGGCGGGCTCGAGGCGGGCCGCCGACTAGCAAGCCGCGTCACTTGGCGCGCGAATCAACAAGGTTACAGGCGCTTTGCCGACCCCATTCACGGAAGCGATCTCCACGCTCAACGACCGCGCACTCCGCAGGTTGCTGGGCGCGCGCGCCTTTCTCCGTGGCTACGACTACGTTCGCCGCCACGCCGTCGACGGCATCACCGTCGCCGACGCCTCGGCGCGCGGTCAGGTCCGCGGCACCGAGCCCGTCCCTTACGACGTAGAGCTCCAGCTCACGCCGACCGGGTTCTCCTCCACCTGCTCATGCCCCGCGTTTGCGTCGCGGGCCGACCTGAGCCGCGCCCGTACGCGTCAAGACCCCCTCAATGGCCACTGCAAGCACGTCGCTGCGCTCCTCATCGCCCTCCGAGATCAAGCGCGCGGTCCGCGCGATGCCAACCGTCCGCGCGACGATCAGCCGCGCGGTGGCGGCAGTGGCGGCGGCGGTGCAAGCGAGCCCCGACTCCCACGCGAGGTTCGCGAGGCGAACGGGTACGCGAGCGCTTCGCCCCAGTCGTTCGTCGATCCGGAGCTCGCGATGAGCGGAAGCGGAGGTCGTCGTGGTCGCCGCGGTCGCGCCGCACGCGCGCTCAAGATGGCGGCCACGGGGCGCGCACCGATGCCCGGCATCGCCGTCCGCCAGGTGCCCAGCGCCGCGGGTAGCTCCGGCCTCGTCTCGACCGGGGTCGACGCGTGGCTCCCCGAGCCCATGCCGCCCATCCCGCGCAACATCGAGTACCGACTCCAGGTTCGCCCGGGCAGCCTCACGATCACCTTGCTCGACCCGAACGCGCGCACGCCGCTCCTGCCGAGCGCGCTCTTGCTCGCGATGGGTCAGTCGCCGACCTCCGACCGCGAAGCGATTCGCCTCCTTGCACGGTTCGAGAACGAGGGGCCGCGCCGCGTGGGTATCGAGGTCCGTGGCGAGGACGCGAGCGATTTGCTCCCGCACCTCAAAGGCCGGCGCGTGATCGTCGAGCCGCAGATGATGGAGCTCCGCTTCGGCGACGAGCCCTTGCGCCCTCGCTTCGACCTCGAGCTGAATGGCGACGGAACCCAGGTCGTCGTGAAGTCGTCGTTCACGCGCCCCGGCGACTCGCGCAAATTCACCACCGCGCAAGGCGCCTGGTTCGAGGGCAGTCCTGGCTGGCACGTCGACGCGCAAGAAGGCGTCGCGCGTCCCATCGACCGCCGCGTGTCGCCGGCGGCCATCCGTCGCCTCGTGCGCGCACCGTTCATTCACGAGCCGATCGAGGACCTCCCGCGCCTCATCGCCGAGGGCCTGCCGAAGGTCGCGCTCGAGGTCGGCGCCGAGCTGCCCGAGCTCTCGCAGGTCGCCGAGGTTCACGATCTCGTCCCGACCTTCCGCATGCGTGCCGGCGGCTCGCTGGTCGAAGCGCACGTCGCCCTCCGCGCCGCCTACGAGGACGTCGAGATCGATGTCCGCGCCGACGGCATGACGCCCCCCGTGATCGTGAAGCCCGCTCCCCGCACGGAAGACGACCGCGGGAAGTTCAAGCGTGCAATCTGCATCCGTTGCGACATCGCCGCGCAACAGGACGCGGCCAACCGCCTGCGCGATCTCGGCCTCGTCCCCGACGAAGACGGCAACGGCTTCATCGCCCGCGGCGACGACGCCATCCAGTTCTGGACCGACGGCATCTCCGAGCTTCCCGAAGACTGGGACCTCTTCGTCCCCGACGATCTCGTCGACGTGCAGGTCCGCGGCGAAGCGCTCAGCGCCAACGCGCGCGTGTCGAGCGGCGTCGACTGGCTGTCGTTGCGCCTATCCTTCGAGAGCGAAGGCGTCGCCGTCTCGCAAGACGAGCTCGGACGCTGCCTCGCCGAAGGCCGTCGCTACGTTCGACTCGCCGACGGCTCGTTCGCGCGTCTCGATGCCCAGAAGGTGAAAGAGGTCCTCCTTCGCCAGGCCGAGATCCTCGCGACCGGCGGCGGGGTAGGGGGCAAGCTCCCGCTCTCGCAAGCAGGCCGCCTGCAGGAGCTGCTCGACAAGGTCGGCAAATCGAACATCTCGGACGGCGCGAAGGAGCTCTTCAAGAAGCTCCAGAACATCGACGAGATCAAAGGTACGAAGACGCCGCGCAACCTCAAGGCGTCGCTCCGCCCTTACCAGGAGACCGGCTTTCACTGGCTCTGGTTCCTGCACGAGATTGGCTCGGGCGGCGTCCTCGCCGACGACATGGGTCTCGGCAAGACGGTCCAGACCCTCGCGCTCTTGCTCGCGGTCAAAGCGTCCGACGCGAAGATCGAAGGCAGCAAGCCCTTCAAGGCGCTCATCGTCGCGCCCACGAGCGTCGTGACCAACTGGCTGCTCGAGATGAACAAGTTCGCCCCGTCGCTCAAGCACGCGCTGTGGCACGGCGTCGATCGCAAGGAGCGCAGCGAGGAGCTCGAGAAGGCCGACGTCGTCGTCACGAGCTACGCGCTCCTCCGCCGCGACGAGGAGATGCTCGCGAAGCTCGACCTCCGCTACGCCATCCTCGACGAAGCGCAGCACATCAAGAACCCTCTGTCGGCGACCGCACGCGCCGCCAAGCGCCTGCGAGCCGATCGACGGCTCGCGCTCAGCGGGACGCCAATCGAGAATCGCCTCTCCGAGATCTGGAGCATCTTCGACTTCGTGAGCCCGGGGTTGCTCGGTCCGCTCGACAAGTTCGAGGAGCGCTACTCGCGCCCGATCGACGCCGGCGATCAGAAGGCCGCAGGCCGTCTGCGCGCGACCATTCACCCCTTCATTCTCCGCCGAATCAAGAACGAGGTCGCGAAGGATCTTCCCGAGAAGATCGAGACCGACCAAATCTGCGAGCTCGCGGGCGAGCAAGGCTCACTCTACGCAGCCGTTCTCAAGGAGGTTCGCGCGCAGGTCCTCGGCGAAGTCGAGAAGCAGGGCGTCGCGAAGAGCCACATCCAGATCCTCGCCGGCCTCACGCGGCTTCGTCAGGCGGCGTGCGATCCGCGCCTCTTGAACCTTCCGCGCGACTTCACCGACGACGACTCGGGCAAGCTCTGTGCGCTCCGCGATCTCGTCGAGACTTGCGTGGCCGGTGGCCACCGCGTGCTCATTTTCAGCCAGTTCGTCACGATGCTCACCCTCATCAAAAAGGCGATGGACGAGGACGGCGTCGCCTACGAGTACCTCGACGGCTCGACCAAAGATCGTCAGGCGCACGTCGACGCGTTCCAGGCCGAGGACGGCCCGCCGCTCTTTCTCATCTCGCTCAAGGCGGGCGGTAGCGGCCTCAACCTCACCGCGGCGGACACGGTCATCCACTTCGATCCGTGGTGGAACCCGGCGGTCGAGGATCAGGCGACCGACCGCGCCCACCGC
>CAXSGV010000581.1:0-4209 GCA_964236615.1 uncultured Polyangiaceae bacterium
AGCGCGGACCGGGAATGAAAGTGGCAAGAAGCTTGCTGGTCGCGCTACGATGGTTGACGGAAGAGGAAGGTCAACCTTCTTCCGAGCGTACGTTCGCCGCACCGCTCGCGCTTTTCCAGTTTTGTGTAGGTCGTTCGCTTTGCCTGTCCGTCTCTCCGAAAGCCCTTTCCCATGTCGTCCTCGACGCTCAATGCCCCGCCTTCCACGAGCCTAGTCGCTGGTAAATACCAGCTGCTCGGGATCATCGGGCGTGGCGGCATGGGCTCGGTCTGGGAGGGCAAGCACGTCTCGCTCGGCACGCGCGTCGCGATCAAGTTCATCGAGAAGGAGTACGCGGAGAGCAAAGAAGCTCGCGCTCGCTTCGACAACGAGGCCCGCGCCGCCGCGACCATCCAGAGCAAGCACGCGATCCAGATCTTCGATCACGGCGTCACCGACGACGGCAAGCCGTACATCGTCATGGAGATGCTGCAGGGCGATCCACTCGACAAGCGGCTCGAGCGGCTCGGTCGCCTCCCCTTGCAGGACGTCGCGCGGATCTTGAACCAGGTCTGCCGCGCCCTTCAGCGCGCGCACGACGGCGGCATCGTTCACCGCGATCTCAAGCCCGAGAACATCTTCCTCGTCCGCACGCCGGACGACGACGAGGACGTCGCGAAGGTTCTCGACTTCGGCATCGCGAAGATCCGCGGTACCGCGGGCTCGGCGCCACTCTCGAACAGCACGAAGACCGGCGCGGTGCTCGGCACGCCCTATTACATGTCGCCCGAGCAGGCGCGCGGCATGCGCGACATCGATCACCGCACCGACCTCTGGTCGCTCGGCGTCATCGTCTTCAAGTGCGTCACCGGCGTCCTCCCCTTCGAGGGCGAGTCGCTCGGCGATCTCCTCGTGAAGATCTGCACGACGCCGGTGCCGGTCCCATCGCAGGTGCTGCCTGGTCTGTCGCACGCGTTCGATGCGTGGTTCGCGCGTGCGCTCGATCGCGATCCGCAGAAGCGCTTCGCAACTGCGTCCGAGATGTCCGACGCGCTGTCGTATGCGTGCGGTGTCAGCGTCAAACGCCCGCCGACCTCGGGCGCCGAGCAACAGCTCGTCAGCGCACGGACGGTCGCTAGCTACCCCCCGTCGGCCTATTCGCAGTCCCAATCGGGGCAGCGCCCGATGCAGAGCGGCCAGGGCAGCGGCATGCAGCGCAGCGGAAGCCAGCCCGGCTACGACACGCCGCACTACGGGCAGAGCGGCCCGGGCACCACGCCTTCGCCGCAGGGTTACCACACGCCTCCGCACCCCGCGTACGGCTCGCCGAACGTGACGTCCTCGCAGTTCACTGCGTCGACTCCGCGCGCCGGCGGCTCGTCGATGGGCACGATCGCAGCGGTGGCGCTCGGCATGCTGGTCGTTGGTGGTGTCGGCGTCTTCGGTGTGATGGGTTGGCTCCACAAGGACAAGCCGCAGCCTGTCGTCGCCGCAGGAACCGCGACCGTCACCGCGCCGATCGCCCCGCCCACGACGCCCACGACGTCCACGACGCCGACCGTCGCGCCACTCGCATCGACCGCCGAGCTCGTCGTCAACACAGCGCCGACGAGCGCGCCGATCGCCGTGCGACCGCCGGATCGCCCGGCCGGAGGGCGTCCAGCCAACAAGCCTCCGACCACGAATGCAAAGCCGCCGACCGGCACGCCCGTGATCACGCCGCCGAAGCCTCCGCCGGGCGTCACCATCACGACGCCGGCGGGCAAACCCACAGCGGAATCTGGTTACTGATCGCGGCACGGGCACGTATCATCCGCGTCACCTTGATCTTGCCCCGCACGCGCCGCGCACGACGGCTTCTTCGCCCCTTCGCCCCCTACACGCTCGCTGCCTTCGTCACGGCGAGCTTCGCGCTGCCGCTCTTCGCTATGCCAAGCGTCGCCTCGGCGCAGCCCGTGAGCGATGCCGACAAGAAGGCCGCTCGCGATCTCTTCTACGCGGGAGTCGAGCTACAGAACGCGGGTCGCTTCCCCGAGGCTCTCGATAAGTTCCAGCGCGCGCAGGCTGTCTTCAACGCGCCGACGCACCTGCTCCACATCGCGGAGTGCGAAGCCTCGATGGGTCGGCTCGTCGAGGCTTACGAAACGTACCGCACGCTCTCGCGTCTCGAGCTGGGCGCCAACCCGCCGCAGGTCTTCGTGCAAGCGAAGTCGCAAGGCGACGCCGAGGCCCGTGGCATCGAGCCGCGTATTCCGCAGCTCAAGATCGACGTCGCTCCGCCGAACGTCCCGACGCTCACCGTCACGATCGACGACCAGCCCATGAACACCGCGCTCGTCGGCGCGGAGCGTCCAGTGAACCCAGGCACGCACAAAATCGCGGCGACGGCGCCCGGCTACTCGCGCGCCGAGCAGGTCATTCAGATCGGCGAGAAAGAGAAGAAGACCGTCACGCTCACGCTCTCGAGCACCGGCGGCGTCGTCTACGGACCCGCAGGCAGCGGCGGCTCGGGCGGCTCGGGCGGCGGAAGTGGAGCGGGCACCGGCACTGGAACTGGCACGACCGGAACTGGCGGCACGGGCGGCACCCCCGACCCGTCGCAGCCTTCGATGATGAAGCCGAAGGAGCTCGGCTCGAAGTCGAGCGTGTTCCTCGGCGTGCGCCTCGGCGGTTACATCCCCGGGGGCTCGTACCCGACGGGGACCGTGGTGACAGCCGGCAGCTTCGGCTCGTCGTCGACGACCAGCTCCGAGTCGCTCAGCAACGTAGCGGGCGCCGGCGCTGCGTTCGGCGTCGAAGGTGCGTTCCGCTTTGCGCGCGTGTTCTACATCGGCGCGCTCCTGCAGGGCGCAGCCTTCGGCAAGAAGAGCTTCCAGATTGGCTCGACGTCGTACGACACCAACGTGACCACCGGCATGTTGATGGGCAACCTCGGGTACATCTCGAACCCCGACGGCGTCGGCTTCTTGCTCGACCTCGGGCTTGGCTACCGCGGCATGAGCGTCGCGTACTCGGGCGACATCACCCGAAACGACGACTCCTTCGATGGGCTCGAGTTCAAAATCGGGATGGGCGTCCCGATTAAGGCCGGCAAATCGATCCGCATCATCCCGAAGGTCGATCTCGATTTCGGATCGTTCGCGCAGAACCTGCCGACGTCGACCTCGGGCACGAGCACGAGCACGTCGTCGCTCAGTGGCGGCGGTTCGGTCTTCCACGCGTTCTTCTTCTTCGGGGTCGGCGGCTACTTCGACATCGACCTCGATCCCAAGAAGCCCGAGCCGGCGACCCCCGCAGCGACGCCGGCAGCGACCCCCGCGAAGTAGCAATGACGCGGGGCGTCGTACGAGTCCGTACGACGATTTACAAGTTGGTGACAAAGCCAACCGGGCCGGGTGCAAATCTCCGAGCATGCAAATCGTGCTCTGCACCGCGTACTTCACGGTGCTTCTGCTTCTCGCTTCGTACGGGCTTCACCGGTCGCACCTCGTCCTCACGGTGCTGCGCCACAAGAAGAAGCTCGACGCGATGCGCGAGGCCCCGCCGGCGATGGACGAAGCCGACCTCCCGACGGTCACGATTCAGCTGCCGCTCTACAACGAGGCCACGGTCGCGGCTCGCCTCCTCGATCACGTCGCGAAGATCGACTACCCGCACCACCTCCTCGAGATCCAGGTCCTCGACGACTCGACGGACGAGACGGGCTCCTTGCTCCGCGCGCACATCGCGACGCTCAAGGACGCGAGCCCGAACCTCGACATGACGTACATCCATCGCACCGACCGCACGGGCTACAAGGCCGGCGCGCTCGACGCGGGGCTCAAGGTCGCCAAGGGGGATCTCGTCGCCATCTTCGACGCCGACTTCCTTCCGCAGCCCGACTTCGTTCGCGCCGTCGTTCCGCACTTCGCGGACACGAAGGTCGGCATGGTCCAGGCGCGCTGGGGTCACCTCAATCGCAACCACTCGATCCTCACGCGCGTGCAGGCGCTCATGCTCGACGGCCACCACCTCGTCGAGAACCGCGCGCGCTCGGCCGCGGGCTGGCTCTTCAACTTCTCCGGCACCGGCGGCATGTGGCGGAAGGAAGCCATCGGCGCGAGCGGCGGCTGGCAGCACGACACGCTCACCGAGGATCTCGATCTCTCGTACCGCGCGCAGATGGCGGGATGGCGGTTCGTCTACCGCGAGAACGTCGTCACGCCCGCCGAGCTCCCCGAGGACGTCAGC
>CAXSGV010000582.1:0-4208 GCA_964236615.1 uncultured Polyangiaceae bacterium
TCATCGTCGAAGATCCCTATGCAGGGCGTCCCGGCGACCAGCGCCAACAAGACCAGATGCTTCGCCACCGCGACACCGTGCGCCTGGATGCTCGACCTGGTGCGCCGCCGTGGATGCCGCAACCGCCGGCACCACCCGGAAGCAACCCGGGGCCGATCGGGCCCGCTGCAGCATCGAGCCCTGGTGCCGGCGCTTTGCCGATCGTGGCGCTTCAAGATCGCAACGACGCCGAGGGGCGTCGCCCTGCGATGTCCTTCGAAGCGCGACGAGCGCGTTCACGCAGTCGACTCATCATCGTCGCGTTCGTGAGCTTCTTGGTCGTGTTCCTCGCCGGCGCCACGATCCTCGGCGTGCACTGGTTTCTCGCCGCGCGTGAGGGGGCGCCCCCGCTCACCTCTCCGACGAGCACCTCTCCTTGATCTTTTCTGTGTGGTAAAAACAGGCGCGAGCCTCCTGTGAAAGAAGATCCCCCGATGGCGGAACAGATCACGCCCGCGCGCCACGCGGACTACGAGAAGCAAGACGACGCCGCGCTCCAAGAAGAGGCAAAGGCGTACAACGCCAAGTCCGCGGCCGCGCAGCTGGTCGCCGAGCTCATGCACAAGCTCCGCATGGGGAACTTTCCCTGGTGGACGCCGGAGCAGACGCGGGAGATTTGGAGCGCGCAGACGCGGCTCACGTGGTTCAAGGAGCGCGCCGACCTCCGCCAGAAGATCACGAGCGGCCTGACGGGGCTTGCGCCGAAGGCAGCGCGCAACAAGACGCCGGACTTCCAGGCCTCGCTCGTCGACTCCGTCATCGAGGATGGCGACGTCACCGTGAAGCAGTTCGATGACGCCTTCGCTGTGACCGATAGCGCGGCCTATGGGCCGATCGTCGAGATGTGGCAGAAGTTCCGCGAGCGACTGCCGTGGGAGCAAGACACAGCGCCCCACCAGGAGCTCTTCGCCTGGCTCATCGAGGCGCTCATTGCGACCCACTCGACGCTTCCGGCGCTCGAGGGAACGACGCGCAAGGGCATCCTCACGACGCACGTCGTCCGCACGACCATTCCGGGCAAAATCTGGCACACGCGGATCCCGCTCGAGGTTCGCGTGGCGATCGACGACCTTCGCTTTCAGCGCGAGAAGGCAAAGCCCGGCGAGCCCTTCCACGCCATCCACGATCTCAGCGTCGCCACCCCGACGATCATCGCGTCGAACATTCCGCTGCGCGAGCTAGCGCGGATTCTCGATGCCGCCGAGCGATCGCTCGGGTTCCCGGCATCGCCGCCGCTCGGCCGCGCGACGAGCACATCCACCGTTCCTCGCGACGTCCCGCGCGACTCGTCCGTCATGAAGACGGCGGAAGCGCAGGTGCCGCAGTCGCCGCCGCCGCTTCCGTCCAATGCGCCCAACGCGGCCAACGCGGGCACATCGAGCGGCTGGACCACCGTTCCCAATCCGCTCGGGAAGGGTGGCACCGAGCCCCCGCCTCCCGTCACGAGCCGCCCGCCGGGCGCGGAAGAGAGCTTCGCCTTCGACGAAGATGACGACACCACCGGCAAGGCGAAAAAGAGCGGCGGCGCGGCGAAGCGCTGACGCGCGAAGTGCCCCGACGTCCGAATGACCTGATGTCCCCACCGCCTCCCCGCAGCGATCTGCCCAGCGACGACGACAAAGAGGACGACGCCCCGAAGGACGCCCTCACGGAAGCGGCGCGCCCGGTCGAAGCGAGCGCAGACGCGCCCGACGACGCTGTGAAGGAGCCTCCGACCGATCTGCAGTTCGAGGTCCCGTCGTCACCGACGCGCATCCTCCGCACCGTCTACTGGGCGCTGTGGTTCATCCTCATCCCTTTCGTCTTCGCGTGCCTTGCCGTTTGGGGGCTCACGCCGCCGAGTGGGATGGAGCGCGGCGGCGCGCTGGGCGTCATCGAGTCGATCGTCCGCGAGCAACCGGTGCCAGTCGGCATCGTCGCGTTCACCCTCTTCGAGATGGTCCTCTGGGCGTTCCGCCATCGCCTTCCGCTCGCGCGGCACGCGCATCCGCCGCTTCGGAGCGACCTTCCAGCGAACCTTCGTAGCCCGTTCGAGCGTGCGCGCGCGCTTCTCGAGGAGGCGCACGTCATTCTCTCGAAGAACGAGAAATCGATCGCGCGCGAGCTTTCGGCGAAGGAGCGCGAGAAGCTCAAGAACGATCTCGAGTCGCTCAAGAGCGCGATGGGAGCGCGCCCCTTCGACGAGGACGCGTTCGTCGACGCGCTCGTGAAGGCCGACGGCGAGGTCGACGTGCGCCTCGGTCGTTGGCGCAAGAGCGAAGTCCGCGAGTACGTCGAGTCGATCCTCGTCGCCGTGGCCGTGGCGATGGCGCTGCGCGCGTTCGTCGTCGAGGCGTTCAAGATCCCGAGCGGGTCGATGATCCCGACGCTCCAGGTCGGCGATCACATCTTCGTGAACAAGTTCGCCTACGGTCCGGCGATCCCGTGGACGCACACGCGCGTCTGGACGCACATGCCGCCCGAGCGCGGCGATGTCATGGTGTTCGCGTTCCCCGAGCACCCCGAGCAAGACTTCATCAAGCGCGTCATCGTGCTTCCGGGCGACCAGCTCGAAGCGAAGAACGGTCACCCGTGGATCAACGGGTGGGAAGTTCCGCACTGCCTCGTGGGCATCTACTCGTACAACGACATCGACACACCGTCGGGTCGTCACGAGGGCGATCTCTTCGTCGAGTTCCTCGAGGACGAGGCTTACCTCACGCTCTACGATCACGCGTCTGCCGGCTTTCCCGAGTACCAAGGCCCCTTCGTCGCGAAGGCGGGCGAGGTCTGGGTCATGGGCGACAACCGCAACAACAGCCATGACTCGCGCATGTGGTGGGGCGGTCAGGGCGGCGGAGTTCCCTTCGAGAACGTCCGCGGCCGCGCGCTGTTCGTGTGGCTCAGTGTCTCGGACGCGGGCATCGACTGGTCACGTCTCGGCGCGCCCGTGATGGGCCGCCCACGCTTGCCGCCCGCGATGCACGGCCTCGAGCCGAATCTGACGAAGTGCCTGAAGGAGCGTCCGCCGCTCTCGAAGACGCACCCGCCGCGCCCGAAGGTCAGCGCTGGCCAGTGACTTGGCGGCAGCGATCGACGCACGCGATGTCGTCGGCGCACGACGTGTAGCAGTCCTTCGATTTGTCCTGCTTGCCGCTGCACGCGGGATCGCGCTCACACTTCATGGGATCTTTTGCGGCGCCTTTTTCGACGGCGGCGCAGCTGACGGTCGCGAACAGAGCGAGAACAACGCTGAGGATACGCATCAGAATTTCGTCCTGAAGTGGAGGGATTTGGGACGCGTCAGCTGATCGAAGCCGAGCGCGCTCAAGCTGTGGCCACGGCCTGAGTTCTTTGCGCCGATCCACGGAAGCGCGGGATCGACCGAGTCGCAGCGATTCATGTAGATGGTCCCGAACTCGAGCGCGCTGGCGAGGCGCGCCGCGCGATCGCGGTCCGACGTCCAGATGCTCGCGGTGAGGCCGAGCTCGGAGTCGTTCATTTTTGCGAGCGCCTCTTCGTCGGAGTCGACCGCAGTGACGGGGAGAATCGGACCGAACGCCTCGTGTCGCATCAACTTCATGTGATGATCGAGATCGGCTACGAGGGTCGCCTGGAAGAAGCGACCGCGGCCGCCGACCTGGGCGCTCTTGCCGCCCGAGAGAATGCGCGCGCCCTTGCCCTTGGCATCGGCCACCATGGCCTCGAGCTCGTTCGCATGCTGCGGCTGCGCAATCGGACCGAGCGTCGTGGTGTCGGCCATGGGATCGCCGATGACGTACTTGTCGACGAGCACCTTCGCCGCTTCGAGGAAGCGCGGGTAGAGCGAGCGGTGCACGTAGACGCGCTCGACGGCGCAGCAGCTCTGACCCGCGTTGTAGATCGCGCCGTCGACGACGTTCTCGACCGTCTTGTCGAAGTCGCAATCCGCGGCGACGTACGCGGGATCGTTGCCGCCGAGCTCGAGCCCCACGTGGAGAAAGCGATGCGCTGCGGCTTGCGTGATGCGGTGGCCGCCGAAGACGGAACCGGTGAAGACGACGTGATCGACGCGCGCATCGCCGACGATCTTCTCGCTCGTCGGGTGATCGCAGTGAAGCGCTTGCACGAGACCTGCCGGCGCCCCCGCGGCGGCGAACGCGCGCTCGAAGTGCTCGCCACACAAGGGGGTGCGCGGCGAGTGCTTCACG
>CAXSGV010000583.1:0-4189 GCA_964236615.1 uncultured Polyangiaceae bacterium
GATTCTCGCTCTCATCGCGTGCGGTTCGTCTTCGACCAGCGCGCCCAAAGAGCCGGCGCTCGGCCCCGAGATCGGCCCGGGCGACACGCACGCCGCGAGCGACGTCGTCCTCACCGAGATCGCCGGTGGCTCGAGCGGGCTCGGCGGGCTCAACCAGCCGCGCGATCTCGCCTTCAATCCACGCCGGCCCGACGAGCTCTGGGTCGTCAACCGCGGCGACGACAGCGCAGTGATCATCACCGACGCGAGCACCCCCGAGCGCAAGGCCGAACGCCGCCATGACGCCGACGCCGTCCACTTCATGGCGCGCCCGGAAGCGATCGCGTTCGGCGCCGACGAGACCACGTTCGGTCTGCCGGGCACGTTCGCGACCTGCGGTGAATCGCGCAACGAGGCTGACGAGACGGGACGCAGCAAGGACTTCATGGGCCCCGCGCTCTGGTCTTCCGATCTGACCGTCTTCGCAAAGAAGAATCCGCAGCAGCTCGGCTCGCACATCGACATGCTCCACACGAGCCCGCTCTGCATGGGCATCACACACGAGAGCGCGAACGTCTACTGGGCCTTCGGTGGCCTCAAGAACGAGATTATCCGCTACGACTTCGAGCTCGATCACGGCATCGGCCAGGACGATCACAGCGACGGGATCGCCCAGTTTTACGCGACCGGCTCCGTGAAGTACGTGGCCGGAGTTCCGAGTCACCTCGTGTTCGACCCGCGCGACGCGATGCTCTACATCGCGGACACCGGCAACGCGCGCATCGCGAAGCTCGACACGAAGTCGGGTACGCCCGGCAAGAACGTGCAGCCTCTCGAGCACATGAAGACCTGCCAGATGGTGGACGGCGCGGTGCTCGTCGACGTCGTCGCCGGCGACACGGGCGAGCTCACGTCGCCCGCCGGCCTCGAGATGAAGGGCGATCTTCTCTACGTGTCGGACAACGCCAACGGCCGCATCAGCGTGTTCACCCGCGAAGGCAAACGCGTGAACTACCTCGACACGGGCCTTGCCCCGGGCGCGCTCGGCGGCATGACGTTCGGCCCTGACGGCAAGCTCTACTTCGTCGATGGCGCCGACAGCCGCGTTCTGCGCATCGATCCGAAGCCCGCAAAGTAGCGAGCCGCCGTCTCCGCAAATACGAGCCGCGCTCTTACGCCGCCGCCGCCGAAACCTTCCCTCCAAGATCATCGAATCGGACAATCCGGCGTGCAGCGGTTCATCGCGCTAGCGGCGGTGGAGCGCCGTGCTACTCCGCGCGCCATGACACACTCCGAACGGCTTCGTCGGCACTCATGGCTTGGTCCCAGCCCGCAGACGTTGCGCGCGTTCGCTCTCGTGGGCGCCGCGACTGCCGCCGCCGCGTGCTCGAGTGGAGCCGCCCCCGAAGACGACACGACGTCGGCGCACGTGACGGTTCAAGGCCCTGCGACCGAAGGCACAACGCTGAGGATCGCGTTCCGGGCCGACGAGGGCTACGTGCTGTCCGCGCCGAACCTGACGCACAAGCCAAACAATCCGCTCGGTGGGCCAGACGCGTACGAGCTCGCCGTTCCTTTCAAGAGCTTCCGTCTCGTCAACGACTCGCCGAAGACCATCGCGGTCGACGGCGATAACCAAAACGGAGGGTTCGTGCTCGCCCCCGGCGCCGAGCACGTCAGTGACGTCGCAACCGACCACGATCACCTCTCGCTCCGCGTGAACAGCGACTACATCGACGTAGCGCTCAGGACTCCCCCGCTCGCGATGCGCTGCGTGCCAGGGCTCTACGGCGTCCTCACGGAGAAGACGACGTACTGCACGCCTGCCGGACCGGGCAGCGCGTGCGACACGTCGAAGCCGAGACGCGTCACGACCGAAGTCATCGACGTGGACGTTCAATCCTGCGGCGTCGCGCACGCGTCCCCGGACGCCGCGTTCCACGCGCGGGTGAGCGCGTCGATCCTCGGTGTCCCCATTCCATCTCTCGACGCGTCCTCCGCCGTCTCACCGACCCGGACCTTCTCTGCCAACTACCTCGGTCAGTTTGCGATGCACGACGAGGCGAACCGCGACGCGCAGAAGTTCGTCAGCACGCTCGAGCTCGGCGCCGATGGTCAGATCCGCCGATTCTACTTGTCGGGGGCGGTCCATGACGTCGTTCACGGTTGGGAGCACGTCGTCTACGAGACGAAGAGCGTGACCCTGCTTCCGTTGACCTCCTTCGCATGCCCGGAAGGTGCCGAGCCTCAGGCTGTGTTCACCCAACATCCCGTGCCCGAGTTTCGTCCCTTCGTCGTGGGCGAGTCGGCTGACATGTTCGTCACGGTTGCAAATTGCACACATACGACGTGGCGGCGCGGTGACGTTGGCGCGCCGTCGGGCGTGAAGCTCGGCCTCGACCTCGAGGCGGCGGCGAACGTCTGGCAATTCAATCGGGCGGCGCTTCCCGTGGATGTTCCGCCGGGGCAAGCCGTGCGAGTCCCTTACCGACTCACGAAGCAATTCGAGCCGTCAGGTAGGATCCAGCGCGCACCCTGGCAGATGGTCGACGAGATGGTCGCTTGGATTCCGGGATCCAGCGGGCTCCTTGAAGTTCCGCTGAAGTAGGGGCCCGTTGATCGCGACCTCCTCCTTGCTGCACCACCCCTTGCTTGACGATCTTCTCGCGCTGGCCACGAAGGCGGCCTCCGAAATGCCGGCCGCCGAACCCGATCGACTCGTGGCCGAGCTCGTCCTCGCGCGCGCGCGAGCGGGCCACCTGACGGAGGCTACCGAGCAACTCCGTGGCGTCGCGCCGTGGCTCACGGCGAGCCTCATCGAATGGCATCAACGCAGCGTCACCGCAGCCGACGCACTACTGCCCTATGTCGAGGTGGCCGAGCAAGGGCAGGACGCGCCCCTGGCGGCAACGCTGCGGGGCGAAGCTCTTCGACTCTGCCGCGCCGCGCGCAGCGACGTACTTGAAGTGCCGTTTTTCGCCGAAGGGGTGATGCGTGTCGCACGTGCGCTAGGGGACGCGCCGACGTGCCAATGGTTGGATGCCCTCGGCGGTGATGCGCGGCTCTCGCTCGACTTCGACCGGCTCGAGCAACTGAAGGCCAGCGGCGATACGGCGTGGGAACCTCTCTTCGATTCGTTGGAGGAGCGCGTGGAAGATCTCGGCGCCAAGTACCAGGAGTACGCGTACCGCGCTCTCCTCCGGTGCGGGCTCCCCCGCGCCGCTCATCGCCATTGGTCGCGAACCAGCCTCCACCTGGACGGAGCTCTCCTTGCGGCGCTCTGGCGCGAAGAGCTCCTCACGCAATACCGAAGCATGGTGGACTCCGTGCAACGTACATGGGTCGAATCGCCACCGCGCGACTGGACTTGGGTTGGCACCGCGGTCGACCTGGCCATCGCACGACACGAAGCGGGAGACACCGAGGGCGCACGCGTGTCGGCGAAGCTCGCACGTGACCTTGCCGAAGAGAATGTCTTGCGCGCGACAGGGTCCGGGTCCGCCAGCCCACCCGAGGTCGCCACATGGTCACTCGCCCACCTGATTCCGCTCGAATACAAGCTCGGGAGCGAAGCAGCCGCACGGCGCGTCCTAGAGCGCGCCCGGGCGCTCCTCGAAGGTCCGGTGCCTGCGAAGGCATCACGCAAGTGGAACGATGTCCGCGTCACGACGCTCGGCTCTCTCGCCGAGGCGTGCGCGGCGGTGGGTTGGATCGAGGAGGCGATCGCCTTTACCGAGGACAACGCCACGCGCACGCGTTACCGGCTGAAAGTCCTCTGCGAGAGCGGCTCGCTACCCGCGGTGCAGGCGCTGTTCGAATCGGTCGCCTCGCCTAGAGAGCGCCTCACGCTCGCGCTCACAGGTGCCGCGGATCAGATGGGACCCTCGCCCACCTGGTCGTTCCCAAGCCCTGGGTTCTGGCTGTGACGCGGGTACCCACACGCGACGCCCGCGAAATAGCCCGCCCTTAACCCGAGGGCCCCGCTGGCCGTACCTCCCAGCGTGAACGGCTCCCATTCCCCCGCCGAGCTCCGGGTGCCGGTGCAGCGCACGACCGTCGAGGTCCACACGCGCCGCGGTCTTCACGTCGCCGTGCTCTTTCTTCGACCCGACTGCGATCCGCAGGATCTCTTCGAAGACGACGCCCCCTTTTTCCCCGCCGACGAGGCCGGAACGATCCGGCTGTTTGCGCGCGCCTCCGTGGTCGACAT
>CAXSGV010000584.1:0-997 GCA_964236615.1 uncultured Polyangiaceae bacterium
GACTTGGTGCGCATCCTCGACGCTGCGCTTGGCTGAGGCCCCGGCTACAGACGGATGCGCGCGCGAAGGAGCCCGCGGATTTTCTCCATCTCGGCAGGCTTGTCGAGGCACGTGTTCGGCACGCTCTCGAGAAACGCGGTCGCGCGCGCCGTGAAGGCGCCACCCGTGAAGAAGACGACCGACGGGGCGAGCGCCGGATGGTCCTTCGCGAGGGCCTCGTAGAAGTCCATGCCCGTCATGTCGGGCATCATCAGATCGCAGAAGATGACGTCGAAGCGCTCGCCCGCCTCGATCAGCTCGAACGCCTCGCGGGCGCTCGTCAGCGCGACGACGTCGTGGTCCTTCGTGAGGTTGCGGCGAAGGGAGCTGGCGACCATCGGCTCGTCGTCGATCACGAGCACGCGACCACGGCGCGACGAGATCGGTGGGATCGAATTTTTCGCCGTGCCCGCTGCTACTGGCCCGAGCGACACCGTCGCGGTCGTACCGACGCCGAGCACGCTCTCGACCGTGAGCTCGCCGCCCATGGCGTGGATGATGTTGCGTGAGACGAAGAGCCCGAGGCCCGTGCCGACGTTGACGGGCTTCGTGGTGAAGAAGGGATCGAACACGCGCCCCAGGTTCGCCGGGGAGATGCCCGCGCCCGTGTCGGTGACGCGCACAATCACCCGATTTTCCTCGAACGAGCTCGCGATGCGGATCTCGTTCTTGGCGGCTGCGCCTTCGGGGATGGCTTGAGCCGCGTTCAAGAGAAGGTTCAAGAACACCTGGGTCAGACGGCCTTCGTTGGCGTCGACGGGAGGAACGACGCCGTGGTCGACGATGAGGCGCGCGCGATGCCGCACCTCGTTCTCCCCGAGGTTGGCGGCGAGCTGGACCACGCGGCGGATGTCGACCGCCACGCGCGCGCTGTCGTCGCCGCGCGAAAAGCTCTGAAGGTCGCGCACGATCCCCTCGACGCGCTGCGCACCCTCCTTGGCGTCCTTCAAGGATTCGA
>CAXSGV010000584.1:1052-2835 GCA_964236615.1 uncultured Polyangiaceae bacterium
GCGCCGATCGGCGAGCAAGAGCCGCGCTTTGGCCTCGAGCTCGGCGCTCACGTCGCGTGCGACCGTCAGCAACGCTGGCCTGCCATCGAAGACGACGCGGATGACGACGAGCTCGGCGTACGCGGGTGCGCCGTCCGCGCGAAGGAGTCTTGTGACGCGCCCGCCTTGGGCTTCCGCGTCCTCGCCGCCAGCCATGACCGCCGCGTCGCGCTCGGCCAGCGCCGCGCGCTCGGCCTCGTGGATGAAGTCGAGCGTCGAGCGCCCGACGATGCTGGTGCCAGAGGCATGGCCGAGGTACCGGAGCGCGGCGGGGTTGACGTAAACGAAGCGCCCGTCGCGGTGGACGAAGATGGCGTGCGGCAGCTCCTCGATGAGCGCGCGAAAGCGAGCCTCGGAGCGACGCAGCTCGGCGAGCGCGCCCGCACGTTCGATCGCGTAGCGGATCGAGCGCTCGAGCGTGCTCACGGTGAGCTCGTCCTTCATCACGTAGTCAGACCCGCCGGCGCGGAGAATCTCGACGTCGGCCTCGCTGGCGTTGTTGCAGGTGAGGACGATGATTGGAACGACGCTTCCGCGCCCGCGCGCTTCGCGAAGGAGCTCGAGCCCGGTGCGCTCACCGAGGCGGAGATCGAGAAGACATACGTCGGGGCCGCTCGGACCGAGAAGGACAGCGAGCCCGGCTTCGAACGTAATCGCGTGCGCCAGCAAGGCGTCGTAGTGCGTGAGCTCACGAACGACGTCGCGGACGAGGACGAAATCGTCGGGATCGTCGTCGATCATCAAGATGCGGAGGACGGACCGCTTCGTGTTGGGGGAATCAGGCACGGCGCACCGGCAAGGTAACAGTGAACTGCGCTCCGCCGGAGGCGCTCGCGCCGGCCACGATGGTTCCGCGATGACGCTCCGCAATCTTGCGGCAGATCGCGAGCCCCATCCCCGAGCCTTCGAACACGTTTTTCGGGTGGAGACGATGAAAGGCCGCAAAAATACGCTCGGCGTGGCGCGGGGCGAAGCCGATGCCGTTGTCCTCGACGACGATCTGGCAGAGCGTCTCCTCGCGCGCTTGGTCAGCTGCGCCGTGCCACGGATCGAGGAGCTTGGCCGTCACCGTGACGACAGGGGCCACGCCGTCGCGATGGAACTTCAGCGCGTTGCCGATCAGGTTCTGAAACAGCTGGCGCATCTGCGTGGGCTCGGCGTCGATCGTCGGCAGCTTCCCGAGGGTGACCTTGGCCGAGGTCTCTTCGATGCGCGCCTCGAGATCGCCGAGGACCTCGGTCGCGATGCGCCCGAGCGCCACGCGCGTGAAGGTGTCGGCCTCGCCGACGGACGCGAACGAGAGGAGATCGTCGATGAGCCGCTGCATGCGGACCGATGCGCTCCGCATCCGAGCGATGTAGTCCTGCCCCTCGGCGTCGAGCTGCGCCTCGTAACGCGTAGCGAGGCGCTCGCCGAACGCGTCGATCTTGCGCAGCGGCTCGCGTAGGTCGTGCGATGCGATGGCCGCAAAATCCGTGAGCTCTTGTTTGCGCACCTCGAGCTCGTCTGCGACGCGACGGAGCGCCGCCGCACGCTTGGACTCCGTGATGTCCTCGACGGTGCGCACGTCGAACCCTTCGACCACGACCGCACGAAGTCGCGTCCACACGGCCTTGCCGTCCTTGCGAAGAAGGCGGACGTCGCCGTCGCCGGTGACCTCGCCATCGTCCGGGTGGAGGTACATCGAGAACGAAGTGCCGGGGATGGCGCTGCGCTTGTAACCGACCAGCGCAGCGAAGGCGGG
>CAXSGV010000584.1:2845-4187 GCA_964236615.1 uncultured Polyangiaceae bacterium
GTTCGCCATGACGATGGAGTCGTCCTGCGCGACGACGATCCCAGTCGCCACGCTCTCGAACAGCGCCTGCAGCAATGAAGGGCTGAGTGCCGTCATGCTCTCGAAGCGTAGCAGCGTCGACTCGCTCAGGGGCCGCCCGAGAGCACCACGTAAGCGGTCGGGACGGCGACGCCGACGAGGACGAGCACCGCGCCGCGACCGCGGAGTCCCTTCGGTCCCTTGATCATGAACATGCCCGAGATGGCCAAGAACAGCAGCGCCGCGGCGTAGGCGTCGGCCGCGTAGGTCCAGGCTTTCTTGCCGCGATTGAGGTGCAGCCAGTTGGCGAGCCGAAGGAGAAAGCGTGGCTTCTGCCCTTCATCGAAGACGTCACCCGTCGTCGAGCTGACGTGCAGCGTGCGGTGCTCGAAGAGGATGTCGAGCTGCTCGGGGGACACGCGGTAGACCTCGCGCGGCTCGTCCGTCACGCCGAGCTTGCCTCGCACTTCCTTCGCCAACGCGGCGTCGTCGCTCGCCGGTGCCGCCAGCGGACCGAGGTGGTGCGTCGACTCGTAGTTGCGGAAGTTGGGATCCCACGCCGCGATGTGGTTCACGGCCAGCCCCGACGATGCGTAGACGAGCGTGAGTCCGACGGCGAGGTACCCCGCGTCGCGATGAATCGCGCGAAGCAGCGGGCGAACGAGAAAGCGGTCACCCATAGCGCTCTTCACGCCAGGGATCGGCGTGGTTGTGGTAGCCGCGCGTCTCCCAGTACCCGGGGCGATCGGTCGACGCGAACGAAATCCCGGTGAGCCACTTGGCGCTCTTCCAGAAATACAGATCGGGCACCAGCGCACGCACCGGCGGCCCGTGCGGACGCGGGATCGCCTGGCCCTCGTACCGATGGGCGACGAGGACGTTCGGCTGGAGCGCGTCCTTCAACGGAATGTTCGCGGTGTACCCCGCGGCCGCTTCGAAGACGACGTAGCGCGCCGATGGTTTGACCTTCGCGCGTGCGGCGAGATCGGCCACGCGCACGCCGGTCCACTTGCTGTCGAGGAGGCTCCACTTGGTGACGCAGTGGACGTCGCACGTCTGGTCGATCTGCGGCATGCGGAGGAGCTCGGCGAAATCGATCTCGAACGGTTGCTCGACCTCGCCCGAGATCTTGAGCCGAAACTTTCCGGGGCTCGGATCACCCTCGGTGCCGCCCATCGGCCGCATGCGCTGGAGAAGGTACTGGTTGGGCGGGAGACGTGAGCGGCCGTCGGGCCGGAGCTGGGCTCGGGCCTTCTTGGTCGCTTCGTCGTCGGCGAGGACGTAGCTGGCCCCACCCACGCCGACCACGACGGTTCCAACCGTC
>CAXSGV010000585.1:0-3042 GCA_964236615.1 uncultured Polyangiaceae bacterium
GTTGCGGATCCCGACGTGCTGAAGGAGACCGATGATCTCTTCTTCTTGTCCGGCACCGGCAACGGCGCGAGGCTGCCGATCTTCGAGTCAACCGATCTCACGACGTTCGCGCTGAAGCGCGAGTACGCCCCTTCGATCGTCGACCCTGCGTTCGACTACTGCTTGATCTGGGCGCCCGACCTGTCGAAGAAGGCGGGCGTCTACCACCTCTATTTCTCTGCGGCGCGGGTCGGCAAGGGGGCAACGTGCCCGTCACCTTCCGGCGACGTAACGACCTTCCACGCGACGGCGCCCGACGCGAAGCTCGAGTTCGGCAAACCGGAGGAGGTCAACCCGGGGACGACGTTCGCAAGGACGCGCGTCGCTTCCGGCTGCCCGGCCGAGGGTTGCGATCACGTCGTGCGGATCGACTCCGCGCTCGTTCATGATGGCGCCAAGGACTGGCTCTTCTACACGTGGTTCCAAAACGGGAACAACATCTCCTCGTTCGCGCTCGACGCACCGCAGACGATCCATTTCGCGACGAGCGCCGCGCAACCCTACGAAGAAAACATCAACGAAGGGCCCGACGTGTTCGCGAGGAACGGGAAATATTACCTCTTCTTCAGCCACGGCTTCTTCAACAGCCAATACGCCATGTCGTATTTCATGGCGGATTCGATCACGGATCTGTCTCGTGCGCGCGCAGTTCACCGGCACTCGACACCGATCCGGAGCGCGGCCGGCAAGCTCGTGGAGAGCCATGGACACAACTCGATCTTCGAGCGGCGCGGGCAGTACTACAACGCCTTCCACGTCGGCGAGTTCGACGCCGCCGGCAACTTCACCGGGCGCCGCAGCACCTACGTACAGCCGATCGCGTTTCGTCCCGACGGCACGGTCCATTCGCTCGACGCCGTCGACCTCCGATGGAGCGCGCTTCCGAGCACGGTCTATTCCCTCGACGTGAGGCGGCGCGACGGCACGTCGGTAGGCCCATGCATCGGCGCCGGCGTCATCGGCGCGAGCACCGTGACCACCTTCAACGGGATTTGCCCGAGCGCAGGCGACACGATCGTTCCCAAGTTCGACGTCGCGGCGTTTCGCGTCTTCTATGCCACGAGCGGCGGCGGCTTCGTGAAGTCGGTCGAGGTTCCCTACGATGGAATCTCCGATCGCGTCTTCCTCGATATCCCCGACGGCACGACCGCCGCGGTCGCAGTGCATTGGAACGAGAAGACGACCGGCGCGGGATACTCGCTCGACGTGCAACGCGCCGATGGCAGCTGGGTGGCGCCGTGCGTTGGGGTGGATGCGCTCGGTGGATCGATCGCTCACGTGTTCACGGGCGCGTGCACGACAGCGAAGACGAACGAGACGCTCGCGAACATCAAGCAGATCCGAGTTTGCTCCGCGATCAACGGCAACTGGGCGGCGGCGACCTGCGGCGCGATTCCCTACGATGGCCGGAAGGGGAACATCGACGTCTCCATCCCCTGAGCCGCGTGGGGTCAGAGGAAGGAGGGGCGCTACGTTCAGACGCGCCGAAGCGCGATCGCTGCCATGTCGCGGACGAGCCCGTTCGTGTCGTCTTTCGCGATCGACTCGAGGGTCGCGCGTGCCGAGCCGTCGCCGAACGTCATGAGCGCGTGGCAAGCCGCGATGCGAACGTCGGCGTCGGGATCCGCTTTGGCGAGCGCGAGCACGCTGGCGACGCTGTCTTTCGCGTAAAGCCCGTCGAGCACCTCGACCGCGCGACGACGAACCTGCGCGTCACCGTCGCCGGTGAGGCGCGCGACGCTGGCGACATCGCTGAAGCCATTCACGTGGCCCACCGATTTGAGCGCGGCGAGCCGCACCTTGGACTCGCCGTCACCGAGGGCACGCGCGAGCGAGCCGCCACCTTCGTCGTTGAGTCGACCGAGCGCCGATGCCGCTGCGACGCGCACGTCGGCGTCGGCGTCCTTCGAGAGAGCCTCGGCGCAAGCGGCGATGCCCGGCGCGAGCAGGAACTCACCAAGCGCGTTCGCCGCATAGGCGCGACGCGTCGGGTTGGGATCGTTCTTCAACGTCGCAAGCGTCGTCTCGTAGACCTCGCCCGGGCCAAAGACGCCGAACACGCGGCGGCGCAGCCACCACGCGGCGATCTCGCGGTTCTTGGCGTTCGCATCGTAGAGAAGCGGAGCGACGGCCGGGATGCAGGCGAGGCACTCGACGCGCTCGCCGTGCTCGAGCGCTTCCCAGATCGCCGAGGGCGAGCCCGATGACGACACGCTCACGATGCGCTCGTTGGTCGACAGGAACTCGATCTGATCAGGCGGGATGTTCTTGTAGATCGCAGCGGTTCCGCCGCCGTTCGTCTCGCCGTCGCTCTTCGCGTCGGTGCCGCTCATCATCGTCGCGCAGGCGAGGCCTGCAGCCAGGAACATCGAGAAGGTCTTCTTCATGGGGCTCATGTTCTTGTCTCCTCGCTCAGTACTTCTTGCCGGGGGCCACGGGGTCGCCGCCACCGAGCGGGGTGAACTGTGTGTTCTGGCGAGCGAAGTACTGACCGCCCACGTCCATCGCGAGGATGAGCGCGCGACGCTCCTCGTCGGTCAGGTCGATGCTCTTGTCCTCGGGGTGCAGCGGCGTCGGCCACGCGGTCGATCCGTCGGCGGCCTTGATGTTGATCTTCTCGATCAGCTTCGACGCGCGCGCGCTTCCGGGGATGCCCCACTTCGGAGGAACGGTGCCGACGACGGTGACCTTTCCCATCTCCATCGCAGCCGGGTAGAAGATCGAGACGTAGGACGCGTTGTACGATTTGACCTGGCGGTCGTAGTACGTGGTGACCTGGCGGTCGCTGAGATCGAGCACCGGAATCGGGTACGCGGTGGCGATGCCCGTCGCGGGGTCCGTGCGAGAGACCGTGTACGTCGCCGACGTCGACTCGTTGTGGCAGGACGCGCACTTCTTCGTGAGGACGTCCTGCACGAAGAGCTTTCCCGCAGTGTCGTTCTTGTCCCACGGGAGCTCGGTGCGCTCGGCGGCTTTTCCCTTGAAGGAGGCTCCGAACGACGC
>CAXSGV010000585.1:3052-4170 GCA_964236615.1 uncultured Polyangiaceae bacterium
AGTTCTGCGCCTGACGCTGCTCGGCGACCGTCGGGTTTGCGCCGAAGCGCGGAACACCCTGGCCGACGCGGCTCTCGTGACAGCCGACGCAGCGGCGATCTTCGCCGGGCATTCCCTGGATCCACAGACCCTGTGACCGAATCGCCAACCCGAACTTGTCGATGGGCTGAAGGTGGATCGGGACGTACGGCGGAACATTCGCGAGCCAGCTCTTGTCGTTGTAGACGGTGGCCTCGCCGAGAACGGCGCCGCCCTCGTGCATCGTGAGGCCGAACATCGTGACGCCCTTGGCGCCCTCGCTCGAGAAGCCTTCGATCACGCGCACCGCGGTCGCTTCGTTGAGCGCCTGACCGAGCGGCGTGTTGTTGAACTGTGCGCCCGTAACGGTCTCGTTGAGGCTCGTCTGCGTGACATCGAGCGAGCCGATGCGCACCGGCTGCGTCGAGTCCGAGATCTTCTGGAGATCGCCGATCACCGGCGGCTCCTTGCGCGCGTAGACGGCGAGCGCGCCGAGGTCCCACTTGTCGCGATCGTTGTAGACGAGCTTGTTCTTCTTCGTGACCGGATCGAAGACGTAGATCCCGAAGTCCGGCGGCGTGACCGACTGCTCGGAGAGATCGTTGACAGGGCCGTCGGCGAACGACACGAGCAGCTTGCCGTCGGGCAGCGCGCTGGGCTCGCGGTAACGACCGACCGGCGAAGGGCCGTTGCCGGTCGGAACGTCGGGCGTGAGAATCGTGTAATTTACATTCTCCTCGTCGAGGCACGCGTGGCCGGTTTTTTCGGCCTTCGGGTCCATGCAGACGGGGTCCTTCGCGTTGCGCGCGTCGATCCGGACGAGGGCGCCGGCGTGGATGGTGCGGTTACGCGTGGTCGTGATTCCGATCATCACGTTGGGCTCGATCTCGCGCACGTTGACGAGCGAGTTGCCCGGCTTGCCGTGCTCGCCCGCGATCGCGATCATGTTGGTGCCGTCGGGGTTTGCCGTGAAGAGCTTCACGTCGTTGACGCCGCCGAGGTGCTCCCAGCGCGAGTAGCCAATCTTCCCGTCGGAGCGCATGAACGGCGCGACGATGTGCGAGAGGTTCTGCAAGAAGAGGTGCCGAACCTCTCGCACA
>CAXSGV010000586.1:0-4163 GCA_964236615.1 uncultured Polyangiaceae bacterium
CATGCGCGGGTGATCGACGAGCTTTCGCGCGCCGTGCACATCAGCGAGATGTTCGTGGGCATCCTCAGCCACGATCTCCGCAACCCGCTCAGCGCGATCCTCGGCGGCGCCAACCTCCTCACCCACGCGGCGCCGGACGAAAAATCGGCACGCATTCTCGCCCGAGTCGTCTCCAGCGGCGAGCGTATGGGGCGCATGATCGACCAGCTGCTCGACTTCACGCGGGCTCGCCTCGGCGAAGGGATACCGCTCCGTCGCGAGCCAATGGATCTCGCGCAGTTGGCGCAAGAGGTCGTCGATGAAGCCAAGGCCGCGAGCGCCGGCTTCGTCTTGAACGTCACGTCGCGCGGCGACTCCGTGGGCGCATGGGACAAGGATCGCCTCTCCCAGATCATGTCCAACCTCGTCGGCAACGCGCTACAGCACGGACAAGCTTCGGGTGTGATCGACGTCGTCATCGACGGCACCGACGGCGATCGCGTCGATCTGACCATCGAGAATTCGGGGGAGATCCCGCCCGCGCTACTCCCGGTCATCTTCAATCCGTTTCGCGGAACCCTACAGAAGCTCGGAAAATCGCGCGGCCTCGGCCTCGGCCTCTATGTGGCGCGGCAGATCGCGCTCGCCCATGGCGGTGAGCTCGAGGTTCGATCCACGAGCGCCGGCACCGTCGTCTTCACGCTGCACCTCCAGCGTTCGGTGCAGCCCGTCACGCTGTCCAAACAAGAGCGCGTTCGGGAAGAAGAGATGGCCGCGTTCGAGCGCATGGCCGCACCCCTCAGCACGACGGTGATCACGGCGCGGCTGTTCGGCGCGGCCCCGCTGCACGAGCGGGTGCCCGCCGATCACGCGGAGCTCGCCGAACGTTACCGTGTGCTGCTCGACACAGCGCTGCATCGAACCGTGTACCGAGGCCAAGGCGAAGGGTTGGCTCAAGATCTTCGCGCGCTGGCCGAACGCCTCGGCGACCTCGGCGCAGGCCCCCGTGAGGTCACCGAGCTCCACGCTGGAGCGCTTCGTTTGGCGGTGCGCGGCGTGACCGCCTCCAAGACGCAGGCGCTGCTCTCGGAAGGGCGGCTGCTCGCTCTCGAGCTGATGGGAAATCTCGCGAGCTATTACCGGAAGCGAGCGCGCGGACAACGGTCCCCTGCGGGCCCCGGAAGGACGGAAGCGTAGGCGATGGAGACGTCGGTGAAATACCAGCTCGAGCTCTTCGTGGTGGGCCATTCGTCGAAGGCGCAGCGCGCAGAGCAGAACCTGCGGCGCCTCTGTGACGAACGACTTGCCGGTCGCTACGACCTTCGCATCACCGACGTGCTCGACGACGCCGACGCCGCGGAGGCCGCCAACATCGTCGCGACGCCCGCGCTGGTGCGGCGCGCGCCCCTGCCGGTCCGCGTGGTCGTCGGGGATCTCTCCGAGCGCAGCGCGCTCTTGTACGGCCTTGGCTTGGATGAAGGCGATGACGAACGCACGGATGACGATCGCGACGGTCGCGAGAGGGACAACGAATGAGTGACGCATGGCGCACGATGGAAAAACTTTCGACGGGCATGGCCGGCTTCGACATGGTCGGGTTCGGCGGGCTGCCAAAAGGCCGCTCGACCTTGCTCGCCGGAACCGCGGGAAGCGCGAAGACGGTGTTCGCCATGCAGTTTCTCGTGAAGGGCATCGAGCTCGGTGAGAACGGCGTCTTCGTCACGTTCGAGGAGACTCCGGCCGATCTCCGCCGCAACATGTTGAGCCTCGACTGGGACTGCGCCGCGCTGGAAAAGGAACGAAAGCTCGCGTTCGTCGACGCCTCGCCGCGACCGGAAGAAGAGCGTATCGAAGCCGGCCCCTTCGACTTCGCCGCCCTCGTTGCGCGCATCGAGGCCTGCGTTCGACGCCTCGACGCCAAGCGCGTCGTGCTCGACTCGATCGGGGCCATGTTCGCCCAATTCAAAGATCCCGCCGCCGTCCGGAAGGAGCTTTACCGGATCAGCGCCGCACTGAAGCAGATGAACGTCACCGCCATCGTCACGTCGGAGCGAACCGAGGACTATGGAGCGATCTCGCGCCACGGCATGGAGGAGTTCGTCGCGGACAACGTCATCCTCCTCCGCAACACGCTCGACGAAGAGAAGCGCCGGCGCACGATCGAGATCCTGAAGTTCCGCGGCACCGATCACCAGAAGGGCGAGTTTCCCTTCGTCGTGAGCGATGAAGGCGTCGTCGTCATCCCACTCTCGTCGATTCAGTTGAAGCAGCAGTCGACCACGCTGCGCATCACGTCGGGCAGCAAGGAGGTCGACGCGATGTGTGGCGGCGGCTTCTTCCGTGACTCGATCATCCTCGTCTCGGGTGCGACCGGAACCGGCAAGACCTTGATGGTGACCGCGTTCATCGCGGGCGGCATCGCGAAGGGCGAGCGGTGCCTCGCGTTTTGCTTCGAGGAGAGTCGCCAGCAATTCTTCCGCAACGCCGCGGGCTGGGGGTTCGACTTCGAGCGACTCGAGAAGGACGGTCACCTGAAGGTGGTCACCGATTACCCCGAGATCATGCCGCTCGAGAACCACCTCATTCGAATGAAGAAGATCATCGAGGAGTTCAAACCGAACCGCGTCGCGGTCGACAGCCTGTCCGCGCTCGAGCGCAACTCCACGACGCGCAGCTTTCGCGAGTTCGTGATCAGCCTCACCGCCTTCGTGAAGGACCAGGAGATGGCGGGCCTCTTCACATCGACCACGCCGACTTTGCTTGGCGGAACCTCGGTGACGGAGGCGCACATTTCGTCGATCTGCGACTCGATCATTCTTCTGCGCTACGTCGAGGTCTACGGCGAGATGCGTCGCGCGCTCACGGTTCTCAAGATGCGTGGCTCCGCGCACGACAAGGAGATCCGCGAGTTCAACATCGACGGATCGGGGATGCACGTTGGCAAAGCCTTTCGCAACGTCACCGGGATTCTCGCCGGGCACCCCATGCAGCTCGCGATTGCGCCCGAAGAGGTCGATCGCATGAACGACATGTTCACGAATGACTGACGCATGACGCTCGAACGACTTCCGACGAAGCTCCTCTATGTCGAGGACGACGACGACCTCCGCGACATGATCGCCGGGGCGTTCGTTGACGCCGGATTCGACGTCACCTCCGTCGTGAGCGCGGAGGCTGCGCTCGCAGCTCTTCACGACGATCACTTCGACGTCATCGTCACGGACTACAATCTCACCGACGCGACTGCCGCGTGGCTCCTCGAGAACGCAGCGTCGCGAGGGCACCTGGCTCAGACCGCTGTCATCGTGCTCACGTCGGAGCGCTCGCCCTTGGGCGTGCCCGGGTACACCGTGTTCCGCAAACCGATCGATTTTGGTGTGCTCCTCACCAAGATCAGCGACGCCGTCGGGCGTTTGCTTCCTGCCACGCCCATCGTGAGCCTAGGCGCTCTGCAACCCACCGAGCTCGAGCTCGTTCTCTACGTCACGAGCACCTCGCAGGAGTCCCAGCGCGCGATACGGAATCTCCACCGCGCGCTGAAGAGCTACGATACGAGCCGATTTCGACTCACGATCGTCGACGTCGCGAATGGCGGCGACGACGCCTGGTACGCGGGGCTCGAAGAAGACCGCATCATCGTCACGCCTACACTCGTGCGAAGGCGACCGGGGCCGAAGACCTGGATCGTAGGGACGCTCGCGCCCATCGACTCCGTCGTGCAGCTACTCGAAGCCGCCCTCGGCCCGCGGGAAGACTGAGCTCACGGAACGAGGCTTGCCCAACTTCGCCCCGACCTCGCGGCTAGGCGACCGACACTTGCAGCCGAGCACGATCCGGCAGCGAACCGCGCATCTCACGCTGCGCGCGCGAGACGAACTCCGGGTACTTGAACGTCGCGCGATCATGGAGCCTGTCGCGTAAGCATCCGAGAGTCTCCACGAGCTCGCGCATGGTGGCCTCGAGCGCGGCTATCGCCGCCTTTGCATTGAGGTCCAGATTGCGAGGCCAAAACGAGCGCACCCTCCGGTGCACGACGCCGCTCACGAGCAGCGCGCGCATCGCGTCCGCCAGCCGCTCCATGCCCTCCTTCGTCATTCTGACGCCGCACGACCTCCCCTTCTCGTCGCGCAGCCGCACGACCAACCCGAGCTGCTCGAGCGAAGTCACCATCTTGCTCACGGTGG
>CAXSGV010000587.1:0-2002 GCA_964236615.1 uncultured Polyangiaceae bacterium
GCCCCAGACGAGGCTCCCGCCCACGAAGAACCGCTCCACCGCGGTCAGCGCACGGTCGTCGCGCCGCGCGGTGTACACGAACCACGAGGCGGCATGACAGCCGGTGAAGAGCAGCCCGAGCCGAACGCCCCAGCGCGAGACCGCGAACGAGCTCGAGGAGAGCGTGGCGTTCGACGCGGCATACAGAGCGCCGCATAGCGACGCGACGGCGAAGACGCGGATCCCGCGCGTGTTCGGCGCTGAAGCAATCGACCACATGACGATCGCGAAGAGCACACCGACCCGGGCCAAACCCGCCCTCGCGTGCACGTGTCGTGGACGCAGGCCTCGGTTGCCTGCCGTGATCGCGGCGCCCGCATCTGCCTCGAGAGTGAGTGGCAGTTCGCGTGCGAGGGCGAGGACATGCGCCCCTACCCTTACGGATTTGCGCGAGACTCGACTGCCTGCAACATCGACCAAACCCACCTCGGGCGACCCGAAGAAGGTCTCAAGGATCTGCGGGCCGCCGTCTCCGAATTCCCCCGCTGCGTGAGCCCGTTCGGCGTTCACGACATGACGGGCAACGTCGACGAGTGGACGGAACGATCCGATGTGGCGCCTCCGAATCGCTCGATTCTCCACGGTGGATGGTGGCTCCCTGCGCGCAACTCGTGCCGCGCGGCAACGTCCCACCACAACGAGGCCTACTTCGGCCCCCAGGTTGGCTTCCGCTGCTGCAAGGGCGTCGACGCGAGCTGAATTCCCGACGATCGGCGGCTGAAGGAAAATTTCGAGCCGGCTCTCGGAACTTCGCGAACCAAGGTCTCGTCTGAGCGTCACAAGCTCGGACTTGAATCCTGCGGCCGTGCGTACTGAGGACCAACATGAGCGATCTCTCCTTCTGGGTCATTCACGGCGGCGCGATCTGGCAGGTCGCGCTCGCGCTCTCGATGGTCGTGGGCTTCGTCGTGACGCATCTCCTCGTCGATCGCGCGATGCGCGCCCGAGCCGCCCGCGTCCGGGAAACCCTTGGTGTCCCGCGGCCAGCGCTGCGTCCGGACGATGCCGGAAAACATGTAACCTACACGGGCACGATCGTGGCCGTAGGGAAGGACGCGAAGGATGCGCCGCCGGGCGCAGGTCTCGTCGCGACCGTGAGCCCGCAAGGCGTCGAGCTCTCAGAGGAACCTACGCAGAAGGCGCTCACGGGGGCGCTTGCCGGGGCGCGCCTCGCGATCGAGATCGCCGACGAGAAGCTCACGCTCGACGGCCCGCCGCAAGTGCTCGTCGGCTCGAAGGAGACCGAGCGCTGCGTATCGGGTGAAGCGGGGCGCATCCTCCTGTGGGATTTCGCGAGCCAGCTCGGCGCGCTTCCCAAACGTCCGTTCGGCATCCGCACGCTGTCGGTCGGTGACCGAGCTCGCGTGAGCGGGCTGCTGCGTCACGAGCCCGACGACGCGCACACGCAGGATTACCGATCGGCACGCGGAGCATATTTCCTCGAGGTCGCGTCAGAAGAAGCCGACGGCAAGTTCGTCCCTATCGCGTACGAAGGTCGGCCCCGCCCGCTCGCACGTAAACGCGGTCGCACGGCTCTGCGCGCGCTGACCGTGCCGCTCGGCCTCGCAGCGGTGCTCGGCGGGGTCGGCGAAATCGCGATCCGGATGGACCGCCCCGCGAGTGCGGCAATCGCCGCCGCTACGCCGTTCCGTCGCGCCGACGCGCTCGGGCAACTTCGCGCTCAAATGAACCTGCAAGAGCACGCGGACGCGAACCTCGTCGCACGCGCCGCCCACCTCGACACCGTGCGAGGTCGCTGCGGCGACGCGTCGGATGACTGGTTCCAGCACGGCAAAATCCGCACGTCCATCGACGTCGCCGCGCGCTGCAAGGACGACTCGCGCATCGGTCGCGGCTACGCGGCGCTGGCCGAGTTCGAGCAAGCCGCGCAAGCGTTCGAGCGCGCGCGCGCCGCCGATCCTCGGTTGCCCCCTTCCCTCACCGAGGCCACCGCCTACCTCGC
>CAXSGV010000587.1:2012-3549 GCA_964236615.1 uncultured Polyangiaceae bacterium
CCCCCGTGATCGGTCACGATGCAGGCGTCCGCAGCGTCGTCGAAGAGCGACCGCGCCGCGACCACGCTACGTGCGCTAGCCGCGAGCTGGGAGGGCCCGGTCGGCACCCGCGAGCGCTTCGAGTGCATCGCGAACGCCGTCGAAGCGCGCGCCGGGAAATCGCAATCGCTCGACGCGCTCCGTGCCGCCTCCGAGCGCAGCGGCGACACCACGTCGTGCGTTCTCTTGTTCGCCGATCTGAGCCATGGCGCGGAGCGCACCGCCCTGCTCTCGCGCTACCGCTATTCGTACCGGCGGGAAGGCATGCTCACGGCGACGCCCGTTGCCGACGCGCTCGAGCTCGAGGACGGGATCACCGGGCTCATCGAGCGCGACTACGGAAGCAACGGGGGAAACGACAGCCTTTACCTGTCGCCGGCTGCGCTCGTGACGAACCCGCGCGCCGGAGTCTTCAGCGTGCCGCCTGCTCTCTCCGAGGCCGCGCGTCGCACGCTCGAAAAAAGCACGAAGCCGACCGAGACGCTGCTTCGCGCGCGCTACGACGTCCTCCTGTCGCTGCTCGACTCGTACCTCGGCGAAACCGACGACGCGAAGAAGCACCTCGACGCCGCCGAGAGCTATCTCGAGAAGGCGTTGCCGGTGGCCGAGGCCGAGGCGAGGGAAATGAACCTCGCTCGCCAACGCGCGTACGACAACCCGGACGCAGAGCCCTACCCCTACTGGCGTGCCTCCGCTATCGAGCGCGCATCGACGACGATGCGGCAGCGCAAGGACGAGCTCGCGGCGTTCCAGCTCGCGCTCGCCATTCGCTCGCGCGATCCCGGCGCGAAAGAGAAGCTCGCGGGCACGCTGCGCGACGACACCCGGAGCAACGGCGCCTACCGAGGAATGACCCGGATGGCGTCGTACGAGCTCTCACCCTTCCTCGACGCGCGTGTGAACGGCGAGCGTCGCGGTATCGAAATGCTTGCCAACGGCGACACGCGCGACGTGAACCGGAAGCTCTGGGATCTGCTCCTCGCGGAGGACGCGGGCGGTCTCGCGTCGCGGCTCCGCGCACGCGGCCTCGACGGTCGTGGCGTCATCGAGGCTGCAGGAGCGATCGCCTCCAAGAGCGATGAGCTCGGCAAATGGCTTCGTTGGTCGTACCCGCCCGCCTGCACCACCTGCGGCGCGTACCCGCTCATGAACCACACGGCGTCACGTCGCGACGCGGCGATCGCGCTCGGCGATGCGGAGGTCACGGCCGAGACGCGCGACATCGCGCTTCGGCTCCGCGGCCTGCTCCTCCGTCGCGACATCGCGATCCCTCTCGCGGTCTTGAGCGAGATGAGCCCGCCTTGACGTTGCCTTGACCCATGCGCCGCGACGTGTGAGACGACGCGCGGAGGACATGCAATGGATCTCGGACGCCTGGTCGAGGGAAAGTGGTCGCCGCCCGGTCACGACAAGCACGAGGAGGGCGCGAAGGGCGGAAGCTACGCGCGGCCGCAGACGCGGTTCCACGACGAGCTCGTCCCGGTGGCCGGTCGCTACC
>CAXSGV010000587.1:3559-4143 GCA_964236615.1 uncultured Polyangiaceae bacterium
AGGCCGATGTTCGGCGAGCCCGCGGCGAAGGCGGAGGCGGGGACGGCGCCGAAGGCGAGGACGGCGAGCAGGAGGAGGCGGCGCACGTCTGCTTGATCGGCAGGGCGGTCCTCTGGACGGAATGACGAGCCGGTAGCGTGGTTGACGATGCAACTTGACGCAGAGCTGAGCAAGGGCCGCTTCGTCCGCCAGGACAGCGCCTTTCGCTCGATGGACGTCGAGCCGGTGGCCGGTCGCTACCACCTCTACATCTCGCGCGCGTGCCCTTGGGCGCATCGGGTCGCGCTCATTCGTGAGCTCAAGGGGCTCGAGCACGCCATCCCCATGACGATCGTCGACCCGGTCATCGAAACCGATGGCTGGGCCTTCGACACCGAGCACGATCCCGATCCCGTCGGCGGTGCGAGGTTTCTGCGTGAGCTCTACGTGACAGCGAAGCCTGACTACTCGGGGTCTGTCACCGTGCCCGTCGTGTGGGACAAGGAGAAGGGCACGATCGCGAACAACGAGTCGCGCGAGATCCTTCGCATGCTCGATCGCAACTGGAACGCGATCGCGAAAGACGCGACGAGCTACTGCCCTCC
>CAXSGV010000588.1:0-4132 GCA_964236615.1 uncultured Polyangiaceae bacterium
CATGTTTCTCGCGCGCGCAGGCAAGCGCGTGCTCGTCATCGACCTCGACGACATGCCAAGCGATCAGCCGATCTCGACGCACTTCATCGGGCCGCACGGGATGGAGATCCTCGACGAGCTCGGCGTAGGGCAGAAGGTTCGCGCCTTCTCGCCGCCTGTGCCCATCCTCATCAACGGTGTCGAGGACGCCCGCGCGAAGCTCGCTTTCCGCAAGGGCCGTGAGCCGTGTTGCCCGCGCCGCACCGATCTCGATGCGCTGCTGGTCGACGAGGCCCGCGCCGCTGGCGCAGAGGTGGCGCTGCGCACGAAGCTCGTCGACGTGATCCGCGAGAACGGACGCGTCGTGGGCGGCGTGGCCGAGCACGAAGGTAAGCGTCGCGAGATCCGCGCGGACCTCGTGGTGGGAGCGGACGGTCCGCGCTCGAAGGTGGCCGCCCTCGTCGAGGCGCAGGAATACAAGGGCTACGACGCGCCGCGGGCCGCGTTCTGGGCCTACTGGCCGAGGCCCGCGTCGTACGCGGCGGATCCCTGCTTCGAGGGGGGCGCGGGGCTCCTCTACTTCGGTGATGAGTACCGGCTCGTGTTCCCGACGAACAGCGATCTTCTCCTTCTCGGCATCGCGTTCCCCCTCACGAAGATGGGGGAATGGAAGGGCCGGCACCGAGAGGTACTGCTCGAGCGACTGCGCGCGCACCCACTCACCGCGGCGCTCGCCTTGGGCGACCCTGCGAGCAAGGTCCTCGGCTTCGTGAACGGGCGCTTCTTCTTCCGGCAGGCGGCAGGCCCCGGCTGGGCGCTCGTCGGAGACGCGGGGCTCTTCAAGGACCCGGCGCCCGGCCTCGGCATCACGGACGCCTTCCGCGATGCGAAGGCGATTGCCAGCGCCATCGTCGAGGGAGGTGACGAAGCCCTCGAGCGCTACTGGCGCCAACGAGACGTGGACTCGCTCGAGCTCTTCGAGTTCGCGCGCGACCTCGGGTCCGTCGAGTACAACAACTCGCTCAATCACGCGGTCTTCAAACGCATCGCCGCCAGCGAGGAGCTGCGCGAGCGTATCCTCGACGTCCAGGAGCGCCGACGCTCGCCGTTTGCGGTCTTCTCGACGCGCGAGGTAGTGAGCTTGGCGCTCGCCGAGGTGGTGCGCGGACGCTTCGGTATCGTGAAGCCGTTCCTCGCCGCCGGGACGCGGGGTGCGCAGGTGGCGAAGGAGCTAGCGGAGCGAAAAGCGAGACTCTCTCAGTGACGACGGCGCTTTGCCACGACCGCGACACCGAGCGCGAGACCGAACAGCGCGAGTCCGCCGCCGCTCTGCGTGCGCGATGAAGGTTGCATACTGCAGCCTTCACTCGCTTGGGCGGGCTGCTCCTGATCGGGCTCGCCCGTGGTCGCCGGCTCCGTCGCGTCAGGCACGATGGGCACTTCCGGCCCCGTCGTGTCCGGCGGCTCCGGCACGGTCGGCTCGGGGACACCAACGCCCCCATCCACCGCGGGCGGCGTGCCGCCGTCGACCATCGCCTTGCATGCACCCTTTGCGAATCCACCGACCGGAGACTTGGCGAGGCGCGCCTCCGTCATAGGTCCGTAGCCGCCGTCCTCGGCGATCAGATCCTCGGGGTGGTTGCGGTTCCAGAGGCGCTGAAACGCCTGCACCGACACGCCGCGGAGGTTGATGCCGCCCGCACCGACGAAATCGTAGTGCACGGGATCACTCGCGCCGAGCCAGCGGAAGCCCTTGCTCTCCAGCGCAGTCCGCCACGCCGCGTTGTCGTTGATGTCGACGGCGACCGCGCCCTCGTGGTTGCTCGTGCCCGGCTTGGCCGCGAGGCCGATGCCGCAGCGACGCGTCTGGAACCAGCGGAAAAGGAGGTACTGCTGCGGGAGCGAACGAAGCGCCGAGTTGATGCTCATCGGAACGCCGCGCGCGGCGACCGCGGCGGCGAGCGCGTTGCGCGCCGGCGTCTGCATGTACGGGAAGACGGCCGACCCGAGCGTGACCTTCGGGATGTCGTCGATCTTCGACATCGTCCCCGGCTTCATGCACTCCATCTCTTCGACGAGCTGCGTCGAGAGGCCCTTGACCGAGGTCGTCGTGCAGCTCTGAAGAACTGCGGTGGAGACGGGATCACTCGCCGTGAGCGCCGCGCTCGTCGTGCCGATCTCTTCGTGTCCGTCGTCGTCCTCGTGGCCTGCGATGTCCGAGCTCTGCGTGCCCCCGTTCGATGACGTGTCGGGGCTCGAGCACGCCGCACTTCCGACCACGGTCGCCCCCGCAAGAAGGAGCGAGGCAACGGAGGTCAGGGTCCCGAGGGAGGCAGCAAGGTTTCGCACGTGCGACTAGAGAGCAATGGGCGAGCCAAAAAATGCGGGTCGCCAATTCGCGAGACCTCGCGCGCTCGCTTCGCGGCCCTTCGCGTGTGCCGCGACGCGCCGCGCAAAAAAGCTGGGATCGCCGCCTGTTACGCCCCGTCGGACGTGCCGCGAAAAGGAGTGGGGTTGGACTCGGTGAAGTCCAGTGACCGCGATCTGCGTCCGGGGATATTTGCCTACCTGGATCCCGCAGGCCGCACACGTCGCGGACGATGGCGGCGCGTCAGCCCTGCTCGAAGATCCTGCCGCCGACGACGTGCGTGTTGGTCGCGACTTTGAGGATGCTGCTGAGCGCGGAAAAGCGTTCGGCCTGCATGCGCGACACCTGCTCGCGCGTGAACAGGATGATCGCGACCATCGTGCCCTGCATGTAGAAGCCGCCCATGCCGAACACGGTCTTCACTTTGTTCTGCGCGACGAACGATTGTGCAGGGATGACGAAGTTGTTCTTGGGATCCTTGGCGGTGCCGGCATCCTGAACGAAGAAGACTCCGTTGAAGCCGCCCACGAGCGCGCGCGAAAAATCCGACGTCGGATTGTCAATCCATGCGAGATCGATCCCGAGGTCTTTGAAGAGGCGCGCGATCATCGGCGCCGCCTCGACGAATGCACGACTCAGCAGCGGTATCGCGAGATGGCCCCGCGACATGCGACGCGTCTGCCACGCGGGCTCGAGGCCGTAGGTGCCGAGCAACGAGAGGCACGGCGTCGCGTCGGTGAGCGGTGCGTTGCCGGCGGTCGTCGCCGCAACCGCATCGACGAACGACCGCGCATCGGCAGGCAGCCGACCGTACGGAACGGTCGCGTAGACGCGCGCGAGGACGGTCGACGACTGGTAAGTCGTATAGACCTTCTTCGCGAGCGTCTGCGCGGCATGCTCGAGGGACGTGCAACCCTTGAGCGCGACGCGAACATCCTCCTTGAAGGCAGTGATGTCCGCGGCGTCGGCCCTTTCGAAAAGCTTCATGAGGGCTCGAGGGGGAAAGGCGGACGAAAAGTTGAAACGCTCAGGCGCTGGGATCCTTCGACTTCTTCTTCTTCTTGCCGGCCTTCTTGTCCTTCTTGTCGACGACCTTGCTGGTGCCGTTGCCGTTCGCTTTGCCGTTGGCGGCGCCCGCATGGAAGCCGTTCGTGCTGACGACGGTCCCCTTCACCTTGCCGCCAAGGAGGTCGGCCGCCATCTGCGCGGCGCGGTTGGTGGACTCCCAGCTGAAGCCGCTGCGGCCGAAGTGACCGTACGCGGCGGTCTCCTTGTAGATCGGGTTGAGAAGCTTGAGCTCTTCGATCAGGTTCTTCGGGCGCATGTCGAACTTGTCGTGGATGTACTTTGCAAGCTTCTCGTCCGAGACCTTGCCGGTGCCGAACGTGTCGACGTAGACCCCGACGGGCTGCGCGACGCCGATCGCGTACGCGACCTGCACTTCGCAGCGGCGCGCGAGCTTGGCAGCGACGACGTTCTTCGCGACGTAGCGCGCGTAGTAGCAAGCCGAGCGATCGACCTTCGAGGGATCCTTGCCCGAGAAGGCGCCACCACCGTGACGGCCCATGCCGCCGTAGGTGTCGACGATGATCTTGCGGCCGGTGAGACCGCAGTCGCCCATCGGTCCACCGACGACGAAACGGCCGGTCGGGTTGACGTGGAACTTGGTCTGCTTGTCGATCAGCCGTTTCGGGATCACGCGCTCGATGACGAGCTCGATGATGGCCTCACGAAGCGCCTTCTGCTTCACCGACTCCGAGTGCTGCGACGAGACGACGATCGCGT
>CAXSGV010000589.1:0-2792 GCA_964236615.1 uncultured Polyangiaceae bacterium
TGTCCACGAGGCGGCGGACGTAGACCTCGCGGACGGTCGGCTTCTTGTCGATGAGCGCGTACATCATCGGCTGCGTGAAGCGGGGCTCGTCGCCTTCGTTGTGGCCGTGCTTGCGGTAGCAGTAGATGTCGATGACCACGTCCTTGGCGAAGCGCGCGCGGAACGCGATCGCGAGACGCGTGACCTGGATGACGGCCTCGGGATCCTCACCGTTGACGTGGAAGACGGGGACGCGAAGCATCCGCGTGATGTCGGTGCAGTAGCGTGTCGACCGCGCGTCTTTCGGATCGGTCGTGAAGCCGACCTGGTTGTTCACGACGACGTGGACCGTGCCGCCGGTCGAGTAGCCCTCGAGGCCCGCCATGTTGAGCGTCTCGGGGACGACGCCCTGGCCCATGAACGCGGCGTCGCCGTGGATGAGGAGCGGCATGATGTTCTGCCGCTTCGCGCGATCTTGTTTTGCGCGCACGCGGCCTTCGACGACCGGGTTCACCCACTCGAGGTGGCTCGGGTTGAAGGCGAGCGAGAGGTGCACGAGCGCGCCCGACGAGGTACGGCGATCGCTCGAGTAACCGAGGTGGTACTTCACATCGCCGGCGCCGAGGAAGCGCTCGGGGCGTTTGTCGTCGAAGGCCGCGAAGATCTCGCGCGCGTTCTTGCCCATGATGTTGGCGAGCACGTTGAGGCGGCCGCGGTGGGCCATGCCGATGACGATCTCGCCGACGCCGTGGGCACCGGCTTCGTCGATGAGAAGATCGAGCATCGCGATCACACTCTCGGCGCCCTCGACGCTGAAGCGCTTTGCGTTCACGAACGTACGCTTGATGAAGTTCTCGAACACCTCGGCGTCGGTGAGCTTCGTGAGGATGCGCACGACCTGCGAGCGATCGAGCGTCGCGCGGTTGCGCGTCGACTCCATGCGGTCCTGAAGCCAGGCGCGCATCTCGGGCTCTTCGATATGCGTGAACTCGACGCCGATCGAGCGGCAGTAGGTCTCCGAGAGGTGCCCGATGATCTGACGCAGCGTCGCGCGCTCGGGGAGGCCGCCGATGCCGACGGTGGGGAAGGTGGTGTCGAGGTCCTGCGACGACAGCCCGAAATTGTCGAGATCGAGCTCGGGCGCGGCCTCGGCCGGTGTGCCGAGCGGATCGAGGTGCGCGAAGAGGTGGCCGCGCACGCGGTACGCGTTGAGCAGCTGGTAGACGCGGCCTTGGATTGCGCCGGCGGCGAGCACTTGCTCGCTGCGAACGGTGCTCGCCTTGTTACGCGCGTAGTGATCGAGTGAAGACTCCGACGGTGGGTGTGCGGGCACGCCGTTGCCGTTGCCGTTGCCGTTCCGCTCGCGGTCGAGGGCTACGGTACCGTTGCCGTTGCTGGTCCCGTTGTGCGCGCCGCCGTTCGACGCGCCGCCGTTGGGCGCGGGCAAAACGGACGCGAGCGGTGCAAGCGCTGCAAGCGGTCTTGCCGCGGCTTCCGCGGGCCGGCTCTGCGACTCGAAGAATTCACGCCACTTCGGATCGACCGACTGTGGGCTCTGTTGGTATTGCGCGTGGAGCTCCTCGACGAAGCCCGCGTTGATCCCGAATTCTTCGAACATCGGCTGGGCAAGATAGCGCAGAACGCTGCGCTTTCCTGCTCCCTTCTTCAGGGGTGTCTAGGGCCTACTTCCCTTTGAGCCAAGCGAAGAGGTCCGCCGTGGGATCGAGGGCGACCAGCATGGCGTCGACGGAGATCGCGGAGACCGTGGTTCCATGCGGCGCGACGTGCACGCCATCCGCGGCGCGCCACACGACGACGCGCACGGCCTGCGTCGGACGGACGTCACCGGTCTTCGGCGGAACGATGGCCGACCCGTCGTAAAGGTCGTCGCTGTCCTTGTAGGCGGGGGCATCGATGCGCGTCTTGTTCTCGTCGTGGAAGTCGGCCGGAACCTCGCCGGTGAGCGCGGCGGTGGGCCACGCGTCGATCTCGGCGACCGACGAGCTGGACGTGAACCGGGTCGTCGGCGGACCGTATTTCCCGCGCGATCCGCGCTCCTCGACGAGCGCTGCGGGCGGCGTTTTCGGATCGCTCGACATGCGGTCGGCGTTCCCGTTCGCGCCGCGCTTGCTCTGCGGCGTCTCGGGCTCGGAGGGGCGATCCTCGGCGCCCGTCCACGTGGCCCCCGTGTCGTCGCTGGATGCGCGCGCCATCTGCGCGAGGCGCTGAGCACGCGCGACGTCGGGTGAGATCGCGGCCGGCGGGATGGCGGGTGCGGCCGTGATGGACGTGACCGACGCTGCGCCCGCAGCGCCCTCCGACGATGCCGCGGCAGGCAGCGCGGTCGCGGTGGTGGCCGGTGCCGACGGCGACGCCTTCGGCACGGCAGCCTTCGCGGCGTCGGGCCTCGAAGGCTCTTCCTTCGGCGCCTCGCTGTAGCGGGCGGTCGTGCGCACGGCTTCCATCTTCACCGTCGGTTTTCCGGTTGGCGCGGCGGGGCGCGGCGCGGCACTGTGCGCCGGCGCTTTCTGCACCTCGACCTTCGAGGCGGTGGGGGGAACGCTTTGTCGGACCGGCTGGACCGGCTGCTGCGAGACCATCGTCTCCGCGGGCGGTGAGGCGGTGAGGCCCTTGCCCGGTGGGAGCCCCGGCGGCTTCGTGGGACGCGCGGGGCCTGCGGGAAGCGGCGGCGGCATCGACCGCATCGGCGGGGCGCTCGTCATGGGTCTGTTCGGCGGTGAGCTCGTGCCGGTCGAGGGATCGAGCTGCGAAGCGAACTCCGCTGCGACCTTCGCCAGCTCCAGAACGCGATC
>CAXSGV010000589.1:2802-4130 GCA_964236615.1 uncultured Polyangiaceae bacterium
CACTCTCGCCGGCGGTCGGCTCTCCGATCCGGGTCGATCACTCGTCCACCGTCGGATTGCCCGCCGCCGTGGACGTCCTCGGTGAGCTCTCCTGATCGATGACTCCGCCGCGCGACGCAGCCACTTCAACGCGTCGGCGCGGTCGCCACGGTTCCAGGTCGCCTCGGCCGTCGAAAGCGCCCACGAGACGTCTTCGTGGTCCTCTTTCGTCGGCTGCGGAATCGGGGTCTTCGGTGCCTCGTCAGCCATCAGGACGTTGACCAGACTCTACGTTGCCCATCGAATTGGCAAGCACCAGCGCCGTGGCGGTCGTCGCCATGCGCCCTTCGGCGCGGTCCTTCGACCCACCGCCACGGCCTCCGAAACGGGTGGTCGTCGACTTCAACCAGGCGCCACAGTCGAACGAAGCCGAGGCGCCGCGCTGCACGACGACCGGGCGATCGACCGCGCCGGAGGCCGATGCGTCGCCCCCGAGACACACCGCGACCACGTCAGCGCGCGCGGAGAGCTTGGCGGCGAGGGAGCGCAGCATCGCGACGTCGTCGTGATCGCGATCGATCACGATGACCGTCGTGCCCGACGGGTGCGGCGGGTGGTCGGCGAGCCTTCGTTCTGCGACGAGAAGCGCGAGCTCGCCGCGCGCGACGCCGAGCGCGTCACTCTTCGACTTGAGATCGGCGCGTAATTTCGCGACGGCCGCGCCGACGTCGAGCGGCCCGCAGGTGAGCTCTTTTGCGAGCGACGCCAGCGCGTGATCTTTCACGCGCACCGACGCGAGCGCGCGGCGCGCGGCTTGGAAGGTGACGCGCAGCTTGCCCTTGTACCGCTCGGTCGCGACGACGCGAACGAGGCCGATTTGCCCGGTCTTCGTGCAATGCGTGCCGCCGCACGGGCTGAAGTCGAAGCCCTCGACCTCGATGATGCGAATGCCCGTCGCGACCTTCGGCGGCCGGCGCAGCGGCATCTTTGCCAGCTCGGCGGGGGTCGGGAACGACGCGAGCACGCGCGCGTCGTCGCGGACGACGGCGTTCACGAGATCCTCGGCGCGCGCGAGATCGGCATCCGAGATCATCGACACGTTCACGTCGATGGTGCTCGTGCTCGCTCCGAGCCGCGCCGACACGGTCTCCGCGCGCGCGACGTCGAGCAGCGCGCGCGAGAGCATGTGCTGCGCGGTGTGATCGGCCATCGAGTCGCGCCGGTGCGTGGCGTCGATCTCGCCGCGGACGGCGACCATGACCCCTGGCTCCAACGTGGCCAGCGCGTCGGCGTCATCAAAATGGTGGACAATGCCCTCGTCATCGATCTACACATCGATAACCGCAAAC
>CAXSGV010000590.1:0-4120 GCA_964236615.1 uncultured Polyangiaceae bacterium
GGCTTGGCATCCGAGGAGGCCCAGCGCGGCCAGCGCGCCGACTGCAAAGTACTTCATGGCGCCGAGCATAGACGGCTCGAAGGATGTCCGCGTAACGGCGACGTCCTCGATGCGCCGCACATGCGATGATCCGACGCGTGAGCTCAGAATTTCACCCCTGGTCCCCCTCGCTGACCCCACTCGAGAGCGTCGTGCTCGAGGACGCGACGGCGCGCGTGGTCATCGCACCGTCGCGCGGCGGAATGGTCACGCGCTTCGACGTTCGCGGCGTGCCCGTGCTGTTTCTCGATGTGGACTCGCTCGTCGATCCCACCAAGAACGTGCGCGGCGGCGTTCCCGTTTTGTTCCCCTCGCCGGGCCCACTCGCGGGTGACCGGTTCTCACGCGACGGACGATCGGGCACGATGAAGCAACACGGCTTCGCCCGTCAGCGGGCGTGGTCGGTCATCGACACGAAGCGTGGAGAGGTCACCCTCGAGCTCGTATCGGACGCCGCAACGCGGGCCGAGTATCCATGGGATTTTGCGGCGAGGCTCCGCTACGCGCTCGCCGGCACCACGCTCACGATCGAGACCCGCATCGAGAACACTGCGAAGGGCGCCGGCGCCGCAGCGATGCCCTTCGCGCTTGGTTTTCACCCCTACTTCCACGTTGCCGACGCGAACAAAGGGCAGGCACGCATACCGACCCAGGCAACCCGCGGGTTCGACAACGTGATCAAGAAGATCGTCGCTCTCACCGCGCCGATCGATCTCACCGTGCAAGAGGTCGATCTGCACCTCGAAGATCACGGCTCGCGCAGCGCGACCCTCGATCGCGGCGCCGATCGGATCGTCGTTGCCGCCGATCCGGAGCTCGATCGCTGGGTGATCTGGACTCTCCGCGGCAAGGACTTCGTCTGTCTCGAGCCGTGGAGCGCGCCCGCGAACGCGCTCAACACGGGGGACGGGTTGCTGACGCTCGCGCCGGGCACGTCGAAGACCCTCAAGGTGACCATCGCACAGTCCTGACGCGCGGCATGGCGCGCGGCATGGCGCGTGCGGCGCGCCTTCGAAAAAGAGGTGGGCCTGCGACAAAGCGTGCGACTGCGGCGGCGGCCCGCGCTCCTCTTGCCATGACGGCTCGCTTCGCTTGGCTCCTGGGGTTGATGTTCGTCGCGGCGTGCGAGGACGCGACGGTCGAAGTGGCTCGCGCGCCTGGTGAGCCTGGCGTGGAAGATGTCGAGGACGCCGGGACGCCTTCCACTGCGGATGCGGGATCGCATCCTGGGAAGCCCGATGCCGCACCTGGCGACGACGCAGGAGCTTCGTCCGCCGACGCAGGGGGTTCGTCCCCCGACGCAGGGGCTTCGTCCGCTGACGCAGGACAGCCCATCAAGGACGCCGCGCCGGATGTCGCGGCATCACTATGCACGAGGACGTTCGGCACCGGCGTTGCGCCGAGCCATGGGCGTCTCGACGGCACGGTGCGCGCCGTGATCTTGCCAGGCGATACGACGTGTCCGAGCGACAACGATCACGTGATCGTGCAGATCGACTCTGGCGGCGCGACCTACCCGCTCTGGATCAACGTGGAGTCGAATCTACCGACGACCGTCGACAAGCTCGTTCGCGTGGCGACGCCCTCTCTGGCGCTGCCCTTCCCGGCGTGGAGCAGCGGCTGGCACGGCGGCCTCTCGCTCGACTACCCGAGCGTCGGTCTGCACTCGACGGCCGCGTTCACACCGATGGCCATCAGCGCGCTCGGCCCCTTCATCGCCTCCAAGGTTCCGATCGGCGCGCGCGTCAGCGCGTACGCCTACGGCTTCAACACGATGGACGGCGCGCACAAGGTTCACCGCAACATCGGCGGCGACGATGGAGCGCTCGTCGTCCTCGGCACGGGCGCGCCGACGTGGCTTGCGTTCCACTTTGCGGGGCAGAGCTTCTGACCTCGCGACGGTCGCGCTCGCTCAGCGGCCGCCGTGTTGCACATTGCCTCGCTGCGTCGCGTCTGCGCCGACGTTTCGCGACGTTCCCCCGCCGTTCGCCGGCCGTTCTCCGGCGTTCCCCGGCCGTTCGCCGGCCGTTCCCCGGCCGTTCGCCGGTCGACGATGCGAGTGCGGCGCTTGCACGATGCTTGCACCCACGTGCGTGGATGAAAACGGCACTATTTTTCGCCGCAGCGTGCAGTGGCATCATCGCTTGTGGTGGCCACGACCAGCGGCGCGTCCGCGCCCCGCTCGAGACGAGCATCACCACGACGACGAGCGGTGAGCAGCGGCTCGCCACCGATCCCATCGGCGGGTACGCGCCCGGCGAAAGCCAGCTGCGGACGAACAGCACGAACGGCGCGACGCCGACCGGTGAGGCTGTGCCGGTGCCCGACACGAGCACCGAAGTCCCTGGCGACGTGATGACGCGCGACGCCGGTACGCTCTACTGAGCCGGTGGAGTGGTCGTTACGCGGCGTAGGTGCGCTTGAAGATCGAGCCTGACGCGCCAATGAACTCTACGGTGAGCTCCTTCTTGATCGGGTCGGCCTTGAACACGGTGTAGTTCTTCTCGTCGATCACCTTGTCCCACTGCGCGGGCGAGAGATCCGGCGAACGTGCCGCCGTGCCGCCTGGGCCCATCAGGACCTCGTGCATCTGCCGGCGCGCGCCGGTCGCGCCGATCCCGCCGATCGATCCGAAGTGCAAGTCACCAGACAGCCACCAGACGCCCTTGATGGCGTTGGTCTCCACGAAGCCGAGGATCTCTTCACGCTGCGCCGGGTAGCCCTCCCACTTGTCCGACGCGCCCGCCGCCGCCGGAGGAAAGTTCGTGATCGGGACCGAGGTGACGATGAACTTGAAGACCGCAGTCGACTTCGAGAGGCGATCCTTGAGCCACGCCATCTGCGCCGGCGAGATGAACTGTGCGTTCGCGGCCGTTCGGGTCGAGGGCTTTCGCTCGGAGCGCGCATCGAGCACGATGATCTCGAGGGTGTTGCCCCAGACGAGATTTCGCCAGATGCGATCGGGCGCCGCGGGGTCGCGTCGTGTCGCACGGTGCTCGAAGTACGCACGGCGCGCAGTGGTGACGCGAGAGAGCGGCAGCGTCTCGGGGTTCCAGTCGTTCAAGATTTCGTGGTCGTCCCATGTGAGAACCATTCCGGTGGACCCATGCAAGGCGCTCATTCCGCTGGTGCCCCACGCGACTCCGTACTTCTCGCGGTAGTCCGCGAGCGTGACGGCGTTGGTGCCATTGTCCGTGTAGACGTGGTCGCCACCGTGGATGAAGAAGTCGACCTTGCGCGTCGCCGCGTCGGCCATGAGCGGGTAGGGCGCGCTCATCTGGTGGGTGCACGAGGTGCCGGCGAACGTGACGACCTCGAGAGCGTTCGGCGCGAGGGCCGCACGCACGAAACCAAAAGCACCACGCGCGACGGGCGCCTTGGCCACGACGACGAAGAAGGCATAGCGGTAACGCTTGCCAGCGGTGAGCCCTGCCGCGTCGACGTGCACGAAGCCGCCGTCACCACGCTCCGTGGCAGTGAGCGCGCGCGAGATCACGGCGAGGCCCTTGGGTCCGCCGACCTCCTCGATTTGCACGAAAAGATCGCCGACGGTGCCGACGAACTGCGTCCAGAGCATCGCCTTCGTCGGTGTCGCGTCCCCCGCCATCACGCCGTAAGGAAAATCCTTCGCGCGCAGCGGGATCGCGTCGAGGTCGACGCCCGGCACCGGCGCCGGCGGCGGCTCCGGGGGCGCCTCGCCGTCGGGCGCGCTCGCCCCGTCCTGCACCGCGCCCGCATCGCCGGAGCGCGTCGGATCGAGCGGCGCCTCGCCGTCGACGTCGTTGTTGGCTTCGTTCTCCATCGTGCCGCCGCACGCAGCAGCGGCAATTGCGGCGGCGACCTGAAGGAATGTTCGTCGGGAGATGTCGGCCATGTCGAATCGCGATCACTGCACGAGCAATGCCCGCGGCGATCGCCCGTACGTCGCGTAGCCCGACCACCGTAGCAGGACGCGTACGTGGGCCGACCCGCGTGCCGTCGCCGATCTCGCCGTGCACGTTCGAGCCCCAGCACACGACGCTTCGGTCGGCGATGATCGCGCAGCTGTGGTCGTTGCCTGCAGCGATCTGCAGCGCGTTCT
>CAXSGV010000591.1:0-4115 GCA_964236615.1 uncultured Polyangiaceae bacterium
GACGGGGAAGGGGATGAGCGCGAGATCCTCCTGCGTGGCCTGCGGGTTGTCCGCGGGCGTGCGAAGGATGAAGAACGCCACGACGTCGACCGAGGCGTCGCTCTTCAACCACTGACGGAGCGCGCGCGTGTCGTTCGTCGGCCGGCCCGCGACGTGAAGCACGCGCACGCGTTCGCGGGCAACGTTGAGCGTGACGAGGCGGCGATCGTTCTCGACGATGGTGTCGCCCGCCGGTGGGGCGATCGCGATCTCGAGGATCCGCGCGCCCGCGCGTTCGAGCGTGACGGTGAGGTCGACCGTCGCCTTGCCGTCCTTCAGATGCGCGAGCCCGGTCGCGAGCAGAGCGGGAGGCCCGTCTTCGCGAAGCTCACGGGCCGTTACCGTGAGCTCGTCGCAGGCGAGGCCGCCCGCGCACCCGATCTCGACGCGAAGGGGAAGAGGCACGTGCGCGACGGCGGCGCCCGCGTTGGCGACGCGGCGCACGCTGGCATCGGCAGGGGTACGGCGCGTGGTCGCGACCGTGTGAATGGGCGCGTGCAAAGCTTCGCCGAGCGCTGCGAGCGCGGGCGACGTGACGTCCTCCGGCGGATCGTCGAGGCGACCGTCGCTGACGACGACCACGGCAGCGGGATGCTCGTCCGGTGCCTGTGTGAGCGCGCGGAGCGCCGCGGAGAGATCGCTACGCGACTTCTGCGTCGTCGACGCGTCGCCCGGTTTGAGCTCTCCCATTGGCTCGGCCGGCCCCTCGCCGAACCCGAGCGTGAGGATGCGTGCGTCGGGCGCCGCCTTCACGATCGCTTGCACTGCACGATCGCGCGCGTCGCGACGAAGCCCCGAGTCACCCGGCAACGCCATCGAGCGCGAAGCGTCGCTGAGCACGACGACGCGCGCGCCGATCACACTCTCGCGCGCCGCGATGCGCACCGGACGCAGCACTGCGGCAAGCAGGCCGACGAGCGCCAGCACACCGGTCCCCGCGATCAACACGCCGCCGCGCTCGCGCCGACGAAGCTCGACGAGCAACAGCACGAGGCTCACGAGCACGAGCGCGCAAGCGAGTACGATCGCCCACGAGGGCAGATCGTTGCTCGTCGACAGCCGTGTCGTGGGCATCGTGAGGCTCGGCTACTCGGTCACGGGTGCAAGCGCGCGACGGCGCATCAAGAACGGCGCATGGACCTGATCGTCTTTGTAATTCGAGCACAGCACGTACATCGCGACGTTCACCGAAAGCCGGATTGCGCGCTCGCGCTGCACATCGCCGCCGGGCACGACCGGCATCTCCCAAACGCCGGTGGGACCGCGCGCAAGTGCACCACCGAGATCGTGCGACGTGAAGATCACCTGCGCCGCGCCGCCGCGCATCACGGCCTCGAGGGTCTTCGGACCCGCGACGCGGCCCTCGGCACGACGTAGCAAATAGAAACTTCGAAAGAGCACGTGCTCGGCGCTGATCGTGATTGGCGCGGAGTCGGGCAACACGCGCGCGATCTCGCGGCGCGCAGTGGTGCCGAACACGCTCGGAGCGCCTTCGTTCGATAGGCCCGCGTCGTCGACGAGGAGCACGCCGCCGAGCGCGATGAAGCGCCGGAGCTGCGCGATTTCGGCCGACGTCAGGGGAAGCACCGGTGAGTCGCCACTCCAGTAGAGGAAGGGTCCGTCGGCGACCGCGGGGTCGGCGGCGCGAACGAGCGACGGACGCAGGCGCGCCGGGGCCGAGGTGCGCTGCACCAGCTCCCACGCCCAGCGGGAAGGCGCGTTCGGGTGCGCTGCGTTGGTCTGCCCGCCCGTCAGAAGAATACGCGGATCGAACGCGCCGAGATCGCCGAACCCGCGCGCTGGATGCGGCGCGAGCAAGATCGTGATGGTCACGATCGCTGCGCCCAGCAACCCGAAGATGCGACGATCGGTCACGCGCGGGATGCTAGTCGAAGTCGTCCACGCGCCAAACGCCGCCATCTCGTTTGAGGCGAACGTGGTGGCCGCCAGGTACCGCGACCGTGGCTGCGTCGCCGGAGACTTGTACGGGGAGCGTTTCGGGGTGATCGAGCCCCGTCACGAGAGACCTCAAATCCTGCTCGATCGCCGCGCGGGTCGCGGGCGATACGACGCGCATCAAGCCGGCGTAGCTTCGACGCGCAACGACGCGGCGGAGTTGATCGAGCGCTTCTTCCGGGGTGCGTGCGCCCCCGGGCAAGGCGCCCGCCGTAGTTACCCAGAAGCGACCGTCCTTGAGCTCCAGCGCGGTCTCCTCGCCATCGTCGAAGCGGAGACGCGCCGTCGCCTCGGCACGCGCGTCCTTCGCGGAGATGGCGCGCGCCTGCTCGGCGAGCTCGACGCGTTCGTCCTTCACCAGCTTGCGTACGTCTTCCTTCGTGCGCGCCTTCTTACCGGCGACGGTCATCATTTCGTAGATGGCGTCGGAGTCGCCTTGCGCCGCCGCCGCCGCGTACGCATCGGCCGCGTCCTTCGGATCGGGAACGCTGCCGCCGCATGCGACCGAGAACGAAGCGAGCGCGGCGAGCGCGAGGCCTCCTCGGCGAGGAGCGAACGAGACGAAAAAGCGCATCGGCGCGCCGAGATTACGCACCCGTCAAGACCACGTCGAGGCCGAACACGTCCTTCCACAGCCCGGACTTCGCGCGCACCGTCCACTCTTCGAGCTCGCGCTCTTCGCTGCCGGTGATGGCCAGCGCCACCCGGCTTTTTCCCTTTTCGAGCGAGGCGCGCACGTCGGTGACTTTGCCGAGGTGCTCGCGATCGAGGCCGTCGGCGACGCGAAGAATCGCGGCCAATGCCCGCACCTTGGAGCGCGTGTCCTTGTCGAGCTCGCGAAAGTTCGGATGCGACGGATCGGGCCCGCTCTTGCGGTGGTAGCGCGCGACATTGGCGACGACGTTTCGCTCGCCGGGCGTCAGCCCCATGATGTCCGAGTGCAGGATCACGTAGTAGCTGTGTTTGTGGTGGCCGTCGTAGCGAACGAAGTCGCCTATGTCGTGGAGCATCGCTGCGGCGCGGAGCAGCAAGCGGTCGCGATCGGTGAGCGCGTGGGTTTCGCGTAGGTCGTCGAAGAGGCGCGTCGCGAGGTGCGCGACGAGCACGCCGTGCTTCTCGTCGAAGTGGTAGCGGTGCCCGAGGCGCACGCATGCGGAAAGCACGCTCTCGGCTTCACGCGCCGTGTCCCACACGTGAAAATGCTTGTCGACGAGCTCCTCGAGAATGCCGTCCTTGAGACCGACGCCGGGCGCCACGATCGTGTCGGCCTTCAACAGCTCGGCGAGGCGGAGGAAGATCGCGGCCGCGGGGACGATGGTATCGGCACGGTCGGGACGCAGGCCGTACGTCTTCGCGCGTTCGGCAGGCGCCATCAGGCACATCTTCGCGAAGAGCGCGCGCGTGGCGACGAGATCGACGGCGCGCTCGCCCGCTTTGCCATTCTTCACCGGACAGAGCTCGGCGAGCGTGTCGAGGTTGCCGCCAGTGCCGATCACGGCATCGAGCACCACGTTCTTGAGGTGCGGGCGCGCCTCGGCGTAAGCGCGGTCGATCGCTTCGCGGATCAGATCAGCCCGCTCCTTGTCGACGATCGGCTGTTCGCGCAGGAACGTCTCCAGGATGCGCACGGTGCCGACCGGAAGCGAGATGGCGAACGTGGCCTGACCGCGATCGAGGAGCGTGAGCTCCGTGGAGCCGCCGCCGACGTCGATGAGGAGCACCTTGCGCTCGTCGAGAGCGATGCGCCGAGTGACCGCGAGCTGAATGAGCCGTGCCTCTTCGATGCCTTCGATGGCCTCGAGCTCGATCCCGGCCTCGCGGCGAACGCGCTCGATGAACGTCGCACCGTTGGCAGCTTCGCGAACGGCGCTGGTCGCGGTCGCGCGGTAGGCGTCGACCTTCGCCGCGTCCATCTGCTGCCGGAACTCCTTCAGCGCCGCGCACGCTGCAGCGATCGACGCCGGGGCGAGCTTGCCGGAGGCGAACACCTCAGTGCCCAGGCGCACCGCCGCACGAAGTGACACGATCTCGCTCCAACCGGGATCGCGCTCGCCGGGTAAAAGCGTGAGCTGCTCGGAAGCGTGGCGCGAGGAGCGCGCGGCCTCGACAACCCACAAACA
>CAXSGV010000592.1:0-4095 GCA_964236615.1 uncultured Polyangiaceae bacterium
GCGCGTATTGCACGCGCCCACGGCGGTACAGCCACCCACGAGCCGACGACCGGTGGCGGCGCGACGTTCGTCGTGTGGCTGCCGCGTTCGCGCGCCCGCGCAACTGGCCGAAGCGAACTGGGATGAAACCCTCTATAACTCTGCGGCTTTCATGGATGTGAGCTGCCGAGCAACGCGCATGATCCTCGAGGCGGGCGAGATCCTCGGGATCGCCCGTGAGGAGCTTGCATTGGGCTCGGGCGTCAAGCTCGAGCACCTCGCCGATGCGCGGCGCCGCGTCGATTGGGACACGTTCGTCACGGTGGTCAATCGGCTCTCGCACCTTCTCGGCGACGATCCCGAGCGCCTCCGCGACTTCGGTCGCACGATGGCGCGCGCGCCCGCAAATCAGTTTCTCCAGAAAATTGCCCCGCACGTCGTGTCGTTGCGCGCGTTCTACATCGCGGGTAACCGTTGGGTGCAGCCGGCGCTGTTTCCAGGTGTGAAGGTCACGACCGAGTTCCTCTCCGATCGACTCGTGCGCATCGAAGGTCGGCTCGCGCCGAGCTACCGCGAGTGCCTCGCCTTGTTCTACATCGCCGAAGGCAACCTCGCGGAGATGCCGCGGTTGATGGGCAAGCCTCCCGCGACCATCGAGCGAAGCGTGGTGACGCCGCGCTCCAACATCACCGATCTGCTTCTTCCCGCTCACGACCCCCTAGTGGCTCGTGCCCGGCGCTTCTTGCAGGCCCATGTGCGCGCCGCTCGCGGTGGCGCCATCCTCACCGATCAGGAGCGCGAGATTCAGCGCGGCTTCGACGCGATCACGTCAGCCACGCAGGAGTTTCGTGCTGTGCTCGAGCGCCTTCCGGACGCCGTGCTCATTCACCGTGGGGGCGAGGTGCTGTGGGTAAACCAGGCGACGGCCACGATGCTTGGTCACGCGCGTCCCGCTGACCTCGTCGGCTCGCAGATCGCCAGCATCGTTCAGGAGTCCTCGCGCGCGGTGCTCGTCGAGCGCATGCAGACCCCGGTTGGCGACCGCAGCGTGCCCGCCGCCACCGAAGCGCGCGTGGTTCGCAAAGACGGCAGCATCCTGACGGTCGAGGTCGCGCCCGCCGAGCTCATCACGTTCGGAGGCGAGCCCGCACGGCTCGTGATCGCGCGCGACATCACCGAGCGGTTGCGCATGCAACAGCGCCTCATGACCGCCGACCGTCTCGCCTCGATGGGCTTGCTCGCGGCCGGCGTCGCGCACGAGATCAACAATCCGCTCGCGTACGTGCTGAACAACATCGAGATCGCTTCGCGCGAAATCGGTCGCGATCCGTCGAGCAGCAGCAACGCGAGAGCAGCGCTGGGCACCGCGCTCCAGGGGGTTTTCCGCATCCGTACGATCGTCCATGATCTCGTCACGCTCTCCCGCACCGACCCTGCCAACATCGAGGCCGTCGATGTCGCGGCAACGCTCGAGTCGACGCTTGCTCTCGCACAACGGGAGCTCGCGGGGCGCGTGCGCATCATCCGCGCTTACGCTCCGTGCCCACTGGCGCACGCGAACGCGGCGCGCCTCGGTCAGGTGTTTCTCAATCTCATCGTGAACGCGGTCGACGCGATGCGCGAAGAGTCGAGCGCAAATGTGCTCCGTTTGACGACGGGAAGCGACGCGCGCGGCCGCACGATCGTCGAGGTGACGGACAATGGAGTCGGCATAGCGCACGAGCTCCTCAGTCGCATCTTCGATCCCTTCTACACGACCAAGCTCGCGGGCAAGGGCACCGGGCTCGGTCTGGCGATCTCGCACGAGATCGTTTCGGAGCTCGGCGGAGAGCTCTCCGTCGAGTCGGTCCTCGGCGAGGGCACGACCTTCCGGGTCGCACTCCTCCCGTCGAGCGCATCGGTATGACCTCGCGTGACCCCGTGCTCGTCCTCGGCGGGGGACCGTCGGGGCTCGCGTGTGCGTGGGAGCTCGCGCGCGCCGGTCGGAGCGTGACGGTCCTCGAGCGCGAGCCGCGCGCCGGCGGTCTGTGCGCGACGCTCGAGCGCGACGGGTGGCGCTTCGATCTCGGTGGCCACCGCTTCGTCTCGTCGAACGCCGCACTCGCCAAGCGCGTGCGCGATCTCCTCGGGGACGATTTGCTCGAGCAAGAGCGCCGCAGCGTCGTCCTCCATAGCGGTCGCGCATTCCGTTATCCACTCGAAGCCGGCGACCTCGTTCGCTCGCTCGGCGTGCGCGAGAACGTGCGGGCCTTCGCGGGCTACCTCGCGGCGCGCGCTCGTCATCGCGTCACGCCGTCGCCCGATCGCACGTTCGAAGATTGGGTGCGAGCTCGCTTCGGCACGCCCCTCTACGACAAGTTTTTCGGGCCCTACACCGAGAAGCTTTGGGGCATTCCGGCACGTGAGATCTCGTCGGAGTGGGCCGCGCAACGCATCGGCCTCCTTCACCTCGGCGACGCCGCGCTTCGCATGATGGGGCTGCGTCGCGAAGCGATTCGAACCTACGCGCGCCGCTATTTCTACCCGCGTCTCGGAATGGGTCAGCTCTTCGATCGCCTCGCCGAGGAGACCACGCGCCTCGGTGCGCGTATCGTCCTCGGCGCCGAGGTCGTCGGCCTCGTCACGAGCGGCAAGCGCGTCACGCACGTGCGCGCGCTCGTCGATGGCGCGACCACGACGTTCCCCTGCTCGAGCGTCTACGCGACGATCCCGCTCGGCGACGTGGCCAAGCAGCTCGGTGGCGATGCCCCACCCTCGCAGCTCGCGTTCCGCGCGATTCGCTTCGTGAACATCATGCTGCGCCGCCGCGAGGTCTCGCCGAGCACGTGGATGTACGTCGCCGACCCGCGCTACACGATCACGCGCATCCAGGAGCCGCGGCACCGCAGCCCGGACATGTCTCCACCCGGCACGACGTCGCTGATGCTCGAGATTCCTTGCGCGGAGGGCGACGACATCTGGGCTGGCGACGACGCCGATCTCCTCGAGATGGGCTTACGCGAGCTCGCGGCGCTGGGCTTCGACGTGCGTGCGGATGTCGTCGGCAGCTTCTCGTTCCGTGTGCCGCATGGGTACCCGATCTACCGCGTGGGCTACGAGGCCGACCGCGATCGGCTCATGGCGCACGTCGCACGTTGGGACAACCTCGCGCTCGGCGGACGGCAAGGCCTCTTCCGCTACATCTTCCTCGACGCCGCGATGGAGATGGGCGAGCTCGCGGCGCGACAGATCCTGCGCGGCGGCACGATCGACACCGAGGCCATCGATCGCGTGCGGCGCGAGCGCGTTCTCCTCGAAGCGAGCGCTCTGAGCGCGTGAGCCGCGCGCTGTCGTGCTGTTGTCGTGTTGTAGTAGAGGAAGCCGATGGCCACCCCGCTCCGCGCTCTCGTTGTTGCGCTCCTTCCGCTCTCGGTGCTCGCGGCCGCCTGTGAGGACAAGAAGGGCGTCTCCGCGACGGCCACCTCCGCGACGTCAGTCACGACGGAGCCCCCTCGGATGACGAGCGCGACGCCCTTGGCCACGACGACCGCGCCCTCGGTAGCGAAGGAGCCTGACGCCATTGCCGCGCAGCACGTGCTCATCGCGTACCGCGGCGCCGAGCGCGCACCGAAGTCAGTGACGCGCTCGAAGGCCGACGCGAAGAAGCGCGCCGAAGAGGTCGTGACCAAAGCGCAGGCGGGCACGGACTTCACCGCGCTCGTGAACGAGTACTCGGATGACCCCGGCGCGAAGGATCGGCAGGGCAGCCTCGGGAAATTCACGCGCGCCAAGATGGCCAAGGCCTTCAGCGACGCCGCGTTCGCGCTCGAGGTCGACAAGACGAGCGGCGTCGTCGAAACCCCCTTCGGATTCCACGTGATCAAGCGCAATCAGTAGGGCCGCGCACGTCGTGTTACACTCGGTCATGCCGACGAAGCCCATCACGCTCGAGACGGTCGAGCGCCTCCCGAAGACCGATCTCCACGTCCACCTGGACGGCTCGTGCCGCCTTTCGACGATTCTCGATCTCGCGGAACGGCAGCGCGTCGAGCTCCCCGCAAAAGACGAGGACGGCCTGCGCAAGGCCATGAACCTCGGCCAGAACTGTGGCTCGCTCGTCGAGTACCTCAAGGCCTT
>CAXSGV010000593.1:0-2330 GCA_964236615.1 uncultured Polyangiaceae bacterium
CCATAGGACGTTCCCTTTGCCCAGCTCGACCCGCCAACCACCGAGGCGCGCGGTGGCCCCTGCGATCCGAAGGAGCGCTCTGCTCTCGAGCAACGCCGTCTGGTTCCGCTCCAGCGTGGCGCGTGCCGCAACCGCACTGCCGAGCGCGCTCTCGAGCGCCTGAATCACGGCGCCCAGCACCGCCACCAAGCTGACGTTGACGAGCACGAAATTGCTCGTGACCACCGACCAAGCGCCGAAATTCATCGTCCAGCGCGCCGTCGTCATCTCAGGTGCCGCGAGGCCGACGTACCCGATGGCGAGCATGGTGATCGCGTTCAGGAGCACGCTCGCCAGGCCCCATCGGGGGCTCAGCAGCAACGTCGTCAGCAGTGAAAAACCGAACAAGTAGATCTGGCTGATCGATCCGACGCCGACCATCAAGCCGGCGCCCAGCGCGTAAAACACGAAGCAGCCACAGGCAGCACGAGCCGTGGTCGGTATCCGATCGAAATAGGCCAACGCGGCCAACGCCGCGAGCGCCACGGTATCGAGTGCCACGATGCCGCTCAGCCCCGCGCTCAACGCGAGGAAGACGCTCGGCACGTACACGACGGCCCCGAAAATCGACATGCAACGCAGCACCACCCGAAGCAGATCGGCTCGCCACGTCCCGGGACCAAGCGCGAGCCAGGGCGTGCCCCAGGGGCCGAACGGAGCGTGCACGAAGGAAGTAACGGCCTACGCTCGCGCTGGATAAGTGGCTACCTGCCCTTGTTGGGGTTGGGCGCCGTCGCATGTGTAAGACTGGCAAACGGGAAACATGCATTTGCGCATCGGAACGAGCATGCGTGGAAGCGCGCGCGAGGCCGTGGACGAGGCCGTTCGCCTCGCGCTCGCGAACGTCCGGTGCCCCGCGTTTGCCTTCGTTTTTTCGACGCCGCAATACTCCGCCGACGACGTAGCTGCGTCGCTCGGCGACGCTCTTGGTAGCGTTCCGCGTGCGGGGTGCATCACGCCGGCGATCCTCGTCGGCCGTGAGGTCGTCGAGCGCGGCCTGGCCGTGGGCGTGATCGATTCGGAGCATGTCCGCGTTCGTGTCGGAGCTTCGCCTCTGAGCCTCGGCGCACGGAACGCGGGTCGTAGCGCTGCCCTTGCGGCGCTCGAAGGTATGCCGTTGCCACCGACCGATCGCAGCCGCGCCATGATTCTCTTCGCGAGCACCACCGCGGGCGACGCAGCCGAAGTTCTCCACGGGGCGCTCGGCGTTGCTGGTGCCGGTGTCGCCTGGGGTGGCGGTGGAACGGGCGAGGGGGCCGCGCAGCTCGAAGGTAGCCGTGCACTCCACGATCACGTCGTTGCGATTACGCTCGATGCCCATGCGCGCATCGGCGCGGGGCTCCAGCACGGGTGGCAGCCGTCGAGCGCGCCCGCGATGGTGACGCGCGTGGTCGGTCCCGTGGTCGAGCGGCTCGAAGATCAGACGGCGTTTGCGATCTACCGCGCGGCGGCTCTCGAGCTCGGACAGGACGTTGCACTCGAGAACTTCGCCGCGTTTGCGATGACCCACCCGCTCGGGATTCCGCAGGCCGACGGCGAGTACCTGATTCGTGACCCCGTATCGGTGGATGCCTCGGGCGCGCTCCGCTTCATGGCCGGACTACCCGACGGCGCCCTCGTGCGCGTGATGGAAGGCACGCCGAACATGCTCGTGGCGGCGGCGAAGATCGCCGCGCGCATGGCGTGCGAGGACGCGGGTGGTCCGCTCGGCGGTGCGCTGGTCTTCGATTGCATCTCGCGGTACTTGCTCATGCGCGATCGTCTCGGTGACGAGCTCGCGGCGTGCCAGACGGCGCTGGGGCAGGATGTGCCGTTGTTCGGGTGCCTGACGTTCGGTGAGGTGGGCGCGTTCGGCGCGCGCATGCCGCAGTTCCACAACAAGACCATGGTCGTTCTGGCGCTACCCTCGTGAAAGTGCCCGAGGTGCCTCCCATGCCTGGCCAATCGCAATTCAAGACCACCGAGGAGCGGCTTGCGCGCCTCAGTGTCCTTCAAGAGCTGACGGTGGCCGCCCTCGATCTCTTCGACCCCGACAGCCGCGCCGATACGTTTTTGGAGCGCGTCGGTGAGCGCCTCGGTTGCCTCGCCGTCGTGTGGCTGACGATCGACCCGACGCAGGGCGCGTCGCTACTGGGTGCGGCCGGCCTGTCCGAAGCTTCGCGCCGGCTACCGATTTCGGTGCCGCCGTCGCTCGGCCACGATCCCCTCACACTCGCGTTGCCGTTCCCGGAGATCTCGCGCTCCGGCATGACGCGGTGGCACTTTCGCCTTCACGACGCGACGGAGACCAG
>CAXSGV010000593.1:2340-4095 GCA_964236615.1 uncultured Polyangiaceae bacterium
CACCCGTCACACGCCTTGTTTCTCTGGTTCGACGCGCAGCAGAAACCACCGGACGAATACCTGCCGGCGGTCGAGCGCTTGGTCGCGGTCCTTCGCACCGTGCTCACCCATCGGCAGCTCGCGGGCGATCTCAAACGAAGCTATGCGGAGCTCTCGCGCGCGCAAATCGCGCTCGTCGAACGCGAGCGGTTGGCCGCTCTCGGTGAGCTTGCGGCTGTCGTCGCGCACGAGGTCCGCAACCCACTCGCCGTGATCTTCAACTGCATTGCGACGATGGAAAAAGGGCCCGGCGCGGGCGAGCCGATTCTCGGGATCCTCGGCGAAGAAGCGAACCGATTGAACCAGATCGTCTCGGAGCTCCTCGACTTCGCGCGTCCCGGTCGAGTCTTGCTGCAGAGGGAATCGCTCGAGGACATCGTGGCCGGTGCGATCGCCGCCGTGCGATCGGCGCAGGCGGAGTCTGCGCCGAAGGTCGACATCGAGCTCTCGATTGCGCGCCCGCTCGAGCCGCTGTTCGTCGATTTTCAGCTGGTACGTCGCGCGGTGATCAATCTCGTCGGTAACGCCGTCCAGGCGCTCCCTGCGGGCGGCCGTATCGTGGTGCGCGTGATTGACGAGCCCACGCCCGCGCGCGCCGTGCGCATCGAGGTCAGCGACAATGGGCCAGGGATGCCACAAGCGACGCTCGATCGGATCTTCGAGCCGTTCTTCACGACCAAAGCTTCCGGCACGGGCCTCGGTCTCGCGATCGTGAAGCGCGCCGCCGAAGCGCACAGCGGCGAGCTCACGGTGCGCTCGAAAGAGGGGCTCGGCACGACGTTCGTCATGCGACTGCCTGCGACGTCGCCTCCCTGAGATCTCAGGGATGCAGGACGCAGCCGCCAATCACCTCGCCGTTCCACTTTGCGCGCATCGCGGCCTTGAACTCGGCGAGCGGGAAGACGTGCGAGACGTACGGCGTGATCTGACCTGCCTCGGCCCAGCCGAGGACAGCGCTTAGCCGCGCCTCGCGAATCGAAGGATCGACGACGGTCGAGATGACCGTAGGGCACCCGAGGACATCGAGGCCCTTCATCATGATCAAGTTGGTCGGTAGGACGTTCGCGTTCGGCGCTCCTCGCTGACCTTTGCCCTGAGCTACGAACGGAGTCGCTGCCCAGCCGACGACGAGAAAGCGCGCACCGAAGCGTACGCAGCGCAGGCTCTCGAGCGAAATGTCGCCCCCGACGCCGTCGTAGACGACGTCGACGCCGCGCCCCTGCGTGAGCTCTTTGACCTCCGCGCGAAACTGCCGGACGCCGGTCGCGCCCTCCTCGGGCTTGCAGTTGATGACGTGATCGGCGCCTTGCTCCTTCACGACCGCGAGCTTCGCGTCGGAGCGACCCGTCGCGATGACGGTGGCGCCGAGCAGCTTTGCCACTTGGACAGCGGCGAGACCCGTGGAGCCCGAAGCGCCGTGGATGAGCACGGTCTCGCCCGGCTGCACACGGCCACGCGCGACGAGGCAGTGGTACGCGGTCTCGTAGTTGCCGAGCAGGTTGCACGCTTGGTCGAACGTGAGCCTGCCGGGAATGTGCCGCACCGCTTCGACCGGCGCGACGCCGTACGAGGCGAATCCTCCGTAGCTACGGTAATTGCCGAGCGATCGTGGCCCCGCGAGGAGGCCGTCGACGAGCACGGCGTCGCCGATCGCGAGCGCACGTGCGGCGTCGGGCCCGACCCACGTGACGAGGCCGGCGTACTCGAGGCCAGGGC
>CAXSGV010000594.1:0-4092 GCA_964236615.1 uncultured Polyangiaceae bacterium
ATTGCGATGACGCCCCGATCGCCCACCTGACCACCCGACTCGCCGTAAAAGGGCGTGACGTCGACGACGATCGCGACCTGCTCGCCGGCCTCGGCGCTGTCGACGAGCGCGTCGCCCTTCACGATGGCGAGGATCTTGGCTTCGCCGTCCTCGCGCTCGTAGCCGACGAAGCGGCAGGCCTTACCGTCGATGCCTTCGAGCGCGGCAAGCGCCTTCCGCCACACGCCCTGGACTGCCGCCTCGTCATTGAGCTTCGAGCCTTCGCTTCGCGCGCGCTGCTCGGCGAGCGCCTTCTCGTAGCCCGCGGTGTCGACCTCGAGATCGCGCTCCTTGGCGATGACCTCGGTGAGATCGAGGGGGAAGCCGTAGGTGTCGTAGAGCTTGAACGCGAGGTCGCCCGCGATGGTCGTCTTCGCCGCGCTTCGCAGCGTGACGATCTCGTCGTCGAGGATCTTGAGACCGCGATCGATTGTCTGTCGAACACGGACTTCTTCCTGCTCAGCGACGTTGGCGATGAGGTCCTTGCGCGCGGAGAGCTCGGGGTACTGGTCGCCCATCAAGCGCACCACCTCGAGCGCGACCTCGTGCAGGAACGGCTCCGCGATGCCGAGGCGGTGACCGTGACGGATCGCACGACGCATCACGCGACGAAGCACGTACTCCTTGCCGGCGCGATCGGGGAACACGCCTTCGGCGATCAGGAACGCGGTCGTGCGGGCGTGATCGGCGATGACGCGCATCGAGACGTCGTCGTCGCTGGCGCTGCCGCGGTAGTGCTTGCCGGAGATCTCGGACGCCTTGTCGACGAGCGCGCGCAAGAGATCGCTGTCGTAGTTGGTGAGCTTGCCTTGCAGCACGGAGGCGACGCGCTCGAGACCAGCACCGGTGTCGACGCAAGGCTTCGGCAGCGCGGCGAGCTTCCCTACCCCGTTCTCGAGGCTCCGCTCGAACTGCATGAAGACGAGGTTCCAGATCTCCATCCAGCCGCGGCCGTCGGGGCCCGGCTCGGTGTCGAACGACTCGAGGTTGGGCGAGTCGCCGAGGAAGAAGTGGATCTCGGAGCACGGCCCGCAGGGGCCGGTCTCGCCCATCTGCCAGAAGTTGTCCTTCATCCCCATGCCGATGATCTTGTCGTCGGGGAAGCCGCTGACCTTCTTCCAGATCGCGCGCGCTTCGTCGTCGGGGCCGAGATCCAGCGACGCGTCGCCGCCGAACACGGTGATGACGAGACGCTCCTCGGGGAGCTTCCACTCCTTCGTGAGGAGCTCCCACGCGTACGTGATCGCCTCCTCCTTGAAGTAATCGGCGAAGCTGAAATTGCCGAGCATCTCGAAGAACGTGTGGTGACGCGCGGTGACGCCGACGTTTTCGAGGTCGTTGTGCTTGCCCGAGATCCGGATGCACTTCTGGCTCGAGGTGGCGCGCTTGTAACCGCGCGTCTCTTTGCCCGTGAACAGATCCTTGAACGGCACCATGCCCGCGTTCACGAACATGAGCGACGGATCGTTCTGCGGCAGCAGGGGCGCGCTCGCGCAGACCTCGTGGTCTTTCTTCGCGAAGAAATCCAGGAAGGATGCGCGGACCTCCGACGCAGGTCGGGAGAGGTCCTCGGGAACGCCGTTCGGAGTGCTCATTTCGGTGTGGGATCTACCACGAACAGGGAGTGGGAGAGGGAGAGGGAGAGGGAGAGGGAGAGGGAGAGGGAGACGGAGAGCGGGCACGGGCACGGGCACGGGCACGGGCACGGGGACGGGGATGGGGACGCGCAGACCTTCCCATTTCCGCCGCTCTTGACGTGGCCGTGCCCGTGTCCGGCTTTTCCCTGTCGTTATTGCTCGTACAGATCGTCGTAGGCTGCGGCCACGACGGGCGGCGCGAAGCGGGATTTCCAGAGCTCTTTCCCCGACGCGCCCGCGGAGACGCCCGCGCGGAGGAGCGCGAGGGTCTCGCGGGCGAGGGCTGCGTCGTCACCGGGATCGACGAAGCTCGCCGTCGTAATGGCTTCGAGCGGTCCGCCGCGGGCGAGCACGAGCGGAATTCCGAGCGCCAGCGCTTCGAGCACCACGAGCGGGAGATCGACCTTGCCGTAGAGATCGTCGACCGGGAACACGACGACGCTCGCCGCCGACAGCAGCGGCGCGAGATCGTCGAGCTCGCCGACGTGACGGGTGCGGTGGCCGGTGTGCAGTGAGTCGAGCTCGTGGATGATCCGATCGCGCGCTGCTGCCGCGTCCTTCGTCTTCGGGCGGCAGGCGAACACGACGCGGACCTCGGGGACCTCGCGCGCGATCGAAGCGACGGCGCGCGCGACCGTGTCGGCACCGGTCGAGACCTCGTAGTCGCCGGGGTAGAGCACGATCGGTCCGTCGCCGAGGTCGAGCTTGTCACGGACGCGCGCGCGCTCGGCGTCGGTGACGGCGTGAGGCGCCGCCGCGCATGGCGGTATCACGACGAGATGCTTGCGCTCCACACCCGCGCCGACGAGCGCGGCACGCGTCCACTCGCTGAGCGCGACGATCGTGTGACCGAACAAGAGCCGCGAGACGCCTTCGAATGATCGCGGCGCGCTGGCGATCGTTTGTACGAGCTTCCCTTTCCAGCCGAGCGCGCGGCGGGCCGCGTGCGCCACCCGCGCGGCCGACGACGAAGCGGTGTTCGGCGCAAAGACGAAGTGCCACAGATCGTGGGGATCGCCCGTCATCAGCCGGGCAAGCACGCGCGCGTTCGCGAGCACCCCGGGCGCGAACGAGCCGGAGTTTTCGTAGATGGGCTCCATCGTCACGCGGTCGCCGAGCGATGCGGCGCCAGGCACCGTGAGCACCGTCGGTCGTGCGCGCGTGAGGTGCGCGGCGACGTCGCGCACGAGGTTTTTGGATCCGTCGTGCCACGGCGGCGCGATCGGCTTCGAGACGAAGAGGACGCGCAACGTTACTTCGCGACGGCGGCGGAGAGGCCCATGTCGGCGTTGCGCATCGCGCTCTCGACGGCGCCGTTGACGGCCTGGTCTTGGAGCGCGTTGACGCGCGACGCCGTGGTGAGCGAAGTGGCGGTGCCGATGCTGGTGGCGGCGCCCGTCAGCGACGCCTTCAGCGTCTGCTCGGGCACCTTGCGCACGCTGAACTCGACCTGCGCGGAGAACGTGACGTTGCCGTTCGATTGCGATTGCTGCGACATCCGAAGGAGCGATCCGTCGAGCACGACGACCGGCACGTGGCCGGCCGGCATCTGCCCCCCCTCGTTGAGCACTGCGCCCGGGATCGACGCCGCACGCTGCCGCGCGGCCGAGCGCATCACCTGACTGAGCTGGTCGCCGCGGACGTTCGTGAGGTTCTTCATCGCGCCGAGCTGCACCACGTACTTCGGGGCAGCGACGGTTGCCGAATTGCCACTGCCGCCGCCGCTGCGAAGCGAATCGATGCTCGTGCGGATCTGCGACTTCACCGCGCCCGAGCCCTCGCTCGAGAGGTGGCGCTCGAGCGCCGGAATGGCCGCGACGTCGCCTTGGGATCGAAGGGCAGCGGCCGACGCTGCGCGAACGGCAGGATGCGGATCGGAGAGCGCCTTTTCGAGCGCGCCGCGTGCATCGGGCCCCTTGGCCTTGCCGAGGATGAGCGCTGCCTCGACGCGCACGCGGAAGTCGTCCGCGCTGGAGAGATCACGCTTCGCCGTGCTCGCGTCCTGCGCCGGCGAAATGCTCGCGGTCGCGCAGATGAGCGCGATGGACGCGACCACCTCGATCCCGCGCCGCGTGACCTTCTTCCACATTCGCAAGGCTGGCTCGCTCTCTATTCCGACGCGGATCAGAGAAGGCTCTTAACCTCTCGCTCGACCTCGACCTCGTCACCGTCATGGTAGCCGAGATGCGCGAAACGCACGATGCCTTTGCGGTCGACGACGAAGGAAGCGGGCATGCTCTTCGGCTGCCATTTTCCTGCCATCGATTTCCCGTCGTCCCAGCCGAGTGGAAATTTCACTCCATAGGTGGCGCCGAACTCCTTGATGCCACTCTTGTCGTCGTCCTCGCTGACGCCCACGACCTCGAGACCGCTCGCCTTGTATTTCACGTTCAGGTCTTGAAGCTTCGGGAAGGAC
>CAXSGV010000595.1:0-4067 GCA_964236615.1 uncultured Polyangiaceae bacterium
CAAGTGCAGTGCTTCGACAGACTCAGCACGAACGGATGTAGGATCGGTTCTAGAGCCGCGCGTGCTCGCCCGGGCGCTCGCTGCGGTAATACGTGAACGTACACAGCAGCGCGCCCGCGCCGACCCAGCGAAGCACCTCGATCCGCGTGAGCTGACTGAAGATTGCGTGGACCGCCGACGCCGCGATCCACACGCCGAGGGTGGCGTTCGGAAACTGCCCCACGACGATCTTCCCCGTCGTGCGATCGCGAAACCACCAGTCGATCCACGGGTGCGGTTTGCTCATGGCTTGGGCGCGCCCACGGTCTCGGCTTCCAGCACGAACGCGATCGCCTCGGCCATGATCGCATCCACGTTCGCCGAGTAGAAGTGGCCCGCCTTCGGCATGGTCCAGAGCCGGGCGCGAAAGCCCTGCGCTCGGAGCGCCGTAGCGGTCTTTCGCTCGCCGGCGATCTGCGTGCCCCACTCGCCGGCGACGAGCGCCACCGCTTTCACGCCAGCGCGGGTGAGAGCGCGCGCGTCGAGCGGCACGTTGGCCTCCGTCAAAATCAAATACGGCCAGCGGAACGGGTGCATGACCGCGATCATCGCCGCCGCGTACGCGCCGCGCGAGAAGCCGGTGAGAATCGCGCCCTCGCGGCCAATCTCACCGGGACGCTCGTTCATGACGGTCGCGATCGCCTTCTCGAGATCGGCGTCCATCGCCGCCTCACTCTCGGTCCACGTCGGCGCGTTGTACGACGCAGCGCCGCAGCGGGCATTGCCTTCCGGGCACACGAGAAAGCCTTGGTCCGACGCCGCGTTCGTCCAGAAGCCGCATGCGTAGCCGGGCGGGTTGCAGACGCCATGCAGGTTCGCGATCAACCGCGCCGGGCGCGCGCGAGACTTCGCCGCGACGAAGTAGACGTTCCGCCCGGCGGCGAAGGGGCGCTCGAACGGACCGATGTCGACGGGGCCCGCGTCGGCGGGGCCCGTGTCGACGGTTGCAAGCGACGCGTCGGGCGGCGTAGCGACGAACTGCGCATCGCCCCGGCTGGTGTGGCTCGCTTCAGCCTCGATCGCGGTCGGCGCTGGCGCCGGACCTTGCGGCGAACCGCTCCGGCAACCGGCGTGGAGCGCGAGGGCGGCGATCGCCAGGACGAGAGACCGCAACTGCATGAAGCCGACAGTAACGCTCTGTGCAACCGCGGCTCGCTCGATTAGCGTCCGCCGCCATGCAAAAGGTCTTCAAAAGCGCGCGCGAAGCGTGTGCCGACATTCCCGAGGGCGCGACGATCCTCGCGGGTGGCTTCGGCCTATGCGGCATCCCGGAGAACTGCATTCGCGCTCTCCGCGAGCTCGGCACCAAGGGGCTCACGGTCGTGAGCAACAACTGCGGCGTCGATGACTTCGGGCTCGGCGTGCTGCTCAAGAACAAGCAGATCGTGAAGATGATCTCGAGCTACGTCGGCGAGAACAAAGAGTTCGAGCGCCAGTACCTCTCCGGCGAGCTCGAGGTCGAGCTCTGCCCGCAAGGCACGCTCGCCGAGCGCCTGCGCGCCGGCGGTGCGGGAATACCTGCATTCTACACACCCACCGGCGCCGGTACCGCGGTCAGCGATGGCGGCTTGCCCCTTCGCTACGCCGCCGACGGCTCGGTCGCGAAGACCAGCGCGAAGAAAGAGATCCGCGAGTTCGACGGGCGCGCTTACGTGCTGGAGCCGGCCATCAAGGGTGACTACGCGATCGTGAAGGCGTGGAAGGGCGACCGATTTGGCAACCTCGTTTACCGAAACACCGCGATGAACTTCAATCCGATGGTCGCGACCGCAGGCAAGATCACGATCGCGGAGGTCGAGGAGCTCGTCGAGGTCGGGACGCTCGACCCGATCGCCATCCATACTCCGGGGATCTTCGTGAAGCGCATCTTCCAAGGCACCAACTACGAAAAGCGCATCGAGCGACGCACCGTGCAAAAGGCGGCGGCACAATGAGCACCGAGCTCGGACTCACCCGCGAGCAGATCGCGCAACGCGCAGCCCAGGAGCTTCGCGACGGCTTCTACGTGAACCTCGGCATCGGCATGCCGACGCTCGTTGCCAACTACATCCCGCCGGGCGTCGAGGTCGTGCTCCAGAGTGAGAACGGTCTCCTCGGCATCGGCCCCTGGCCGCTCGAGGGCGAGGAGGACGCGGATCTCATCAACGCGGGCAAAGAGACGGTGACGATGCTCCCGGGCTCGGCCATCTTCTCGAGCTCCGACAGCTTTGCGATGATCCGCGGCGGTCACATCGATCTCGCCATCCTCGGCGCGATGCAGGTCTCCGAAAAGGGCGACCTCGCCAACTGGATGATCCCGGGCAAGATGGTCAAGGGCATGGGCGGCGCGATGGATCTGGTCGCGAGCGCGCGGCGCGTGGTCGTCATCATGGAGCACGCGGCGAAGGGGGGCGCGCCCAAGATCTTGAAGGAGTGCAACCTCCCCCTCACCGGCCGCGGCGTCGTTCACCGCATCATCACCGAGCTGGCGACCATCGACGTCACCCCCCAGGGCCTCGTTTTACGCGAGGTCGCCCCCGGCCTCACCGCACGCGAGGTGCAGGAGAAGACGGAGCCGACGCTCCTCGTCGCAAGCGATCTTGCCTCCATGAAGCTCACGAGCCCCGCCACGCACTGAACACGGGGCTATACTGAGCCGCAACGGATGGCCTCGACCAAGAGAGAGCGGCAGGATCGTAAGGCGCTCGTCGCGTTGCTGGAGCTCACGCAAAAGCTCACGGACAACCATCCGCTCGAAGAGTCGTTGCAGGACGTGACCGACGCCGCGCTGAAGCTCGTCGCCGGTGATCACGCTTCGATCCGCTTGCTCGACGGCTCGCACACCGAGCTCCTGTCGGGCGCGCGTTCGGGCGCGGGCAAAGAGCTCCCGCCGATGACCTTCCGCCGCGGCGAAGGTCTCATCGGGTGGGTGGTCGAGCAGAAGGAAGGCATCCGCGTCGACCAGGCTCACGCCGACGCTCGCTTCAAGCCCGACGAGCGCACGTCGACCGAAGGGCCGCGCGCACAGGGATTCGAAGTGCAGTCGCTCCTCGCCGAGCCGCTGTGGTCTGCCGGCAACGTGATCGGCGTGCTCTCGCTCTCTTCGCCTACAACGGCCGCATTTTCGCAGGACGATCAGCTGCTCGTACGGTTGCTCGCGAACTGCTCGGCTCCACCCATCGAGCGCGCGCGCCTGCGTCGCCTCGCGATGACCGACGATCTCACGCTCGCCTACAACCAGCGCTACCTCACGCCGCGCATGGCCGAAGAGGTCGAGCGCTCGCGCCGCACGAACTCGCCCGTCAGCATCCTCTTGATGGACCTCGATCACTTCAAACAGGTGAACGACGACTACGGCCACGCCATCGGCGACGCCGTGCTCCGCATCTTCGCCGATCGCGTGCGCACGCTCGTGCGCCGGATCGACATCTTCATCCGGCGCGGCGGCGAAGAGTTCATCCTCGTCATGCCACAGACCTCGTGCGATCACGCGGCGCAGACCGCCGAGCGCATTCGCAACAACCTCATCGACACCGATCTCGACGTCGCCGACGGCGTCGGCATCAAGCAAACCGTCAGCATCGGCGTCGCAACCTGGAACAACGAAGAGACCCCCGAAGCCTTCCAGCAGCGCGCCGACGTCGCGATGTACCGCGCCAAGCAGCTCGGACGAAACCGCGTCATCGTGGCCAACGACGTCGAGGCCCCGATGCCGATGTCGATCCGCCCAGTGTCGCCCTCGAACGCGCCGAAGACTTAGCGCACGCGAGCTCGGGCGTTCGCAACGCGGGACGGGCGGCGTGAGTGGCGAGCTGGGACGGTCGCGAGAGAGACGTGAGTCGCGAGCTGGGGCGCTGGACGGTCCATGGTTTGATGGCTTCGGGGTAGAAACACGCGAGGCGGGGGCGGTGCGCTCGGGACACGTGAGTCGCGAGCTGGGGCGCTGGACGGTCCATGGTTTGCTGGCTTCGGGAGAGAAACACGCGACGCTGGAACGATCGCGCGGGACACGTGAGTCGCGAGCTGGGGCGCTGGACGGTCCATGGTTT
>CAXSGV010000596.1:0-4047 GCA_964236615.1 uncultured Polyangiaceae bacterium
ATTGTGAGTGTGAGATTGATTTTGATGAATAGTTGTGTTATGTGATGTGTGAGTTGAAATGATATTATGATGGCGATGGCGGCGATCACGATCGCAGGCACGCCGGTGTGCCGCGCGAGCGCCGCAAATGGCGATCCGCCGTACACGTGAAGCGCGTGCTGGAGCCAGTGCTGAAGCCAGGAAAGCATTCGGGGGCTCGATATCGGGCCATGGCGCGTGCGATTGGGCCAAAGTTTCTTCTTTCCAACCCTGCCCGCTTCATGGGAAAGCTTCAGCCCTCGTGTCCCCGCGCATCGCCACGGTCGTCGTCTCCGCGTTTGCTGCCGTTCTCGCAGCCATCGTCGTCCCTGCCTGTTCCAACATGGCCGAGGGCGAGCGCTGCGACATCCGCTCCGACAACGCCGGCAACGACGATTGCCAGGACGGCCTGCGCTGCACGCCGAAGACCGAGCTCACCGGCGCGCAGAGCGACATCTGCTGCCCACCGGCGCGTGCGAGCGAGCCCACCGCCACCTGTGCGCAGGCCCCCTCGCCTGGCGGTAACGTTCCGCCCACCGACTCCGGCGCGGCCGAGACGAGCCAGCCCGACACGAGCGTCGAGGACACGGGCACGGTGGTCGACTCCGGCACCGACGCGTTCGACGCCGCCGACTCCGAATAACGGCGCCGAGGTCCACGTGCCTGTCGCGACGCTTCTCCAGCACGGACAGGAAGCGCTGCTGCTCGTCGTCGTTCTGTCGCTGCCCCTCGTCGGGGTGGCCGCGCTCGTGGGCTTGATCGTCGCGGCCTTCCAGGCGGCATCGCAGATTCAGGATCCGACCATCGCGCACCTGCCGCGGCTCCTCGCGGTCATCGCCGCGCTTGCGCTCCTCGCGCCGTGGATGGGTCACCAGATCGCAGCCTTCGCGGAGCGCTGCTTTCTCCTCGCCGGCGTCTAGCAACCCGCGATCGCCGGCTTGCAGCCACCGCCTGGCTTTGGTACGCCGTGAGAATGAGTGAATCCTCACTCAGTCGCACTTCCCGAAAAAAAAAGGCGGGCGCTGCGCCTGCAGCCACCGCCGAAGCACCGGCGCGGCCGACCGGTCGCCGCTCCGGTGACAAGCGCGAACGCATCCTCCTCGCGGCGGTGAAGGTGTTCGCGAAGAACGGCTTCCACGCGACGCGCGTGAGCGAGGTCGCAAAGGCCGCCGGCGTCGCCGACGGAACGATCTACCTCTACTTCCGATCGAAGGACGAGCTGCTGGTCTCGCTCTTCGAGGACCGCGTCAACCGCCTGCTCTCGTACATGCAAGACGAGCTGCCGAAGCTCACGGGCGCACCCGCGAAGCTGCGTCGCGTGATCGAGCTCCAGCTTGGCCTCCTCGAAGGCGAGCGCGATCTGGCCGAGGTCGTCACGGTGATCCTCCGGCAGTCGACGAAGCTGATCAAAGAGTACGCGGCACCGAAGTTCCTCGCCTACCTCGACGCGATCGCGAAGGTCGTCAGTGAAGGACAGGCCGCCGGCGACTTCCGCAAGGACGTCTCGCCGCACCTCGTCGCGCGCGCCACCTTCGGTGCGCTCGACGGCATCGCGCTCTTGTGGGCGCTCGGTCGCGCCGAGCAGGGCGCCCTCGCGCGCTCGGCGGTCCAGCTTGCCGACGTGATGCTGCGCGGCCTCGCGCCTTCGCCGCGCTGATCAGGCAACATGCGCAAGCCTCACCTCGCACGTCGCGCCGCGCTCTTGCGCGAGGTGCGAAGCTTCTTCGACGCCGGTGGCTTTCTCGAGGTCGACACCCCGGTGCTCGTGCCGTCGCCCGGGCTCGAGCTCCACCTCGACGCGTTTGCGATCGAGGGCGGCACGCGCTTTCTCAGCACGTCGCCCGAGTACCAGATGAAGCGCCTGCTCGCGGACGGCCACGAGCGCATCTACCAGATCACGCGCGCGTTTCGCCGCAACGAGCTCGGCGCGCGGCACAACCCCGAGTTCACGATGCTCGAGTGGTACCGCGCGCACGCCGGCGTCGCGGACGTGATGCACGACACCGAACAGCTCGTCCAAGCGGTCACGCACGGGCGCGTCGAAGTGCATGGTCGCACCATCGACACGAAGGCGCCCTTCGCACGCATGACGTTGCTCGACGCGTACCGCGACCTCGCGGGTATCTCCCGAGACGAAACGCTGGAGATCGCGGCGACCGACGAGGATCGCTTCTTTCACGTGCTCGTCGACATCGTCGAGCCAAGGTTGGCCGAGCTCGATCACGCAATCTTCCTCACCGAGTACCCCGCCTCGCAAGCGTCGCTCGCGCGCACGAAACCCGGCGCGCCCGAGGTCGCGGAGCGCTTCGAGCTCTATGTCGCGGGCGTCGAGCTTTGCAACGGCTTCGGCGAGCTCACCGATCCGGTCGAGCAGCGCGGGCGCATGGAGCAGGACCGGGGCGAGCGCGTGCGACGCGGGCTTCCGGCCTACCCGATCGACGAGAAATTCCTTGCGGCGCTCGCGCACGTTCCGCCGAGCGGCGGAAACGCGCTCGGTCTCGACCGCCTCATCGCCCTCGCGTGTGGCACGACGACCATCGGCGACGTGATGGCATTCACCGACGACGAGCTGTGATCTCCAGCGGTTCGAGTTCGGCTACCATCGCGCGATGCCGACTCTCGACTCCCTTCGCCTCGACGTCTCGGCGTGGAAACCGGTGAAGAGCGCGCGCGACATGCGCTCGTGGCGCCGCGGCGACAACGAAGAGCTCTCCATTCACCTGTTCGAGTCGCCGCCCGATATCGGCGCGCCGCTCGACGATGTCGTCGCGTTGCGCGCCTTCTACGGCTCGATGGTGGCCTCGGGTGGCGTCGCGCTCGTATCGGTCGACCTTCGCTCGATCGGCACGCCGCCGCTGTCGTGGATCGAGGTGATCCTCGAGCTCCCCGCTCCCGGGTCGGCCCCGACCCTCGATCCCGGCGGCTACTCGGCGACGCTCACGCTCCCGCGCCGGGACTTCAGCTTCATGGTGAAGCTCCAGTGCGGTGCGATCGATCGCTTGCGCGGTACGCTCGACGCGCTCGAAGCTTCGCTCGTCGTCGACGAGGAAGTGCGCGCTTCGATGGCGCCCCCGCGCATTCCGAATGACACTTGAAAGGACGCGCGCGCACGCGCGCCGGGCACCGTCATGCTGAGCTTTGCCGAGGCACAGTCGAAGCTCCTCGCGCTCGCCGCTCCACTCGCGGCCGAGCGCGTGGCCCTCGACGACGCGATGGGCCGCGTGCTCGCCGGTGACGTCGTGGCGCCCGTCGACTTCCCACGCTTCGACTACAGCGCGATGGACGGCTACGCGGTCCGAATCGCCGACTTCGAAGGCGACGGACCGTGGGCGCTGCCCGTGCGTGGCGAGAGCAAGACCGGCGGTCGTCCCGGCGTCCTCGAGGCAGGCGCGGCCTGCCGCATCTTCACGGGCGCCGAGCTTCCCGAAGGCGCTGACGCCATCGTCATGCAAGAGGACGTCACGCGCGACGGAGCCGCCTCGCGCTTCGTGACCCGTCCCGCGGCAGACCGCTTCATCCGCAGGCGCGGCGAGGATCTCGCGCGCGGGGCCGTTGCGATCACGCACGGCACGCGGCTTCGCGCTGCGCACCTCGGCGTTGCCGCGGCCGCCGACCTCGCGTGGCTCACGGTGGCGCGGCGACCGGTGGTCACACTGCTCGCGACGGGCGACGAGCTTCGCGTGCCGGGCACCGCCGATCGCCCCGGGACGATCGCCGAGAGCAATTGCGTCGCATTGCGTGCGATGGCCGAGCGTGCCGGCGCGCGCGCGATCGTCGGTCGCTTCGTGCCGGACGAAGCGGCGGCCACCGAGCACGCGATCGACGACGCCCTCGCCTGCAGCGACGTCGTCGTGACCATTGGCGGCGTCAGCGTCGGCGATCACGATCTCGTTCGTCCTGCGCTCGAGAAGGTCGGCGTCACGCTCGAGTTCTGGAAGGTCGCGATCAAGCCGGGCAAACCACTCGCGGTGGGGCGGCGCGGCCGAGCGATCGTGATCGGACTGCCGGGCAACCCGTCGTCCGCGATGA
>CAXSGV010000597.1:0-4041 GCA_964236615.1 uncultured Polyangiaceae bacterium
CTCGTGTACGGGGATGATGTTCGGATGCTCGAGGTGCCCGGTGATGAAGCCCTCGGACAGCACCGCCGAGCGCGCCTCCCACGTCGAGTTCGGATGCACCGTCTTCAGCGCGACCTCGCGGCGGAGCGAGCGCTGGTAGCCGAGGAGAACGCGACCCATCCCGCCTTCGCCGAGCAAGCCCGTCACGGCGATGTCGCGCCGGAGCGTGTCGACGTCGGCCTCGTTGCCGTCGAGCGCGCCCGTTCCGCCTTCGAGCCCGCGCACGGACAGGCGAGGCAAGGTCGCCAGGGCGACTTCGCTTCGGCCCCCGGCTGCGATCGTGGCTTCGACGCTGTCAGAAGAAGGCGACGGTGCGGCGAGCGTGGGCGCGGTCGCGTGCGCGTCGACGGCGAGGACGGTGTCCCGGCGGATGGTGTCGCTCACGCCAAGCGTCCTCTGCTGTGGAGTCAGGGCATCGAGCCCCAGGGTGGTCCACACCGCTTCGAACGTCCGCACGGCACCATGCTACCGTCATCCACCTCGCATGGAGAGCGTTCGCCACCTCGTGATCGGCGCGGGCATCAGCGGCCTCGCCACTGCAGCGTTCCTGGAAGACGACGATACCCTCGTGCTGGAAGGCGATCGGGCGATCGGCGGCTACTGCAAGACCGTGAAGAAAGAGGGGTTCACCTGGGATTACTCGGGGCACTTCTTCCACTTCAAGCACCCCGACATCGAGGCGTGGCTGCGCGAGCGCATGCCGGGCCAGAGGATCCGCACCATCGAGAAAAAGAGCTTCATCGCCTACGGGCCGGATGGGCGCACGTTGATCGATTTTCCGTTTCAGAAGAACATCCACCAGCTCCCGCAGGCCGAGCTCATCGAGTGCCTGCACGATCTCTATTTCGCGAGCAACCCCGAGCCTGGCAAGGCGGGTCAGGCGAAAAAGGCGCCCGAGAATTTTTCCGAGATGCTCTACGCGCGCTTCGGCCGCGGCATCGCCGAAAAATTCCTCATCCCCTACAACGAGAAGCTCTACGCGACCGACCTCGGCGCGCTCGACAAGGACGCGATGGGGCGGTTCTTCCCGCACGCGAACCTGACCGAGATCATCGCGAACATGAAGACGCCGGACAACGCGAGCTACAACGCGACGTTCACGTACCCGGAGGGTGGCGCCATCGAGTACGTGAAGGCGCTAGCCAGCGCGGTCGACGCCAGGAAGCCCGGCCGCATCGTGCTCGATGAACGGCTCGTCGCGATCGATCTGCGTAACCGCGTCGCGAAGACGAGCAAGCGCGAGCTCCGCTTCGAGCGCCTCGTGTCGTCGGCGCCGTTCAACGTGCTCGCAGCGATGAGCGGCATCAAGCACGATCCGAGCGTCTTTTCCTGGAACAAGGTGCTCGTCTTCAACCTCGGCTTCGACAAGAAAGCCGCCACCGGCCGCCACTGGGTCTACTTCCCGAACCGCGACGTCTCGTTCTACCGAATCGGCTACTACGACAACATCTTCGATACGGACCGCGCGAGCCTCTACGTCGAGCTCGGCTTCGAGAAGGGCGCCGTGCTCGATCGCAAGGAGATCGATCGGCTTCGCGAAGTGGTTCTTGCCGACCTTCGCAAGCAGGGCGTCATCACCGATCATCAGCTGGTCGCTCACCATGACGTGGTGATGGATCCCGCTTACGTGCATATTACACAGGCCTCGATGGCCGAGCACACGCGCGTCAGCCGCATCCTCCGCGCCCACGGCGTCTATGCCATCGGTCGCTACGGCGGTTGGACCTACTGCTCGATCGAGGACAACATCGTCGAAGCGCGCGCGCTCGCCTCGGATCTCACGGCTGCGTGAGCCTCGTCAGGGGGCCGGCGCGCCCGCGATGCCGGTCGGGCACGCAACGCCGGTGCCGCCGATGCCGCAATAACCGTTGGGGTTCTTCGCCAGGTATTGCTGGTGGTAGTCCTCCGCGTAATAGAGCTCGGGCGCGAGGAGGATCTCGGTCGTGATCTCGCTGTGGCCCGCCTTCAGAAGCGCTTTTTCGTACGCCTCTTTCGAAGCGTCCGCCGCCTTCTTCTGAGCGTCGCCGTAGGCGTAGATCGCCGACCGGTACTGGGTGCCCACGTCGTTTCCTTGCTGCATGCCCTGCGTCGGATCGTGGTTCTCCCAGAAGATCCGAAGCAGCTTCTCGTAGGTGACGACCTTGGGATCGAACGCCACCAGCACGACCTCGGTGTGGCCGGTGCCGCCGGAGCAGACCTCGCGGTACGTAGGGTTCGGCGTGGAGCCGCCGGCATAGCCGACCGCGGTCGACACGACGCCTTGGGTCTCCCAGAACTTCCGTTCGGCGCCCCAAAAGCAGCCCATGCCGAACATCGCGAGCTCGGTCCCCGGCGGAAACGGAGCCTCGAGCGGAGCGCCGTTGACGAAGTGTTTCTTGGGAACGGGCACCCGCTCGGTGCGGCCGGGGAGTGCCTTGTCCTTCGAGACGAGCTTCGTCTTGATCGCGTTGAACATCACGAGAGCATCGTTTCGAATCCGCGTGCGCGCAAGGCCACTTCCCGCACGAGGTCCTTGACGGATCGCTCGAACTGACTAGATTTGAGATCGAGTCACCCCATGGATCGAGCCAAAAAAGAGTGTATTTTGCTCGAAGCCGCGCGCGCGTTCGGCCGTTTCGGCTTCAAGAAGGCGTCCGTCGACGACATCGCCAAGGGGGCCGGCGTCGCGAAGGGGACCGTCTACCTCGCGTGCGAGTCGAAGGAAGATCTCTTTTACCAGGTGCTCCACCGCGAGGTCCGCTCCTGGGTCGCCGAGACCGCGAAGCTGATCGATCCGCGTGTTCCCGCCGACCAACTGCTCGTGCTCATGTCGCAAGCGGCGCTCGAGCAGCTCGACAGTCATCCGCTCGTGCGTGATCTCCTCTTCGGCAAGACCACCCAGGTGCTGCCGAACTGGTCCGAGCGCCTGAGCGAGCTGCGTGCGGTCGGCACCGCCAACGTCGTCGAGGTGCTTCGTCTCGGCGTGCGCCAGGGCATCTTCCGTGAGGACCTCGACTTCGAGGCGACCGCGAGCCTGCTTCAGGATCTCCAGCTCACGACGTTCCTCTTCCACATGCAGGGGCCGGATCGTGAAGAGCGTCTCCTCCGACGGCAGCGCGCAGCCATGGCGCTCGTGATGGTCGGCTTGCGGCGCGCGCCCGAAGCCGGGACCCACGCTACCGCGACGGCGTCGACGTCACGCGCGGACACGCGGGCGTAACGGGCGCACGCGCGCCGCCCGTCGCGAGGGCGCCGGGCGCAACGACGACGATGTCGACACGCTCGGGCGCACCGAACGCGGCGATGAGCGCAAAGTGCTCGTAGGCGCACGGCTCGACCGACAAGCGATCGTCGGCCGACGCGCCTTCGCGCAGCGCGAGCCCCCGCGCGATCTGCGCGCTGCGGTCTTCTTCGGCGCTCTTCGCGGGGTGATCTTGCCACTGAACGACGAGACGCAGCGCCCACGCGCACGTGGCGGCGAGGCCGACCGCGAACGCCGCCGACTCGCGCTTGCTGTTGCCCCAGGCAAGGTGCTTGGCGATCGCGAAGAGCCCGTCCGCGCCCGCGAGCGCGAGGATCCACCACGCCGCAAGCAGCGCGCGCTCGGGGTGGTGCGTCGGCGCGCCGCCCTTCGCTTCGCCGTAAGCGAGGAACACCAGGAGCAGCGCCACGCCCGCGAGCGCGGGTAGCCACCGCGTGCGGTATGCGCGAAACATGCAGAATGCAGCAAACGCGAACAGGGACACGCAAGCGATGTCGACCGCGCCGGTCACGAGCGCGCGCGGGTAGAGAAGCAGCTGGTCTGTCACCGGCGCGGTGTCGCCGCCGATCGCGTGACGGTAGGTGGCGACGCGCACGAAAAAATGCAGCGCGCTCCCATGCGCGTACTGGTTCCACGCCATCCACGCGAGCGGTCCCAGCGCGAGGAGCGCGGCGACCGCGATGTCAGGCGCGCTGCGCTCCCGACGCGCCCGCACCGCGGCAGCCACCGCGATCTGCCCCGGCTGGCCGCGGGCCGCATGG
>CAXSGV010000598.1:0-4038 GCA_964236615.1 uncultured Polyangiaceae bacterium
GATGAGGTCGTTGCGCTTCACTTCGAAGCGGATGTCGTAGAGACCCGCCGCGACCTTCGCCATCGCGGCCTGATCGAAGATCGCGCGGACGGTGCGGCGGTTCTTGAGGCGCTCCGGCATGTCGGCGGGAATCGGGTTCACGAGCAGCTGCGTGGGCGTGATCGCGATGACGTTCTTGCCGTCGGCAGACTTCACCGCGGTCGGCGACTCGGCCGCGGCGGTGCGACCCGCGCGTGCGACGAGGTAGAACGCGAGCTCGTTGCCCGGCGACGTGCGGAGCGTCATCGTCTCGAGACCTTTGGGGCCGCCCGGCTTGATGTCGGCGGCGAGGTGGTCGAGAGCGCTCTCTTCGATACGGAGAACGACGACGAGCTTGTCGGCCGCGTCGCCCTTCACATAGAGGTTCGGGTTGCCGAGCGTCGGGTAGACGAGGCGATCGATCTGATCGTGGCCGTCGATCGCGGTCGGCATGACCTGCTCGTTCTCGGACTGGTCGGCGTAGAACACGTTCGGCAGGAGCGACTCGCCCTGATCGGAGATCACTTCCCAGGGTTTCTCGGCCGAGAGGTCCCCCTTCGCCGGCGGCACGTTCGCGGGGTCCGTCGTCTCGTCTGTTTTGGCCGACGGGGCACCCGTGGAGTCGTCGGAGCCCGTGGGCTCACCCGAGCAACCGACCGACTGAAGGAGCAAAACCGCGCTCAAGCCGACGAACAAGGGGAGCTTCATCATGTAGGTGAATGAATGTCTAAGCAGGACACGGGCCAACGCCGCTACCCCACGATTCCGAGGAATTTTCCGGTCGCCGTGGGGGTGGTCACTCGCCCGTTCTGGGGGCCGTCGCCCGCCGCTGGATCCCTTCCGATCCTGGGTCGCGCGTCATTCGCGACCCGCCGCGAGGAGAAGGACCGTTCTCCCTTCTGCCTACTTCTTGTTGTTGAAGGCCTTCGCGAAGGGGTTGTTCGAAAAGGTCGCGGCCGCCGGCTTCGGCGTGCGCGCGGAGGTGCCGCGGTCGTTACGGTGGTCGGGACGCGGGCCCACTTGATTCGGCGAAGATGGACGTGCCGTCGGGATCGGCGCGCCCTTCCTGGCCGTGAGAGCGATGCGCTTTCGGACGAGATCGATCTCGAGGACCTTCACCGAGATCTTGTCGCCGGCCTTCACCACGTCACTCGGGACCTTCACGAACTTGTCGGCGAGCTGGGAGATGTGGACGAGGCCGTCTTGGTGCACGCCCACGTCCACGAAGGCGCCGAACGCGGTGACGTTCGTCACGATGCCTTCGAGCTGCATGCCGACGACGAGATCTTCCATCTTGCGAACGTCGTCGCGGAACTTCGGAGGCTCGAAGCTCGCGCGCGGATCGCGGCCGGGCTTCTCGAGCTCCTTCACGATGTCGTCGATGGTGAAGGTGCCCACGTCACCGGCGACGTACTTGCTGCGATCGACGCGCGCGATCGCCTCCTTGTTGCCGACGAGCGCGGGCACGGCGACGTCGAGGTCTTTCGCGATCTTCTCGACGAGGGCGTAGCGCTCGGGGTGCACCGCGCTCGCGTCGAGCGGGTGCGCTTCGGGCGAGCGCACGCGGAGAAAGCCTGCGCACTGCTCGAACGCGCGCGGACCGACGCCGGCGACGTCGAGGAGCGCCTTCCGCGTCTTGAACGCGCCGTGGGCATCGCGGTGCGAGACGATCTTCTTGGCGAGGCTCGCGCCGATGCCCGCGACCTTGGCGAGGAGCGGTGCGCTCGCGGTGTTGAGCTCGACGCCGACCGCGTTCACGCAGCTCTCGACGACCTCGTCGAGCTTGCGGCCGAGCAGCGAGGCGTGCACGTCGTGCTGGTATTGGCCGACGCCGATGCTCTTGGGGTCGACCTTCACGAGCTCGGCGAGGGGATCTTGAAGCCGTCGCGCGATGCTGACCGCGCCGCGCACCGTGAGATCGAGGTCGGGGAACTCTTCGCGCGCGACATCGCTCGCCGAGTACACGCTCGCGCCCGACTCGCTGACGGGAACGCACGGGACCTCGGTGAGGCCCTCGGCGAGCAGCACTTCGCGCACGAACGCTTCGGTCTCGCGTCCGTGGGTACCGTTGCCGACGGCGACCGCACGGAGCGCGTATTTCTTGCAAAGTGCACGCAACGTCTGCCGCGCCCGCTCGGTCGCGTCGTCGCCCTGCACGAGAAAGATGGTGGTGTGATCGAGCAGCTTCCCGGTGTCGTCGACCACCGCGCACTTGCAGCCGGTGCGCTGGCCGGGATCGATGCCGAGGACGGTCTTCGTGCCGAACGGCGCGGCGAGCAGGAGCTCGCGGAGGTTGTCGGCGAAGATCGCGACGGCGGCACGGTCGGCTTCGAGCTTCTTCTCGACCCGGACGTCCATCTCGACGCTGATCGCGAGCAAACGCTTGTAGGCGTCGGCCATGGCCTTGCCCAGCTCGTGCACCCACGGCGACGTCGGCGAGATCTTCACGACGCGCGCGATGTCGGAGACGGCGCGGTCGGCGTCGACCTCGATGCCGGCGCGGAGCACGCCCTCGTTCTCGCCGCGGCGGATCGCGAGGAAGCGGTGCGAGGGGATGCGCGCGATCGGTTCCGAGAAGCTGGCGTAGGTGTCGAACTTCGTCGGCTTGCCCTCGTGCTCCTTCGTCTTGCTGACGGTGAGCACGCCGTCTTTCGCGAACGTCTCGCGTACGAGCTTGCGGACGTCGGCGTTCTCCGCAACGCGCTCGGCGCAGATGTCACGAGCGCCCGCGAGCGCCGCGGCGACGTCGGGGACCTCTTTCTCGAGCGACACGAAGGCGGCGGCCTCCGCGTCGGGCTTGCCGTCGGAAGTCTGCGCCCACATGCGATCGGCGAGCGGCTCGAGCCCGCGGTCTTTCGCGATGGTCGCGCGCGTGCGGCGCTTTGGCTTGTAGGGGAGGTAGATGTCCTCGAGCTCGCTCTTGGTCGCGACCGTGCGGAGCTTCTTCTCGAGCTCGGGCGTGAGCTTGCCCTGCGAGGCGATCTCGGTGGGCACCTGCGCGGGTCGCACTTCGGGCTCGAGCACGTAGGCGCGGCGCTCTTCGATCGCCCGAATCTGGACCTCGTCGAGCCCGCCGGTCGCTTCCTTGCGGTACCGCGCAATGAAGGGGACGGTCGCTGCTTCCGCGAGCAGCCGCACCACGGCGGCGACGGAAGCAGGGGAGAGGGAGAGCTCCTGGGCGAGCTGGGGAACGGGATCGAACGCGGTCGCAGTCGTCATCTAGGACGTCGACATACCGCTCTGCGCGCGTCGAAAAAAGCTTGTTACTTCTTTCGCGAGCAGGGGCGGCCCATGACTCGGCATCGATAGCCCGCTACCTTTGGACGAGGAGGCCGCATGGCAAACGATCACCGGCAGCGGAAGCGGGCAATCGCAGCAGCGCAGGGCCAGCTCGACTGCGATCTCGTTTTGCGTGGCGTGCGCTACCTCGACGTCTTCTCGGCGACGTTCCGCGAGGGCGACGTGGCCATTCTCGACGGCGCGATCGTCGGGCTGGAGCCGGGCCTCCACGCCAAGCGCATCATCGACGCCAAAGGCCGCGCGCTCGTGCCCGGCTTCATCGATGCGCACGTTCACCTCGAGAGCTCGCTGCTCGTCCCGCACGCTTTCCAGCGCGCCGTCTTGCCGCGCGGCACCACGACCGCGGTCTGCGATCCGCACGAGCTCGCCAACGTCATCGGTGTCGACGGTATTCGCTACTTCCTCGAGTCGGCGCCACACCTCGCCATGGATCTCCGCGTGATGCTGAGCTCGTGCGTGCCCGCCACCACCTTCGAGACCAACGGCGGCGGCACCATCGACGCATCGTTGCTGGCGCCGCTGCTCGCGCACCCGAACGCGCTCGGCCTGGCCGAGATGATGAACGTGCCCGGCGTGCTCGCGGGCGACGACGCCATCCTCGACAAGCTCGCCGCGTTCGAGGGGCGCCCCATCGACGGTCACTGCCCACTCGTCCGCGGGCAACAGCTCTCCGCCTACGCGGCCGCCGGTATGTCGTCGTGCCACGAGAGCTCCGAGCTC
>CAXSGV010000599.1:0-4036 GCA_964236615.1 uncultured Polyangiaceae bacterium
TGGATCGGTCCGCTAGGCCGTCCGTACCCCGCACAAGCACCCGGATGTGCGGGGTACGGCCTGCTGGATCGGCGTGCTCAGCCGTCCGTACCCCGCCCCAAGCAGCCAGGGCGGCACCGGCCCAGCAATGCGACCGGGCTCGGTCATCAGCAGGAGTAGCGCAACGTTGACACGAGTCTGCTAACCTCGAAACCGATGGACCTCACCAACGCCCCCGCCGCGCTCACGATCCAGGAGGCGGCCGAGACCACCGGCTGGTCGGCGCGCATGCTCCGCTACATCGAGGGCGCCGGGCTGGTCGAGCCTGACAGGTCCGTGTCAGGCTATCGGCTCTACGGGCCGGGCCACCTGCAGCGGCTGCGTACCCTGCGCACCCTGCTCGAGGACCACGGCGTCTCCCTCTCCGACGTCGGCTTCGCGGCCAGGCTGTACGCCGAGCCCGAGCTGCGTACCGCCGTGCAGGCCTGGCTCACCTCACCGCCCGAGCGCCCCCAGGACGTACCCGCCGCGAGCTGGCTGCGGTGGGAGCAGGACAAGCACCAGAAGCTGCTCGTACCCCCCACCCCTCTGCACAAGGAGACCGCATGACCCCCGACTTCAAGGTCGCCGACATCTCTCTCGCCACCTTCGGGCGCAAGGAGATCCAGCTGGCCGAGCACGAGATGCCCGGCCTGATGGCGATGCGCGCGGAGTACGGGGAGAGCAAGCCGCTCGCCGGCGCGCGGATCACCGGCTCGCTGCACATGACCATCCAGACCGCCGTGCTGATCGAGACGCTGGTCGAGCTCGGTGCGCAGGTCCGCTGGGTCAGCTGCAACATCTTCTCCACCCAGGACCACGCTGCGGCCGCTGTCGCCGTGGGACCGAACGGCACCGTCGAGGACCCCCAGGGCGTCCCGGTCTTCGCCTGGAAGGGCGAGACGCTGGAGGAGTACTGGTGGTGCACCGAGCAGGTCATCAGCTGGCCCGGCGGCGGCGGCCCCAACATGATCCTCGACGACGGTGGCGACGCGACGATGCTCGTCCACCAGGGCGTCGAGTTCGAGAAGAACGGCGGCGGCCAGCACCTCCACGGCTGCGAAGGTGTCGCCGTCGACGAGAAGCGCGGCAACCTCTATGTCGCCAGCGAGCAAGACTCGATCATCCAGGTGTTCGACCTCGAGAAGGGCACCTACAAAAACCAGATGATCGGCGGTCACCCCGACGCCGCGCGCCCCGGCACCCAAGCGGGCACGCGCCTCTTTTCGGCGGCGGTCGAAGGCCTCTGGATCCTCGACGACTATCTGCTCGCTTCGGACGAAGCCGACGGCGGCGTGGGCCACGTGAAGATCTTCGATCTGCGCGAAGAGACGACCTTCGATCACGGCGCCGACGACTTCGCGGAGCTCAAGAAGTCCAAGGGCAAGTCCGGCTACGTCGGGTCTTTCGGGACCTTCTGCTCGCCCGACTCGGTGACCGCGTTTACCCAGGCCGACGGCGAGAGCTACGTTGCAGTCGCCGACCAGTGCCACTACCAGGTCGTGATCTACAAATGGTCCGACATCCTCAAAGCAGCCAAGCCGACTCGCCGCGCGCCCTCGGGCGACGCGGGCCCCGACGCCCCGTGAGACTGGTCGTCCGCGGGCTGCGCGTTGCGCCCGTCTTCGCCGCGCTGCTGTTTCTCCGTTGCAGCAGCGAGACCACGAACACGACGCAGGTCACGGACCCGGACGCGGCCGTCGAGGACTCCGGCACCGAGGATTCCGGCGAGCAGACGCATTGCCCGACGACGGGCGCCGTCACCACGCCCGGCAACGTGGCTACGCCCGAGGCCACCGAGATTTCGGGCATTGTCGCGAGCGCGCACAACGCGGGCACGTATTGGATGCACAACGACTCCGGCGACACGGCGCGCGCTTTCGCCGTGAGCGACAAGGGCGAGCTGCAGACCACGCTGTCCTTCGACACGGTCAAGCCGACCGACATCGAGGACATGACGATCGAAGAAGAGTCGGCCGACAGGTCGTACTTGTACTTTGCAGACATCGGCGACAACAACGCCGTGCGCAAAGAGCTGACGATCCACCGGGTGGTCGAGCCCAAGCTCGACGGCACCGCCGCGCTGACCGTCACCTCCGAGAAAATGCGCTTCGTCTACCCGGACGGCGCCCACAACGCCGAGTCGATCATGTTCGACTCCGTCTCGAAGGAGCTTCTCGTCGCCACCAAGAAGATCGGCGGCCCTTCCGAGCTCCACCGCGTCGGAAAGTTCGTCGCGGACACCAGGGTCACGACCGAGAAGCTCGGTGAGGTGGCGGTCGACTTCGCGACTGGCGGCGACATTTCGCGCGACGGCCGCTTCCTCGTTCTTCGCAACCCGAGCGCGGCGGCCTTTTTCTGGTCACGCGCCAGTGGCGAGAGCTGGACCGATGCCATCGCGCGCAAGCCCTGCAAGCTGCCGATCGCAAAGGAGCCGCAAGGCGAAGCGTTCGCGTTCCTTCCCGACGGAAAGGCCTACGTCACGATCAGCGAAGGGGCCTCACCGGCGCTTCACCTCACGCCGTTCGAATGAGATTCGGTTTCCACGAGCGCGCCTGATTCAAAGCGCGCGGTTGCAGGGTAGGCTTCGCCTCAGGGAGCCCGCATGACCACTGACACCATCGAACGTCCGCCGCCCATCGCGGGAGAGCCCACACGCGCGGAGGTGCGGACGAAGATCCCCGGACCACGCTCCGAGGAGCTGCGGGCACGCCACGCGAAGTACCAGGACGCGCGCACCGTGCACGTCTACCAGGACGCGAAGAAGAGCCTCGGGAACTACCTCGTCGACATCGACGGCAACGTCATGCTCGACGTCTACGGTCACATCGCCTCGGTGCCTGTAGGTTACAACCATCCGGATTTGCTGGCGGCATGGAAGAATGGGCGCTTCGATTGGTGCGCCGGCTTTCGCCCTGCGCTCGGAATCGCGCCGCCGCCGGAGTGGGTCGAGCTGGTCGAGCGCACGATGATGCGCCTCGCGCCGCGAAGCCTCTCGCGGCTCGTCACGGTCACGACCGGCAGCGAGGCGGTCGAGAACGCCATCAAGGCCGCGTTCATCCGTCATGCACGCGTGCGTCGCGGCGGCGCCCCTCCGACGGACGCCGAGCTCGCCTCGTGCATGGAGAACGCGCAAGGGTCGGCGAACGCGCTGTCGATCCTCTCCTTCGAAGGCGGGTTCCACGGGCGCACCCTCGGAGCGCTGTCGCTCACGCGTAGCAAGCCGATCCACAAGGTCGACATCCCCGCGTTCGGGTGGCCGAAGGTTCGCTTCCCCGACGTTCGCTTTCCGCTCGCGGAGAACGCGGCGCACAACAAAGAGTCCGAGGCAGCGTCACTCGCCGAGCTCGACGCCGCGTTGAAGGCGGGCCTTGGAAACATCGCTGGCGTCATCGTCGAGCCCATCCAGGGCGAGGGCGGCGACCGTCACGCGAGCTGCGCGTTCTTCCGCGAGGTTCGCCGCATCACCAAGACGCACGACGTTGCGTTCATCGTCGACGAGGTGCAGACCGGCGGCGGCGGCACCGGCACCTTCTGGGCGCACGACGCGTGGGGGCTCGCCGACTGCCCCGACATCGTCACGTTCTCGAAAAAGATGCAGCTCGGTGGCTACTACTCGACCGAGGAGTACGCGTCGCCCGAGGCTTACCGCATCTTCAACACCTTCCTCGGCGATCCGCTGCGCGCGGCGCAGCTCGAGGTCATCGCCGAGATCATCGATCGCGACCGGCTCTTGTCGAGCGTGCGCGCGACCGGGACGCTGCTCGTGAAGGAGCTCGAGGATCTCGCCCAGCGCCACCCTGCGATCCTCTCGGGCGCGCGCGGCGCCGGCACGTTCGCGGCGATCGACGTGCGGGATGCCGCAACGCAGCTCCGGCTTCTCGACGGGCTTCGCCAGCGCGGTCTCGAGGTTGGCGTCCGTGAACCGAGCCATCTACCGATCCACCTCGCCCATGATCGGGTCGACGGAGGAGATGATGGCGACGGCATCGGCGATCAGGCCGCCGTGCATGAGGTG
>CAXSGV010000600.1:0-4004 GCA_964236615.1 uncultured Polyangiaceae bacterium
GCTTCGAAGCGCGTGAGAGGAGGCGCATCGAACGCGCGGCCGCCCGGATGCCACACGTGGTACGCGCACGCGCCGATCGATCGCTTGCCCCATGTGTCGACGACGTCGAGACGCACCGGGTGGTGAATGCCGAGGTGCGCCTGCAAGCTGTGCGGCGGTGCCCACGCGCGAAAGCGCACGCCGCCAACCAGCTCGCCGGTGAGCGACGTGGGCCGCAGCGGAAGGACGAGACCGTTGACGAGCACCTCGTGCCGTCCGGGTGTGAAGCCAGAGACTCGCACCTCGATGCGCTCCATCGAGGAGTCGACGTACCGCGAGGTGCCGCCCGCGCTCGCCTCTTCGCCGAGCACGTTCCACGGCTCGATTGCGTTGCGGACCTCGAGGCGGAGGTCCCCGCTCTGAAGACTTCCGACGATCGGGCAACGCAGCTCGAGGAACGGGCGGTAGCCGTCGGCGGGGAGATCGATGCCACGTGACGCTAGCCACGCAAGCACGTCGACGAAGTCACTCCACATGAAGTGCGGCAAGAGAAAGCGATCGTGAAGCTCGGTGCCCCAGCGCACGAGCCGCCCGCGGTAAGGCGCCTGTGCAAACGCAGCGACGAGCGCGCGCAAGAGGATCGCTTGCGCCGCCGCCATGCGCGGGTGCGGCGGCATCTCGAATGCGCGCAGCTCGACGAGGCCTTGGCGTCCAAACGCGCCGTGCGGCGAGAACAGCTTGTCGATGCAGATCTCGGTGCGGTGCGTGTTGCCTGCCACATCGACGAGCAAGTTGCGAAAGAGGCGATCGGACAGCCAGGGCTCGGCCGGCTTGTCCCGCGCGAGGAAGGCATGATCGAGCGCAATTTCGGGCTCGGCGAGCGCATCGTGGCGGGCTTCGTCGAGACGCGGCGCCTGCGACGTAGGACCGACGAAGAGACCCGTGAACATGTACGAGAGCGACGGGTGGTGCTGCACGAACACGAGCAGGCTCGCCAGCAGATCGGGCCGCGTGATGAACGGGCTCGTGAGCGGCGTGGGCCCGCCGAGCGTCTGGTGGTTACCACCGCCGCTCCCTGCCTGACGACCGTCCATCAGGTACTTCTCGCTGTGAAGGCCAGCGTGGAGTGCGGCATCGAAGACCGTATCGAGGAGCTTGGCGTGCTCGCGCGTCGTCTTCGTGGGCGGCAGGTTCACCTCGAGCACACCGGGGTCGGGCGTGACCGCGATGCGCTCGACCAGCGGTGAAGGCGGCGGCGGGTAGCCCTCGAGGCGAACCGTCACGCTCACTTCAGCAGCTGCGGCCTCGACCAGCGCGACGAGCGCGAAGAAGTCTTCCGCTTCGGCGACCGGCGGCAGGAACACGCACAGCGCGTCGCCGCGCGCTTCGACGGCGAGCGCAGTTTTCACGACGGCGTCCGCAGCGTCCTCTTCGTCTTCTTCTTCGACGCGGGGATCGGGCGGCTCGATCTTCTCTTCGTGGGGTCGCGGCGGACGCGCACCCTTCAAGATCGTGTCGAGGGGAAGGCGAAGGCCGAGCGGGCTGTCACCAAAGAGCAAGAACAGGTGCCCACGTCGGAACCGCCACTCCGAGCTCCGCCAGCCGGCGCCCTCCGTCTTCCGCGCGAGAGGAAGCACGTAGCCGACGGCGTTCGCCATCCCGCCACCGAGGATGCGCGCGAGCCGCTGGCGCTCCGCCGGTGCGTCGAGATCGTGCGCAAGGGGATCGACGTCGACCGGGAGGCTCGCCTCGGTCTGGAGGACACGCCAGGGGTCTTCATGTGCCGGAATCAAGAAAGCAGCCAAATCAAGTCTGCGAGCAAGCGCGATGGCGAGCGCGCTCGCCTGTGCGTGTGTCGGTTTGGGCTTGCTCGCGGCGTCCTCGCCGAGCCCGTCGGGGCCTGTCCACGCGGGCTTGCCGTCGGTGCGCTCGACGAGATCAATCGCCCAGCGCGGGAGTGGCTCACCCGGGTAGTGTTTGCCCTGGCGCACGAGCACCGCGGACCGAGGCGCGAGGCGCGTGCGGAGCGCCGCCGCGAGCTTCTCGCCGTGCGCCCACTTGCTTTCACCGAGCGCGTCGACGTTCCACTCGGGCGCGTCGACATCCTCGCGCGCATTGAACGTGGGCTCGCCGCCCATCGTCAGCGGGAGCTTTGCCTTCGCGAGCTGCGCGTCGGCATGATCGCCAGCCGCGAGCAGCGCCTCCCAAACCGGTTCTTCGTAAGGTGCGGTGGGGCGTGGCTCGTGGCCGAGGCGACCGATCGTGAGCTCGAAAGAGAACCCGCTCGCAGCGAGATCGCTCGTGCCCTCGATCGGCGCGGCGAGCGAGGGCGACGCCGTGCAGGCGAGCGGAATGTGGCCTTCGCCGCAGAAGAGACCGCTCGTCGCGTCGAGGCCGATCCAGCCGGCGCCCGGCAAGTAGACCTCCGCCCAGGCGTGGAGATCGGCGACGTCTTTTCCGACGCCGCGCGGCGCGCCGGGGATCATGCCTTCGTCAGTGAGCTGAATGAGGTAGCCACTGACGAAGCGAGCCGCGAGGCCGCGGCTACGCAGCGCAGCGATCAAGAGCAGCGCGGAGTCGCGGCAGCTCCCGCGGCCTTCCGTGAGTGTCTGCTCGGGCGTCCACACGCCGGCCTCTTCGCGCACGACGTAGCGCGTGCGCGTCGCGACGCGTTGGGTGATGTCGGCGAGCATGGGAACGATGCGTCCCATTGCTGGAAGCTCGGCGAAGAACGCGTCGACGAGCGGCCCGCCCGCGAGGCAGGGGGCGCCGCGATCGAGGAACGGATGCAGCTCCCCCGCGAGATCGCCTCCGTAGGTGAAGGGGACATTCTCGTAGCGATCGTCGACCATGAAGTCGAACGGGTTCACGGGCCGGACGTCGAGAGCGAGCTCGACGTCGAGCTCGAGCTCCTGCAAGCGCGTACCGCGAAGGAACGTGATGCGCGCGACGTGGTTGCCGTACGGATCCTGCTGCCAGCGGAGGTCGCCGCCCTCGGAGACGCGCAGTCCGTAAGACTCGATCTTCGCCTTCACGTGGCTGGCGGGACGAAGCCGCACGACGTGCGCGCCGAGCGCAGCTGGGGCAGGAAAGAGGTACTTGGTCCGGTGGCGCAGGATCAGACGCACTGCGTCATGCTACGGGCAAACCGAACGCACGTCGCCCGAGAAGCGTAGAATCGTTTGGTGAGCTTCCGCTTCTTCCTCGACGTGCGCGTTGACGAGCACGACGCCCTGCCCGACGGATGCACGATGCGCTTTCGCGCCGTCGGCGAGCCGCGCGCAATCCAGGCGGTGCGCTACGAGTCGGAGTCGGGCATCGACGGCGTATGGCGCGTCGACGGCGAGAACGCCGAGGGGGAGCGCGTTCCCGCGCACGTCGTCACCGTCGAAGATTCGGGCGCCGGCCAGGCGATGCTCGTTTACGGCGGTGAGCACGGCCTGCGGCTCGTTTCGCCCGGCGGCGACGTCACGGTCGCCGAGCCGTATTTGTCGCTCGCGCCCACGGCGCTCATCGAAGTGAGCCAACCGACGGTGCGCCGCCCGGCGCGCTGAGCCCGACGATGAAGGCTGCCATCGCGTCGAGCGTGGCCTCAGCCTGATCGCGATGCGGAGCGTGACCGCACGCGGGCAGCAGCAACGTGTCCACGCGATCGCGGGTGCCGCGCGCGATCGCGTCGACCTGGGCGCGGGTGCCGTACGGATCGTTCTCGCCCTGGATCACGAGCACGGGCACCGTGATCGACGGCAAGTATTGCTCGAGGTTCCACGATCGGAAGTCGGGATCGAGCCACGCGTCGTTCCATCCGCGAAAGGTCACGTCGACATGCGCGTGGTACTTCGCGAGGCCGGCGCGAAGGTCGCCGTGCTCGTAAGCCTCCTTTGCCTTGGCGATGCTCGCGATCGACACGTCCTCGACGAACACGTGCGGCGCTTCGAGCACGAGCCCGCGCACACGCCGGTCGAGCGCCGCGGCGATCAGCGCGATCGAGGCTCCGTCGGAGTGGCCGATCAGGACGACCTCGC
>CAXSGV010000601.1:0-3991 GCA_964236615.1 uncultured Polyangiaceae bacterium
AATTTCGTAGAGCTGACCGCCGTAGGTGGCCTCGGTCCGGGGGTCGCGGCCCGTCTTCTTGCATGCGCTGAAGTCCTCACGCGCTCGGTCGAGGCGATCGAGCCGCGCGGTTCGCGCCTGGATGATCTCGGGATCTTTCACGCGCTCGAGGTACAGCTTGCGAAACCTCTGACCGTCCACTTCCCACCACGCTTCGAAAGCGCGCGCGACGATCGCGTAGAGCTCGTCGACGGTGCGCGCGTCGCTCGGCGTGGGATGCCGCCGGACGACCGTCGCCATCGTCGCGGGGTCGACAGCGACAGTTCCTTCGCCCAGTTGATCGCTCTCGACCATCGCGTCTCCTCGCTTGGAAGCCGATCATCGCCCATACTGCGCCCCATGCGCCGCGCTTTCGTTTGCCTCGCCGCTGTCGGTGTCGCCACCTGGATCGTGGCCGCCTGCGATCGTACGAGCCCCGATGACTTCGAACCCGACGTCGACGCCGCGCCTGACGTCGAATCGCCGAGCGATGCCTCACCCGATGCCTTGGTGGACGCGTTGGCGGACGCCACGTCCAACGACGCGCTCGCGCTCCGTGACGGCTTTCTCGCCGACGGCGGAGGCCGCTGCCCTGGCTCGACTTACACGACCGCGCCCGGCGGCGGCGCGTGCGACCCGGAGCACTTCCACTACGTGCAGGGACGCGGCGGGAACAACCAGTGCTTCGCGCCGGCGAACGGGACCTTCTGCGACCTCCTTCAGATCTCCGTGTTCGAGCTCGACGCGAGCAGCCTGCCCCCAGGTTTCGTGTGTGGGAGCGCCGAGCTCGGCGTGACGACGTGCCGGTACCGGCTCGGCGATGGAAGCGCGAGCGGCACCCTCGACGACGCATCGATCGCCGCGGCGTGCGCGCTCACCGTCGCGCTCCCGCAGACGACCGTGTCCTGCATCGTCTACGACTGATCTCTCATCGCCGCGTGCTTCAGGGCGACGAGCGCGGCGCTCATTCGGCGAGCGACGAGAGCAGCGACTCGACATCGTCCTCCGACGCGAACACCTCTTCGACGCCAGGCAGCTCGACGAGCACGTCGAGGATCTGCGAGGCGTCACCGAACACCGGCACGAGCGCCGCGGCGCAGGCGGTGTCGTCGAAGCCGGCGCCTACCTCGAGCTGCTCCGCGGCGACGAGTCGATCGACGAGATCGAGCGCTCGGCGCAGCGCCCCATCCTCCCCCGTCTCCGTCTCGGGCTCCGATGGCGGCGGCGTGGCGCGGCGTGCGAGCTCGTATTTTTCGTCGGCGATCGCATCTTCCATTGCGTGCTCGAGCCATGACGAAAACGGCGTCACGTCGTCCTCCTCGTCGGGACCGAGCTCCATGAGCTCGCGATCCGTGAGCGACACCATGTCGATGCGGAGATCGTTCGTCTTCGGCCTGGCTGCCCGCTCGGCAGCGCGCTCGTCGATCTCGTCGGCTTCGCGGCGAAATGCGCTCGCTTCGGCCTCGATCTCTTCGAGCTCCTCCTCGGGACGGTCACCTTTTTCGCGGGCCGCGGCGAGGTCGTCGTCGAGCTCCGCTGCCTTCGAGCGAAGGTCCTTCGCGAGGTCGTCGAATTCGACACGACGCGGCTTGAGCAAAAAGCCGTGCGCCATCGCGTCGTCGCGCGCAAAAGGGACGAAGCCCGGTGGCCAGTCCTGGGCTTTGAAGTCGAGCACGTTGCCGATCTCCATCGGCCACGTCACGCGACCGACCTCGCCCAGGAAAGCGCGATAATCGTCGGGCAGCGGTACGCGTAACCACGCTTCAGTCGCAGCGATGCGCTCGGGCGCGTCCGGTGCGGGAGCGGGGCGCGCATCGCGCTTTCTGTTCTCGTCGAGGAGTCGCTGCCAAAGCTTCTTCATCACCGCAAAACGAACGCTACTGCGAGCCTCGCGCAATGAGAAGCGGACGCTAGCGGGTGTGTTGGTCCAGGAAGCGCCCCACGTGAACAATCCAGCCCGTATCGAAGTGGCTGTCGTGCCCACCGTCGACCTCGAGGTACTCGCAGCACGGAGACATCGTCGTACGGAAGCGCGCGCGTGCTTCGCTTCCGATCCACGCGTCGCCGCGCGCGAACACCAGCAGCGTCGGCCGCGCGAGCTTGGCCGCGGCGTCGACCGGGCGGATCTCCTCGACCACGAGCTCACAACGCGCCTCCTTCGCGCGCCGAAACGCATCGAGCAAGGCGCTCGGCGCGCGGATGAACGCGCCTCGCACCGCGATCGCTTGCGAGAGCGTGTCGTAAGGTGAATCGATCACCGCGCAGTGCGCTTCGACGCCCGCAAGCAGGTAGGCCGCGGCACCCATCGAGAAGCCCACGTACGACACGGGGCCGCCGAGGTCTTTCGCCCAGGCGAGCGCGGCTCGCACGTCACGCGCTTCCTCGATGCCAATCGTGATCCGCGCGCCGCCGCTGCGGCCATGCGCGCGAAAGTCGATCAGCAGCGCGCGCAACCCGAGCGCCGCCAGAGCGGGCACGAGGCGGAGCATCTGGCGGCGGTCATCGCGGTAGCCGTGCCCGATCACGACGGTACCGCGCGCGTCGGGAACGTCCGCCAGCCAGCCGCCGAGAACGATGCCGTCCTCGCTCGTGATGGCGACGTCCTTCAGCGCCTTGCGCTTGAAGAAGAAACGGCGCGCGGGCTTCGTGGCTGCCCACGCCGCGAGCGCGCCGAGGCGATCGTGAAGCGTCGTCATCGGAGCGTCGCTCGTGGGTGCCGGAGACTCACGTTTGGCGCGCGCAGTACTCCTGCACGATGGCGAGAAGCCGCTCGAGCTTCACTGGCTTTTGCAGAACACGGGTCACGCCGGCCGGCGCGTCGGCGGGCTCGGACGAGTGCACGATGACCGGCACGTGGGCGAGCAACGGGTTCGCGCGCATCTTCGCGAAGAAGTCCCAGCCGTTCATGCGGGGCATCAAGAGATCGAGCAGCACCACGCAGAGGTGGTCGATGCGCGGAAGCACGTCGAGCGCCTCCTGACCGTCGGCCGCCGTCACGACGAGGTAGCCACTCAGCTCGAGCGCTTCCTGCATCAGCTCGCGGAGCTCTACTTCGTCTTCCACCAACAGCACGGTGTGGTTCATTGGGTCGTCGCCTCCTTTCGAGGCGGGGCCGCGACACGCGGCAGGTGAACGCTCAAGGTCGTACCGCCGGTCGCGCTCGAGTCGACGACGACTTCGCCGCCGTGCGCGTCCACGATCTCACGCGAGATGTAGAGACCCAAGCCGAGCCCCGCCGTCTTGGCGGTGCGGCTGTCGCGCGTGCCACGTCGGAACGGGCTGAAAAGCTCCGGCAAGAGATCAGCTGGAATCGGTGGGCCGTCGTTGTGCACGTCGATGGAGACGAGGTCACCGTCGAGGCGACCGGCGATCGTGACCGGCGTCTCGGGGGAGCCGTAATGAATCGCGTTGCCGATGATGTTCGAGAAGACCTGCTCGAGGCGATCGGCGTCCCAGCTTCCGGGAAGCGCAGGACAACGGAGCACGACGGTCCGGGTGGGATGAGCCGTCCGCAGCTCGTCGATGACCGCAGTGAGGGTCGCGCGCAGGTCCATCGTGGTGCGAACCATCTCGAGGCCACCGGCGAGACGGGTCCGTGTGAGATCCAAAATCTGCTCAATCATCCGTGTCATCCGGCGGGAGCTTGCCTCGACCTTGTCGAGAATGCGCGTGGGCGCGGCTCCAGTGGTTTGCCCGCGAAGAAGGCTCGTGCCCATCTCGATCGCGGCGAGCGGATTGCGCAGGTCGTGACCGAGGACTGCGAGGAATCGCTCCTGGAATTCTTGGACCGCTGCCTTTTCGGCGAGGGCTGCCTTCTCGGCGGCGAGCGCGCGGAGCTTCTCTTCGGTCTGTTTTCGCTCGGTGAGATCGCGCGTGACCTTCGCGAAGCCCACCAGAATACCGGCCTCGTTGCGCAGCGCCGTGATCACGACGTTGGCCCAGAACAGAGTGCCGTCCTTCCGAACGCGCCACC